>CAMNNO010000113.1 GCA_946545475.1 uncultured Blautia sp.
GCAACTCTGAGCGGCCCCCCCTCCCCTGGCACCTACCGGCAGGTAAGAGAAAAATGAGTAAGCAAAAAGAAACATAGCGCCCCCAGAACCTACCGGCAGGTAAGAAAAACATGAGTAAGGCAAAAAGAGACATAGCCCCACCAGAACCTACCAGCAGGTAAGAAAAAAATGAGTAAGGCAAAAAGAGACATAGCACCCCCAGAACCTACCGTCAGGTAAGAATAAAACATCCCAAAACCTACCGTCAGGTAACAGAAGCAACCCAGGGTTCTTTAGGGAATTGACAATTCCCCCCTTTTCTCTTAAAATAAGGTCGTTTGCATGAAGATGACCCCAGAAAGGAATTGACATAAACGAATGAGAACAATTGGTTTTATCGGCCTTGGGCTTATCGGCGCTTCCGTGGCAAAGGCCCTGAAGAAGCAAAATCCCAAAGAATACATAATAGCCTATGACGCCAATTCGGAAACCCTGGCAAAGGCGAAGGAAGAGGGCGTTATCGATGAAGCTGTGAGTGACGGCGACGATGCTTTTTGTGCCTGCGACTATCTGTTCCTGGCCTCTCCCGTGGAGGTCAACCTTTCCTATCTGGAACGGTTTGCCGCAAAAAGGGAGAGCCATACCATACTGACGGATGTCGGCAGTGTGAAGGGGATCATCCACAGGCGGGCGGAAGAGCTGGGGATGGCGTCACGCTTTATCGGCGGACATCCCATGGCGGGGTCCGAAAAATCCGGGTATGCGGCGTCCTCGGACCGCCTCCTGGAAAACGCCTACTATATGATCACGCCGGGGGATAATGTTCCCCTGGACAGGCTCATGGAGTTCAGCGGCCTCATTTCCAGTACCGGCGCCATTCCCATGGTCATCACCCCGGAGGAGCACGATTTCATCGTGGCCGGCGTCAGCCATCTTCCCCACATTGTGGCTGCCTCCCTGGTGAACGTTGTCCAGAAGCTGGACGGCAAAGAACACTACATGAAGGCCGTGGCGGCCGGAGGCTTCCGGGATATCACCCGCATCGCCTCATCCTCCCCCGAAATGTGGCAGCAGATCTGCCTGGAAAATAAAGAAAACATTTCCGCCGTTCTGGACGAGTATATCCGGCTGCTGATCAATGTCCGCTGCGATGTGGATAACCGGGATGTCGGAAAGCTGTATAAGCTTTTTGACGATTCCAGGGAATACCGCGACTCCATTGACGTTGCCGACAGCGGCCTCATCCGCAAGGCCTACGTCCTGTATACGGATATCGCCGATGAAGCCGGGCAGATCGCCACTATCGCCACCATCCTCGCCCTGGAAAAAATCAATATCAAAAATATCGGCATCATCCATAACCGCGAATTTGACGAAGGCGTCCTGAAGATTGAATTTTATGAAAGTGAAGCCATGGAAAAGGCAAGAAAGCTTCTTATAAAGCGCAATTACGTCATCCATAAGCGCTAAGGCAGCTATAGAAAACGAGTTTTCGCCGCTTTAGCGGACAACCCCGCGCGCATACGATAACAGAGTATCCGGCTGCATCGATATCTGCCCGGATGTGATGCAGAAAGTCGTTCCGGATAACACCGACATCTTAAGGAGATACACGATGGAGATCAAAAAAGCCAACCGATTACAGGGCACCCTTACCGTTCCCGGGGATAAATCCATTTCCCACCGGGCGGTCATGCTGGGGGCTCTCGCCGAAGGAAAAACCCGCATTTCCCACTTTCTTGAAGGAGCCGACTGCCTGTCCACTATCGACTGCTTTCGGAGCATGGGCATTGATATAGAAAGGCAGGGGGAAGAAGTTGTGGTGCAGGGCAAGGGGCTTCACGGCCTTTGCGCCCCGGCCTCCCCTCTCGATGTCGGCAACAGCGGCACCACCATCCGCCTGATCAGCGGCATCCTTGCCGGGCAGGCTTTTGAGAGCACGCTTACCGGGGATTCTTCCATTAAAAAAAGGCCCATGAAACGCATCATGGAACCTCTGTCAAAAATGGGCGCCCGTATTGAAAGCCTTTCCGGAAACGGCTGCGCGCCCCTGCATATTTCCGGCCGGAAGCTTACCGGTATCCATTACCAGTCGCCGGTAGCCTCGGCCCAGGTCAAATCCTGTCTCCTTCTGGCGGGCATGTATGCCGACAGCCCGACCACCGTTACCGAGCCGTTTCTCTCCCGCAACCATTCCGAGATCATGCTGCGCCAGTTTGGCGCCGAGCTCTGCAGCAGCGGCACCTCCGTCACCATACAGCCCTCTCCCGTCCTTAAGGGACAGGATATCCTGGTTCCCGGTGATATTTCTTCTGCCGCTTACTTTATCGCGGCGGCCTGCCTGGTTCCGGGAAGCGAAGTCCTTCTTAAGAATGTCGGGATCAATCCCACCAGGGACGGCTTCATCCGGGCTGTCCGGGCCATGGGCGGCTCTGTTACCTGCGTCCGGGAATCTTTCGAGGGTGAGCCCTGCGCCGACCTTCTGATAAAAGCCGGACCCCTTCACGGCACGGTTATCGAGGGCAGCCTGATCCCCACCCTCATCGACGAGATCCCTGTGCTGGCCGTCATGGCTGCCTTTGCCGAGGGGGAGACCGTAATACGGGATGCCGCGGAGCTTAGGGTGAAGGAGTCGGACCGCATAGCGGTTATGGCTGAGAACCTTTCCGTTCTTGGCGCCGATGTGACGCCTTTGGAAGACGGCATGGTCATCCGCGGCGGAAGGACCCTGAGAGGGGGTAAGGTATTTGCGCACGGCGATCACCGCGTTGCTATGTCCATGGCTGTGGCAGGGCTTATGCTGGATGGCGGCATAGAGATAGAAGGCGGCGAATGCGTCGCCATCTCCTATCCCGGTTTCTTTAGGGACCTCGCCTCCCTTGTTGCATAAACATCCGGCCATGGCCGGTCGTCCGCGGCCGGCCATGGCGTGCGTAGAGGCTTAAAACGGATATTCCTCCCGGCATTCGATGTCCAGGTAATGGTTGTATTCGGCGGCGTCGCTCATGACTTCGGACATTTTCAGCATCTGGTCATATAGTGTGTCGTCGAGCATGTCTGTAAAATCCATGATGATGTGCGTATCTTCAGAGATTTCTGTCAGGACATCGTACAGGGCGTCCAGGTTTTTTCCGTAGTAAGACGGGAAATTGAGTTCTTCGCTCAGATAGTCGTGGATCTCCCAGATATTGTCAAAATCGCTTCCTCTAATGGTAACTGTCTGCATATCGGCAAAGCTCCTTCCTTTTCAGGTGTGAAATATACCTTTTCATTTTATGCTTTCTGGCATATAATGAGATTAATAAAGCTGCTCGAAGGTGTTGTAGTGGTCCTCGGTATAAAAGATCAGGCCGTCGTTGGAGTAGATGATGCGCTTGGCATTTCTGGTCCCGCCTTCGTAGTCGATGTCGCATTCATAGTACTGGCGCCCTTTCTTTGTGGGAAGGAGCTTTTCATAATTGCCGAACTTGTCGCCGCCGATGCTTTTGCCGGGAGCGACCTTGTCGAGATTTCCCTTGCTGCTGACCCAGCCTAAGTCCCTGGCTTCGTTCTTGGTAATGTAGTTTCCGGGAAGCTCGCCATAAAGATGGATATAAGCGGCCACCTCATCCTTGCTGGTGTAAGATCCGTCTTTCTGGATCTCGGTCTCGGCATCGTCCTTTTTCTCCTGAGTGGTTTTGGTTTCCTTTGATGATGCGGCCGTCGTTTTTTTCTTCTTCGCGGCTGTCCTCTTTTCAAGGCTTACCGATACAAGGCTTTCACTTCTGGCATTGAAGGCTTCCACGCCGGAAACCTGCCGGGCAATAAGGGAAGGCGCATCCGCAAAGACGGCCGTGATCGAAAGGATGAGCAGAATAAACAAGAGGCCAAGGGTTTTTTTGATTTTTTTCATAAAAGGCTCCTTTCCGGCTTTCGCCTGATTATTTTATACTATGCTTCTTTGAATTTGTAAATATGGGAAAGGAATATCATTCCACTAAGTTTCATCAATAAACGGAGGTAATCACCATGAGTTCTGACAATCAGAAAAAGCCCCTGACGGACAGGGAACGCCGCGCGCTTAGGCAGAAAAGGAAGCGGGAGCAGGAGCGGCGGCGCTTTTTTACAATTCTGGCTATTGCCGTGGTTCTTTTGGGCGTCCTGATCTTTGGCATTGCCTCCTGTGTGAATGGGCGTAAGAAAAATACAGAGACGGTAAACCCTGTTTTTAACGGCCAGAGCGCGCCATCCGGCACCACGCAGGATAATGTCGTCGGCTTTGTTCCGGTAAACGCTGATCCGGCGTCAGCGGAAAATGCCGGTGCCGCGGGCACAGCTTCTCCCACGCCTGTTGACCAGACGCCCGTGACCATCACCGTTTCCCTGGCCGGCGACTGCACGCTGGGCACGGATGAATATTTTGATTACTCCACCAGCCTCAACAACTACTGCGAAACCTACGGGACAGCCTACTTTATGGAAAATGTCCTGGATATCTTTTCCTCGGACGACCTGACGATCTCCAACATGGAGAGCGTTTTCACGGATAATGACTATCTTCCCCGCGAGGACAAGCAGTTTGCCTTCAAGGCTCCGACCTATTTTGCCCAGATCCTGCCGGACGGCAACATCGAGGCCATGAATACCGCCAATAACCACAGCATGGACTATGGCTATGACAGCCGCCTGGATACCCTTGAGGCGCTGGATAACGTCGGCGTCATCCACTTTGGCTATGACGAGGTCCAGGTAATCGACGTTAAAGGCGTCAAGGTCGGCCTGGTCGGCATTTATGAGCTTGACGACCACGATGAGCGTATCCCCCAGCTTAAGAATAACATCAAAAGGGTCAAGGAGCAGGGAGCCGTTCTTACCATTGTGGTCTTCCACTGGGGAAATGAGCTTGACGAGGCCCCGGATGAATACCAGACCCTGCTTGGCCGCATGGCTATCGACGAAGGCGCTGACCTTGTTGTCGGATCCCATGCCCACATTGTCCAGGGCATCGAGACTTATAAGGGCAAAAATATCGTCTATGGTCTCGGGAACTTCTGCTTTGGCGGAAATTCCTATCCCAGGGAGATGGATACCTTTATCTACCGGCAGACCTTTACGGTCGTCGGCAATAAGGTTATGGATGGCGTGGATGCCAGCGTCATTCCATGCAGCGTCTCATCAGACTATTACTACAATAACTACCAGCCCACGCCGCAGTACGGCGAGTCCGGCGCGGCCATCATAGACAAGATCCAGCAGAGGACCTATTATATCCCACTGACAGAGGATTCGGAATATTTTGATGTCGAGGGGAATGCCCTTTACTGGTAAGATTTTCCCCCGCAGGCCTGCGATATCATCGAGCAGAAGGGGATTCCGTCCCTGCAATAACAAGAAAAAGCCTGAGATGATACTTTCCATCATCTCAGGCTTCTTTTTATTATCGCAGGGGCGGCGTAAGGAAGTACCTCGGCTTACGCCGAGCGCCGCCCCGTGGGAGAGTAGGAGGGGATTCTCCCCCCCTGCTATATAATAGATTACCTTCCTGTGACAATAAAAGCAACGAGCCGCGAGAGCGCCATGAAGATCAGGAGCCCCAAAAAGGAAGCGGCGGACATGATATCGTTGGCGCGTGGAATGTCGTCTTCTTCCACCGGGCGGAGGGGATCGCCCAGGGCGGGCCTGCGGATGATGCGCCCGTAATAGCTGGAATCGCCGCCAAGCTGTATGCACAGGGCGCCGGCCATGGGGGCCTGGGTCTGGCCATTATTAATGCGGCTGGTCTTGTTGCGGTCCCGGCGGTAGATGGCCATGGCATTTTCGGAATCCATCCGGAAAAAATAGGAACCGGCCACGATCAGGAGGCCGGCTATGCGGGAGGGAACAAATGCGGCCATATCCCAGAGTCTGCGGGATACCTGCCCAAAATACAGATATCTCTCATTTTTAAAGCCCAGGCAGTCATTCAGGTTTTCTATGGCTTTGCAGAGCGCCAGCAGAGGAAGGCCGCCAAGGGCCATATAGAACATGGGGGCGATGGCGCCGGAAGTGGTTCCCAGGGCAATGTATTCCACGGTGGATTTCGTGACGCCCACCTCGTTTAAGTGGGAAGCGTCCCGCCCGTTTATGGCCGAGAGAGCGCGCTGCGCCTGCGGCAGGGTCCCGTTTTCCAGCCGGTTGTAAACCTTCATGCTGTTGATCCTGACCGATTGCGGAGAGATAAGCCGCCCGCATAAAAACGCTTCCAGGATAAAGGCAAACACGGGAATCTTCCGGTAAAGGCCGCGCATGGCCAGGAAGGGGACAAAAAATGTCACAGCGCAGATAAAAATGGCGGTCACGGCTCCGCCCAGAAAAGCCCCCTGCTTATTTTTTGGCATACGCCTGCGCACAAAGCCCTCGGTGACCGATATGAGTTTTCTTATGATCGCCACAGGATGAAAAAAAGCATCCGGATCCCCCATGGCCAGATCCAGAAGAAAGCCCAAAAACAGGGCGAAAGCCCGGAATCGCATAGTGTCCTCCTTGTATATGCGTGATCTCATCCTGCTGTAAAAGCGCCTGCCCGCCGGGCTTTACCCGGCAGGATTTTTGGCATTGTTTTTTTCGTAGATCAGGTACAGGCCCTTAAGCAGCAGCTCCTCATCCACCAGGATATCCCTCCGGCAATAGGGGATCACGCTGCCGGCAAGGCCTCCGGTGGCAATGATGGTGGCTTTTTCTCCCAGCTCCTCTTCTATCCTCTCAATGCAGCCGTCAAGGGCTCCTGCCGTGCCGTAAACGATCCCGCTCTTCATGGAGTCCGGAGTGTTCTTGCTGATGACCCGGCGGGGCGGCTCGATGCCTATCCCGCTGAGCTGGGAGGCTTTGGCCGTAAGAGCATCCAGAGAAATGCCGATGCCGGGCATGATCATGCCGCCGATGTAGTTCCCGTTCCTGTCGACCACCGCCAGCGTCGTCGCCGTGCCGAGGTCAATGATGATGAGCGGCGGCCGGTAATCATGGATCCCGGCAACAGCGCCGGCAACCAGGTCGGCTCCGACGCTGGCCGGGTTATCCATGAGAATGTTCAGCCCTGTCTTGACGCCGGGACCCAGCACCAGAGGGGTGATATCCAGGATCTTTTCCGCCGCCAGCCGGACAAAGGTGGTGATCTGGGGAACCACCGAGGCGATGATGCACCCCGTGATCTCGGAATAGGCCACGTGGTTCAGGTCCAGGATGGTCTTGATATCCACGGCATATTCCAGCTCTGTCTTGGCAAAGAGGGTCGATATCCGCTCGGTAAAAAAGATATGGTCACGTGTCAGGCCCCCGGCCACAATGTTCGTATTGCCTATGTCGATAGCGAGAACCATCTTACTTCCCTCTCTTTACGCGCCTGTCAGTCCACCATCCGGACAGACAGGATCTTCGGCTGCTCCGAGGCGGGAATGGTGCCGTTATTGTCGGTCGGCTTTGCGTCCTTGCAGATGGCGTCCACAGCATCCATGCCCGCTGTGACATGGCCAAAGCCGGCATAGTTGCCGTCCAGGAAGGTGCTGTCAGCCTGGACGATAAAGAACTGGGAGCTGGCGCTGTCCGGCATCTGGGAGCGGGCCATGGAGATGGTGCCGCGCACATGGCTGATGTTATTTTCCACCCCGTTTGCCGAAAACTCGCCCTTGATCGTCTCGCTGGAGCCGCCAAAGCCGTTTCCCTGGGGATCGCCGCCCTGGATCATGAAATTGTCCATGATGCGGTGGAAGGTGAGGCCGTCGTAGAAATGGTCCTGCACAAGCTTGACAAAGTTAGTCACGGTTATGGGCGCGGTATCCGCATCCAGCTCTAGGGAGATGGAGCCGTAGTTTTCAACTTCCATGACGGCATGATGGAGCCCTGTAAGAGGCTGCGAGACATCCAGGACGACCCCTTCCGGAACGGAGGAGGCCGGCGCGGAAGAGGCGGGTGCTGAGGTTGTGACTGTCTCTTCCGTGGCCACCGGCTTTTTAAAGGGACCCGTCTTGGTAAGGTAGAGCGCGGCGACGACAATGGCGGCGAGAATCACTATAGCGGCAACGATATAGGCCGGTTTAAAAGCAGAGCGTCTTTTTTCTGATGATCTTCTGTTTCTGTTTTTTGCATTTGCCATAAGAGCTTCTCCTTTTACATATTAGAAGTTATATCGCGGCACAGAATTTATAGTATGCGCGCGGATTTTCAGCGGAAATATGCCGCTAAAACGGTTGTCCCGCTCTCAGCGGACGCGCTCCGGGAAACCCACCTTTTTCTGGACCTTTCTTAAGGTCTTGCTGGAAACGTACATAGCTTTTTCGGCATTCGCCTTGATGGCGCTGTCGATATAGGCCTTATCCTTGGACAGGCGGGCAAACTCATCCTGGAGAGGCTTGAGGACGCTGATGACGGCCTCGCCGACGGCAGGCTTAAGCTCTCCGTAGCCCTTGCCCTCAAATTCCTTAACCGTTTCCTGGGGTGTTTTGCCGGTGCAGGCGCTGTAGATATCGATCAGGTTCTTAAGGCCCGGCTGCTCGTCCCGGTAGCAGATGATGCCCTCGGAATCGGTGACGGCGCGCTTGCATTTGCGCATAATGGTGTCAGGATCATCCATGAGGTAGATGCTGGCGTTGGGGTTCTCGTCCGACTTTGACATCTTCTTTGTCGGATCCTGGAGGCTCATGATCTTGGCGCCAACCTTTCCGATATAGGCCTCCGGGACAGTGAAGACATCCCCATAAAGGTTGTTGAAGCGCTCCGCAAGGTTCCGGGTCAGCTCCAGGTGCTGCATCTGGTCGATGCCTACGGGGACCACATCCGCCTGATAAAGGAGGATATCCGCGGCCATGAGCACGGGATAGGTAAAGAGGCCGGCGTTGATATTGTCGGCATGCTTGGCGGATTTGTCCTTGAACTGGGTCATGCGGCTCAACTCGCCCATATAGGTAAAGCAGTTCAGAATCCAGGCCAGCTCGGCATGGGCGCTGCAGTGCGATTGATAATATATGCAGTTCTTTTCCGGGTCGAGGCCGGCTGCGACATACAGGATGAACAGGTTCCTGGCCCTGCGGCGCAGCTCGGCCGGATCCTGCCTTACCGTGATGGAATGCATGTCCACAACGCTGTAGAAGCATTCATATTCATTGCTTAGGGAGATCCAGTTTTTGAGGGCGCCCAGGTAATTTCCCAATGTCAGGTTGCCTGTGGCCTGCATGCCGCTGAATAAAACTTTTTTTCCATCGATCATAAAAGGTTCCACTCCAATCTGGTTTATACTCGCGAGCGAATTTAATTACCGACTGTAATTTTCCGCCGCGGTATATGCAGTTACACTAGAATAAATGAGGACTGTTGCTCCTTCCTTATAGGAAGGTGAACTGGAATACAGTTTACCATTTGACATAGGTAAAGTCAAGGAAGGCTTTAGAAGCGATAAAAAGCCAGAAGCAAAGAGAACATCCTGCTTCTGGCTTTGGGGTTTTGCTGGCGTATGTGTGGCTTTGGAGATCAGCCCTGGGGGGCTTCGGCTTCCGGGGCGGGCTGCGTCTCTGTGCTGGCCGGGGCGGCAGCCAGCATGACAAGCTCGCCGGAGGCGTAGCAGACCTGGCCTTCATATTCGATGCGGATCCAGCCGTTATCGCAGACGCCGGTGCTGTTAAGGACCGCGCCGGCGGGGGCGAAGGCAACAACGGCGCCCTCTGTGGACGGCTCCTGGCGGAGGTTGATGCCGCTGGTGACGCTTGCGTTCGTGGTGTAGACATTGGAGACGACCTGAACATTCACGCCGCCGGGGGTCTGCTCAAAGACAGGCGCGGGTGTGGGCGTCGGCTCGGGTGTCGGGGTAACGGGAGCAGGGGTCGGAGTCGGTTCGGGTGTGGGGGTAGGCGTGGCGTGAACAATGGTGACCACCGCATCTGTCCCTTCCGTAAAGCCGCAGCCGGCAAGCCCAACAATAAAGCTTAAGATCAAAGCCAGAAAACATGCTTTTTTCATGTCCTTGCAACCTCCGATAATATATTGATGTTATAGTATGCGCACGAATTTTCAGCGGAAGTCTGCCCGCTTGCGCGGCGAAAATCCAGCGTAGGAAACGAATGAAAGCGCAAGCGTTTTATTTGTTTCCTATATTGATGCCATTCGTGATTGATGCCATTCGTGATTGATGCCATTCGTGATTGATGCCATTCGTGATTGATG
>CAMNNO010000114.1 GCA_946545475.1 uncultured Blautia sp.
CGGCCCGCCGGGGGTAGAGGCGAGGCAAGCCTCCCTCTACCCTATTATCGCGGGGAATTCCTCCTCCTGATATTATTCATCCCACCCATCCAGAAAGCGGTAGGTGAGAGAGATAAAGCGGACAAATTCGCCCTCGCCAAGGACCAGGTCGTCCTCCTCGCTGACCGCAGGGAGGCGGCCGTCATCTTCGGAAAGCTCAAGAGAGATCCAGTCGGCGGCAGCCTCCCGGGCATTTTCCAGGACCTCGTCCAGGGTATCGCCCCGGGAATGGCATTCGTCCAAGTCGGGAAAATAGCCTTCATAATGGCCGTCCGGTTCCTGTTTAAAAATTGCGGGATATATAAAACGCATAGCTCCATCCTCCTTATGGTTTTCTATAAATACTGATCAGGACGGCAGGAGATCATGCCCTGGCTGTCACGCCCGCTTTCAGGCAGATGTCATTCAGGCAGCACTTTTCGCAGTGGGGAGAGGTGCGGGCCGTGCAGACGGCTCTTCCATGCTCCACAAAGCGATGGCACAGGGCATTTCCCTCCTCCGGCGGAATGATCTTCCACAAAGCCATTTCCACCTTCTTAGGTTCTTTGATATTGTCGACCAGCCCGATGCGGTTCGCCAGGCGGATACAATGGGTATCGGTCACGATGGCGGGCTTGCCGAAGACATCCCCCATGATGAGGTTGGCGCTTTTTCGCCCGACCCCAGGAAGAGATAAGAGCTCGTCAAAGGTATCGGGAACCTCTCCCTGGTATCTGTCCCTGAGAACGCGCATGCAGGCGCTGATATCCCGGGCCTTGGAATGCCCCAGGCCGCAGGGACGGACGATGGCCTCAATTTCCTCCGGCTCAGCGCCGGCAAGGGAGGCGACATCGGGAAACTTCCGGTAAAGGTCTTTAACAACGATATTTACGCGCTCGTCCGTACACTGCGCGGCCAGCCGGACGCTGACCAGAAGCTTCCACGCTTCATCATAGGACAGGGTACAGTCCGCGTCGGGATAGCAGTCCCTCAAACGGGCAATAACGGCCAGGGCCAGTTCTTTTTTATCCATATCACAACAAGGCAAAAACAGCCGCTCCTTTCTTTTATAGACTCTGAAACATATTATACTATACTAGAAGTGCCCGAAAATTACCACAGGTAATTTTCCCGGGAATTGGAGCCGGGCTTTTTGTCATCTTCACAAAAAAGGCGTCCTGGTGTATAATATAGTGTATGGAAGGCGGACAGCAGCGATAGATTTTTATGTTTCTCCGGCCGGCTTCCCCTGACCGACTATCGGATGAGAGTGAAGAAGATATGAAAAAGATAGGCGTACTTTCAGACACCCATAACCTGCTCCGGGATCCCGTCCTGGATATTCTTAAAGGATGTGATGCGATCCTCCATGCCGGTGATATCTGCCGCGAAGATATCCTGGATCTTCTCCGTCCCCTGGGCGCTCTTTACGCCGTTCGGGGCAACAACGACAGCGGAATAGGAAAATACCTTTCCGGCCGCCTGGAATTTGACATCGAAGGCATCCGCTTCCTGATGGTCCACAACCGGATGGACATACGCGCGCTCCCGGAGGATACAAAGGTCGTGATCTATGGCCATACGCACAGGTACGCAGAGGAATGGGAGGGCGGCAGGCTTTACCTGAACCCCGGCAGCTGCGGGCTGGGGAGCACGCCCACCATGGCCATCCTGGAGATTGAAAAGGGCAGGCTTAGCGTCCGGAAGATAACACTTCCCTGCGGGAGTGCCGCGGCGCAGAAATAAATTAGTTACACTTAATAATTGCCGCAGACAACCATTAAAGTGTAACGGCATATACCGCGGCGTAAAACTGCACTTGGCAGTTAAATTCGTTCGCGAGTATAAAGTATAGGGAGAAGCCTTATGGAGAAAAAAAGAGACTGGAAATTCATTATCGGGACGTGCCTCCTCATCGCCGGGCTTATATTTATAGCCGCCATGTTCTGGCGAACGGTGTCACAGCAGGCCGCGCTCCTCGAAGAAGAAAAACGCCGGGAAGAGGAGAACGCCATCGAGGCTATCTATATCTACAAAGGGGATATCCTTAAAACCGGCGTTTTCGTCAACATGGAAACAAACGATATCTTTAAGGCCAGCGTGCCCGCCCAGGGGATCGTAAACCGCGCCGGAAAGCTGATAGCCGGAGACGTTTTGGAGGAAGGGGACAAGGTGAGGATCACCGGAAGCTTTTCCTTCGAAACCGGCGGCGAGCCTTCCTCCCTGGAAGAAACCGCGCCATCGGAGGATATTCCGAGAATCTCAGGAATAACAAAGATGGAGCGCACCGGCCGCGCTACCCTGGAAGAAGCGGATGTCTACCGGAAGCTTGTCAACCCTTCGGAACATGAGAAAAGCTAATAGGACTGCCCTGAAAAGAACACGAGATTATGGGGGCAGAGCGGGGGCTGTGAGGGGGCTGTGAGATTGTGGAAATATGGCCGCTGGTGCGTATAACTAAATAGAGGAACGAAATAAGGAAAGTTTTATGCGCGATGCTTTTATAGAGTGTTTTGAAAGAGGAGAATGAGCAATGGGGGAAAACGATAAGATTACTGCGAATGAAAATGCCCAGGAGAACAATATCATGAAAGAAAAACTCAGTGAAGAAAAAGCCGAAAAAGTTGTCGGCGGCAGGGAAACCACAGCGATCACCTGTAAGATATGTGGTAAATCATATGGCATCCTTTATTCATCGGGCACCTATGAGTGCAAATGCTGCGGGGCAAAATCAGCCTATATGGGCAAGTGAGAGGGGTTCCTGCGATAATAAAATGACCTGGACGATACAAAAAATGTATCTTCCAGGTCATTTTATTATCGCCTTGGGAAGAAAACCGTTCCCATTTCTTCCCATCTATAGGCTCAGTCGTCAACAAAATCTTCCCGCTTAGGCGCGAAAATGTCCAGAAGGATGCCGTCCTCAAGGCATACGCAGCCGTGCTCCACGCCGTCTGTCTTAAGCAGGGCGTCCCCGGCGCGGACGATGTGGCGCTCGCCATCGATCTCAAATTCAAAGGCGCCCTTGACCACATAGGTGATCTGCGTATGCGGATGATGGTGGAGCTTGCCTATGCTGCCCTTCGAAAAGGTGTTTTCCACCGCCATGACATCATCGGTGTAGGTCAGTATCCTCCGGACCACACCCTTGTCGGTTTCTTCTCCGGGGACATCCTGATGAAAGACCCATCTCTGATTCTTCACAAAACATCATCTTCCTTTCGGTCTGATCTTATGCTATACTGTTTCAATATTCCGCGTTTCTCCTTTAGCGGCAGCCTTTCTGGCCCGCAGGGAGCGGAAGAAGGAGGAGAGCATCCGGGAACATTCTTCCTCGAGAACGCCGGAAATAATATCCACCTTATGGTTAAAGCCGTCCATCTGCAAAAGATTCAGCACGGACCCGGCACAGCCGGCTTTGGGGTTCATGCAGCCGATGACGACCTGGTCTATGCGGGACTGCACAAGGGCGCCGGCGCACATCTGGCAGGGCTCCAGGGTAACATACATGCGGCAGCCCTCCAGCCGCCAGTCGCCAACCTTTTTGCTGGCTTTTCTGATGGCGTTGAGCTCCGCGTGGGAGAGCGTATTCTTATCCGTATTCCGCCTGTTATAGCCGCGGGCGATGATCCGGCCGTCACAGACGATGACGCACCCGATGGGCACCTCATCCAGCGCGGCCGCCTTTTTCGCCTGGCGGATGGCTTCTTTCATAAAACGCTTGTGCTCATCCATAAAACGTTTGTGCTCATCGGATAATACGTCCGGCTCATCCGGATGGCCGTTGCCATGCACATTTATAGGCACATTCAATGAAAAAGTTCCTTTCTGAGAATCTGTACTCGCAAAGAATCTGTACTCGTAAAAAGAGGTTTTGCAAACATGAAAATATGTGGATTAAATAAAACAACCCTTCTGGATTATCCCGGGCGCGTGGCGGCCACGATATTTCTGGGAGGCTGTAACTTCCGCTGCCCCTATTGCCAGAACGGGGACCTTGTCCTCCGGCCCCAGAGTGTGCCGGAGATCGCAAAAGAAGAGATCCTGGCCTTTTTAAAAAAGCGGAAGGGCATACTGGAAGGGGTGTGCATAACCGGGGGAGAGCCAACGCTCTTCCAGGAGCTTTATGGCTTTCTGGAAGAGATAAACGCCCTTGGCTATCCGGTAAAGCTGGACACAAACGGCTCAAACCCGGACATGGTAAAAAAACTGGCTGAGCGCGGGCTTGTTCAGAGGGTGGCCATGGACATTAAGGCTTCCTGGGAGAACTACCCCAGGGTGACCGGGCGGCCGGATGTGGATACGGGCGCTATCCGTGAAACCGCGGATTTTCTTCTGTCTGGCCCGGTCGATTATGAATTTCGGACAACCGTGGCGGCAGAGCTTCACAGTGAAGAAGATTTTATACGGATCGGAGCCTGCCTTAAAGGGGCAAGGGCCTATTTCCTGCAAAACTACCGGGAATCCGACGCCGTTATCGATCCCCGCTTCACGCCCTGCCAGAAAGAGACCTTAAACCACTATCTCGATATCCTGCGCCGGACAATCCCCCAGGCCGCCCTTCGCGGCATCGACTAAGGAACTGTAGCAAAATAACTTGTACAGATTGCGCAGGATTTTCGTTCAAATACATCGTTCAAAAATCACGCGCATGGCGAGAACGATGTATTCGGGCGAAAAGACCAGCAAGATGTGTAAGTTATTTTGCTACAGTTCCTAAGGACTATTGCCCTCCGGCATCGGCGCCTTTTTCTTTCTGCTGCGTGCGCAGGTCAACCAGGCGGTCAAACTGGATCTTTAAAATGGCGGCGACAGGGACGGCCAAAAGCATGCCCACAAGCCCGCCGACCTGTCCGCCGAACAGCAGGGCGACGATGACCAGCATGGGATGGACATCCACCGAAACGCCCATGAGCTTTGGCTCAATGACATTTCCATCCAGGGTCTGGATGATGAACAGGACGATAAGCGCGATGATCAGCTTCTGCACCTGTCCCTGCATCAGGCAGACGATGATGGAGCCGCCGTAGGCGATCACGGGCCCCATGTAGGGGATCAGGTTGGCAACTCCGGTGAGCGCCCCGATGACCGGGGCGTAGCTGACCCCTATGATGGACAGGGAAACGCCGCACATAATGCCCATGCAGAGCGTATCCAGAAGCTGTCCCCTGATGTAGCCGGAAAAAATGCGGTCCGCGTCGCTTAGGACCATCATGGCAGCCTGATATGCCTTTTCGTTGGAAAGGGCTTTCAGAACGCCGTGCCAGTATTTCTTAAGGCCGGCCTCATCGATCAGGATGTAAATGGAAAAGATGATGGCAAAGAGCAGGGTCGTCAGGATCCCGGGCAGGTTCGTCACCAGCGACAGCACATAATTGCCGATGGAGGCGGCGGCTCCCTGGATGGTCACTGACACCGTATTCGCAATGTCGGTCTGCTGGAAGAACTCCAGATTCTTTTCCTCAAGCCAGGCGGTGAGATTGGCGGACAGATCCTGGAACCCTTTGGCGATGGACTGGACCAGGGCGATGATATCCTCCAGCCTGACCAGCCGGATATTGCGGGTCAGGGCGGAGATCAGGATGGAAAGAACAAGGACAAGGCCGGCTATGATGACCGCATACGTGATCAGGACGGCAATGCCTCGGCTGCCCTTTATCTTCCCGCCGATGAGGGGGAGCTTTTTTATCCGCTTTTCCAGAAAATCAACGATCGGGTCCAGCAGATAAAAGATGATGAAGCCGATGATCAGCGGCATCAGCACCAGGCCGATCCAGTGAAGCGCTTTCCCTACAGCAGGCAGAATAAACTCGATATTATTGATGACCCGGTAGAGGATATAGGTGATGATGGCGGTAAAGACGACATAAAAAGAAATCTGGGAATATTTCGGGTCAAAATGGTCTTTTAATCGTTTCATGTCAGTATCCTAAGAATAAGTATGAAAATGTTCTTTACCGAAAGCCCGGCAGCTCCTTACTTGCCGGACACGATGACACTGCCGCAGAACTCGCAGCACCCGGAAGCGTCGGGTGTGGTCGTGGCCTGGCAGAAGGGGCAGGTCATTTTCTTTGCGGGAGCATTCTCGGCCGCGGCTTCCTCGCGGACCTCCTGGCGTCCTTTCAGAAGAATCTGGCGGATCGTCTGGGCGGTATCGTAGTATTCCTGATATTCCGCGTTCCAGAAGCGATTGCCGCCCTGGGCGGGAGAAGAGACTCCTCCCAGAAGGTCGCCCAGAAGGGAGCTTGTGCCGGGGCGGGCATGCGTATCGTTAATGCTCCGCTCGCCGGTCTTGACCGAGCTGCCGTTAAGCTGGAACTTCATCTCGTCGAAATAGGGGTTATTGACGCGGATGATGATGTCAAAATCATAGGAGTATTCATAGCGGCGGGGATTATAGCTGACGGTTTTGCCGTCCTTGTCTTTGGTGGTGATCTCGCGCTTGTTTTCGTCCACATCCAGCTCGCAGCCGGTCACCTGGGAGAAATCGACCACGTCCGGGTTGGCTTCCTCAAGGTTGCGGGCGCTGGTCACCATAAAACGGCGGGCATCCTCATCGATCAGGAGCTTGGTATAGCTGCCGAAGGACAGGGGGGGATGGAAGGCGGCAACGGCGGCCTTGTTCTCTTCCCGGTAGTCCAGCTGCTCCTTGATCTGTTCGAGCGTGCTGTGGCGGCGCTCATTAAACCAAGGGGAGAGCTTTGACGCGCAGTGCTTGCAAAGATTGGCATCCTCGAGCTTGCGGTTGCCCAGAAGCCCTATTTTTTCGCCACAGACATCACAATATTTCTTCTCAAAAAGTCCCATATTGATACCTCCGGTTGTTGATGACGTTTACTTGCCGCGGCATAGGCCGTGAGTTTGCAGAGATAGCTTTATTATATAGAAAAAGACGGTAAACTTCAAGAACAACCGGGAGAAGAAAGGGAAGTATCCATCAGCGTTTGACATCTCCGCGGCTGACGGCCAGGTTAAAGCCGATGGCAGAGAAACGCCTCGCCAGGCAGCCGCGGCACTCGGCGGCTTCCTCGCCGGTGCAGATCTTGTTGTCGTAGAGCTCATATTTTTTCCGGACATCCACGGGTGAAAGGTTTGGCATGACCACATTGGCGCCGGCTTGTATTCCCATTTCCCGCCCAAGGGGATGGATCGTTCCAAGGGCTGTCGTGGCGGGCAGGAGGACATATGGGAGGATCAGCCGGATGACGGAGAGGAGAAAAAGGGTCAGATAAAGATCGCCGGCGGGGCAGTCTCTAAATTCCGTGTCGTGGTGCGGGATAAACGGGCCGATCCCGCACATATCCGGCTTAAAGGTTTCAATAAATTTAAGATCCCTGGCGAGGGTACGGGATGTCTGCCCCGGGGAGCCTACCATGAAGCCGGCGCCTGTCTGGTAGCCGATCTCCTTCAGAGCTTGCAGGCAGGCCATGCGGTGCTCAAATGACATTTCCGGCGGGTGGAGCATCCGGTAATGGTCGGCATCGGCTGTCTCGTGGCGGAGAAGGTAGCGGTCAGCGCCGGCGCGGTACAGGGCTTCGTAGCTCTCGCGCTTTCGCTCGCCCATAGAGAGGGTGATCGCGCAGTCCGGAAAGCGTTCCCGCAATGTTGAAACGATGGCCGTGAGCACATCGTCCGTAAAATAGGGGTCCTCGCCGCCCTGCAGGACAAAGGTGCGGAAGCCCAGACTGTAACCGCTTTCGGCACAGGCATAAATATCCTCCGGAAGCAGGCGGTAGCGCTGGGCATTTTTATTTCCCCTGCGGATGCCGCAGTAAAGACAGTTGTTTTTGCATATGCTGCTGATCTCGATAAGCCCGCGGGTAAAAATGTCCCGGCCATAGATGGCCTGGCGGACGGCATCAGCCTTCTTGGCGATATACTGCCGGGCCTCATCGGTGCGCCCGTCGATCAGACGGGCGTACTCCTCCTCGGTCAGGCTATGCTCTCGTTCCAGGCGGTCGATCAGTTCTTTCTCATGTTCATTCATGTTGATCAAAAATTGCCTTTCATGTTATAGCCGCCAAAGCGGCGAAAATTCGGCGCAGGAAACGAATGAAAACGCAAGCGTTTTACTCGTTTCCTATAAATGCTTTATGGACGGTGTTTCACGGCAAGTGTCTCAGGGAGGGGAAAAGGGCAAGGCTCCGGTCGAGGGCGCCTGTGATGGCGGCGATAACGGTCCCGTAGTTGGTGAACGGGATGCCCTGGCGCAGAGCGCGGGCCATGCGCGCTTTTACCATGTTCTCTGTCAGCATGCAGCCGCCGCAGTGGACAATAAGCTGATAGGGCGACAGATCCTCCGGGAAATCCCTGCCGGAGCAGGTCTCGATAGTGAGCTGCTTATGGGTAAAGGCCCGAAGCCATGACGGGATCTTGACCGTGCCGATGTCGTTGCACTGGCGGTGATGGGTGCAGCCCTCGGCCATGAGAACGCGGCTGCCGTCTTCCAGATCTTTTATGGCATCTATCCCGGCAACGGCGGTCTCGAGGAACCCTTTATACCTGGCCATCAGGATGGAGAACGAGGTCAGCGGGATATCCGGCGGGACGGTCCTGTCAACCTCGCGGAAGGCCTGGCTGTCGGTGATGACAAGGGCCGGGGGCGTACTAAGGCGCGTCAGGGCATGGGCAAGGTTGGCCTCACGCGCAACAACAGCTATGATGTCCTCCTCCAGGAGCTCCCGGATAACCTGCTGCTGCGGAAGGATGAGCCGCCCCTTGGGCGCGGAGGCGTCGATGGGACAGACAAGAACACAGGTGTCGCCGGGAGAGAGGAGATCAGATACGATCTTTTTTTCCTCCTGCCTGGGAGAGAGGAGGGAAAGCTGCTCCTTGAACGCCTGGATACCCTCCCGAGTCACAGAGCTGACAGGCAGGGCATCCGGCGGCGGGGTGAGGGCGTCGCCCCTGTCACATTTGTTCCAGGCGACAAGATAGGGAATCTCCCGCTCCTTAATGACGGACATCAGTTCGGCATCGGCCGGCAGAAGCCCCAGGGAAGCATCCACAACAAGAACGGCGATATCACAGTGGGAGAGGATATCCTTTGTCCGCTCAACTCTCAAAGCTCCCAATTCTCCTGTGTCGTCAAACCCGGGCGTATCGATAAGGACAACAGGTCCCAGAGGAAGAAGCTCCATGGCCTTCCGGACCGGATCGGTAGTCGTCCCCCTGGTATCGGACACAATAGATACCCTCTGACCGGCAACCGCATTGACAAGACTTGATTTACCCGCATTCCTGGCGCCAAAAAAACCAATCTGCACCCGCTCGCCGGAAGGTGTTTCATTCATGCTCATACTAAAACCTCTCTTAAAAGTAAACTTATATAAAATATTATAGCAATATTTAAAATACTGATAACAAAACTGCCGCATCTCTCCAAAAAAGAGATACGGCAGTTTTTGGCCTAGATAAAGCTAAACAGCCCGCACCATCTTCTTTCGCCTCAAGCCAGGTTTTGGCGTCAGGAGATGCTTTTATAGAAAATCAATGCGTGGAAAACGTCGCCTTCGCCGTGATGCCCGGAATGCGCCCCAGAGCTCCGGTAAGGGCATTGATCTCGTCATTCGGCGCGTCAAGCACCATACAGATAATATTAATATTCTTCTCCCGATAAGGAATCCCCATCCTGCCCACCACATATCCGGCATACTGGTGAAGAAGGGCATTAAGTGTAGCCGTCGAGGAAGGCTCCTCGACAATAATACTGATAATAGCGACCCGGTTTTCCATGGAAACACCTCCGTAAACAATATAGATATCCGGTTCAATCATATAAATCTACCCTATACTAGCACATTTTCCCTTCCGTGTAAATGGGACTATAGTAATGTGCCAGGGTAAACACACGTTTTTTTGAGAGACCCCATTGCCCCCTGTAGAACATTCTGGGTTATGTTTACCTAACGGTGGGGGTGGGGTGCGCCATGCTCCCTTTTGCCTTTTATATTTTACTCTTACCTGGCGGTAGGCGCAGGGGAGGGGGGGCCGCTCAGAGTTGC
>CAMNNO010000115.1 GCA_946545475.1 uncultured Blautia sp.
TGAGCGGCCCCCCCTCCCCTGGCACCTACCGGCAGGTAAGAGTAGAATAGAAAAAGCAAAAAGAAACATGGCACACCCAGAACCTACCGGCAGGTGAGCATAACCCAGAATGCTCTACAGGGGGGGGGCGCTGGGGTCTCCCCATAAACTTGTATTGATTAACGGTTTACTTCCCAAAGAAAAATTGTTATAATAATGGTTCCACAAGGAAAAGGAAGATTACCGGATCACCCGATCCATTTTGTAACATAGCACTTGCCATAAAACATTTTCATAAGATTTTTTTACAGCAATTTTTTTCTACAAAAAAAGCAAGAGAGGTTTTTGAACGTGAACTTCAGCAGAAAAGCAACATCAAGAAAAAGGGATGCCCTGATCTCCCGCTCTTCCATGCTTGGAAAGCGTGCCCGGGTCTCCTTTATCCGGGCCATGTTTTTTTCACTGATAGCTCTGATCGTCATGGGCGTCTGCCTTGGGGTCGGTTCGGTGCGGGGGATCATTGACAACGCGCCGGATGTCAACGCAGTTGACATCATGCCCCTTGGATACGCCTCTTTTCTCTATGATGACCAGAACAATATGATCCGGAAGCTGGCCGCCCCCAGCTCCAACCGCCAGCCGGTGTCCATCGAGCAGATTCCGCAGAACCTGCAGGATGCGGTGGTCGCCATAGAGGATGAGCGGTTTTATGAGCATAACGGCATCGATGTCAAGGGCATCGTGCGTGCCGGTGTGGCGGATATTATGTCCGGGGACCTGTCCCAGGGGGCCAGTACCATCACGCAGCAGTTACTTAAGAACAATGTTTTCACCAACTGGACAGAGGAATCCTCGCTGCTGGAAAAATTCACCCGTAAATTCCAGGAGCAGTTCCTGGCCATCCAGGTGGAAGAGAAGATCAACGACAAGTCCGTTATCCTGGTCAACTACCTGAACACCATCAACCTGGGCTCGGGCGCCTACGGTGTCCAGGCCGCCGCGCGGCAGTATTTCAACAAGGACGTGTGGAACCTGAATCTGTCGGAGTGCGCGACGCTCGCCAGCATCACCAAGAGCCCGTATTATTATGACCCCATCTATAACCCGGCGAATAATAATGAGAGGCGCATGGATGTCCTGGATAAGATGCTGGAGCTTGGGTACATCACCCAGGCGGAGTATCTGGAAGCTGCCAATGATGATGTCTATGCCCGCATCCGCCAGGCTCAGATCGATACCGTCAGCAGCCGCAGCACCATCTATACCTACTTTGAGGACGAGCTGACCGAACAGGTCATTAACGACCTGATGAGCATAAGGGGCTATACCCTGACCCAGGCCCGCAACATGCTCTACAGCGGCGGCCTGTCCATCTATACCACCCTGGACCCGACCATCCAGGCCATTCTGGATGATGAGTATTCCGACCCCTCCAACTTCCCGCCCAACACGGAGTATGCTCTTGACTTCGCCCTGACGGTGCGCACGCCCGATGGGAATGAGGTGAATTACAGCAAGGAAATGCTCGCGATCTATTTCCAGAACCAGGAGGGCTATACCTTTGACCTCCTTTTTGACACCCAGGAGGAAGCCCGGGGGTATGTGGAGCGCTACAAGGACTATGTGCTGTCTGACGGCTCCACGGTGGTTGCCGAGAGAGTCAACTTCATTCCCCAGCCTCAGTCCTCCATGACGGTCATCGACCAGCACACGGGCTACGTGAAGGCCCTCATCGGCGGCAGGGGCCGCAAGACGGCCAGCCTCACCCTTAACCGGGCAACCGATACCACCAGGCAGCCGGGATCAACCTTTAAGATCGTTTCCACCTACGCCCCGGCCCTCAACGAGAAGGGCATGAGCCTGGCGACGACCTTTGTGGATGAGCCCTATTCCTATCCGGACGGCTCGCCGGTCAACAACTCTTCCCGGACATACGGGGGCGTAACGACCATCCATGATGCCATTATCCGGTCCGTCAACGTGGTTGCCGTGAAGTGTATGGAGGCCATCACGCCTGCCCTTGGCCTCAGATATCTGGATAATTTCGGCTTCACAACTCTTGCCCACGGAACGGCGGAGGATATCGACTACGCCGGCAATGTCTGGAGCGATGAGAACCTGGCTACCGCCATCGGCGGTATCACCAACGGCGTCACCAATGTGGAGCTCTGCGCGGCTTATGCGTCGATCGCCAACGAGGGCAACTATATCAAGCCCATTTATTACACCAAGATCCTGGACCATAACGGAAATGTGCTGATCGAGAACACCTCGGCTTCCCGCTCGGTCATAAAGCCCACCACGGCGTGGCTTCTGACCAGGGCCATGGAGGATGTCATCGCCTCGCCCTACGGCACGGCCCAGGACTGCGCGCTTGACCACATGCCGGTGGCCGGCAAGACCGGTACCACCGACGCCTACAACGACCTCTGGTTTGTGGGCTATACCCCGTACTATACCTGCGCGGTGTGGGCCGGCTATGATAATAACGAAAAGATGCCCGACGGCACCCGCACCTATCACCGCCAGCTCTGGACGAAGGTCATGAACCGGATCCACCAGGACCTGCCCTATACCGACTTCCGGCAGCCGGCTGGCATCCAGGAGGTTTCCATGTGTACCATTTCCGGCCTGAGAGCCACGGCCTACTGCCCCAGCGTCATCCATGAATATTTTGACGGGGATACGGCTCCCAAGGAGGTCTGCGAAGAGTGCGAGTATGACTACTTCTACGACCAGAGATGGTATTACCAATGGCGGATGCAGCAGCCGACCGTCAACGACCCGGTTATCGAGGTCCTTCCGACCCAGGCGCCTGAAAATGCCAACCCCTCCTTCAGCGAAAATACCGGAAACGGCACCATCAACTGGTACGACAATACCGGCACACAAACCTGGTATGACAACACCGGCGGAACGCAGAACTGGTACGATAATACCGGCGGGACGCAAAGCGGATACGACAACTCCGGCATAACCTCCTTCGCGGACGAAGACATCTACTACTTCCCGGAGGAAGCGCCGGCGCAGGTAACCTACTATTAACAAGACATAAAAAGCCGTTTTTACCCAAAAAGTGCCAGCACTTCTTGAAGGAGTGCTGGCACTTTTCTTTTATCGCAGGGGCGGCGTAAAGAAATTATCGCCTTACGGCGAACGCCGACCCGCGAGCGAGCAGGAGGGAAGATTCCCCTTCCTCTGCCCTATTGCGCTGGTCTTAACAGTTGCCGGTATAGACATACGCAAGATGCTGCCTCGCGATCTTTGCCAGGTGATACACATGAGAAACGTCTGTCGCCGGCCTGTCTGTCATGTGAAAGCGCGGGAAAAAGCGGGAGATATGGAGAGGAATCTCTTTTCCAATGATATTTCCGCCTGCGTCCTGCAGGGAAGCTATCCATCGGCTTTCTTTCTCCATCTCCTCATCGCTATCGTTCTCGCCCGGGATGATGAGCGTGGTGAGCTCTACGTGGCAGGAGCGGGCGGCTCTCTCGATAAAGGCCATGACCATCTCCCGGCTTCCCTTGAGGACATCGCGGTAATACGTGTCCGTGAAGCCTTTCAGGTCAATGTTCATGGCGTCCACATAGGGCAGGAGCTCTTCGAGCACGGAAAGCTCTGCCGTGCCGTTGGTGACAAGGACAGTTTTCAGGCCCATATCGTGCACAAGCTTTGCCGTATCCCGGACATATTCGTATCCGATCAGAGGTTCATTATAGGTAAAAGCCAGGCCGATATTGCCCTGCTTCCGGTAATAGGCCGCGGCACGGGCAAGGTCCTCCGGTGAAAAAGAGCGCAGCTTCTCCCCGGCCGCCATGGCCGCTTCCGACCAGGAGATATCATGATTCTGGCAGAACGGGCAGCGAAGGTTACAGCCATAGCTGCCCACGGAAAGAATAAGGCTGCCGGGACAAAAGCGGGCAAAGGGCTTTTTTTCAATGGGGTCCAGGGCCAGCGATGTCACCTTTCCATAGTTTGCCGCCGTCACCCGGCCGTCAGAGCATGTCCTCGCCCCGCAAAAGCCAAGCGCTCCCTCATCAATGTTACAGTGCCGAAAGCATACGCCACATTTTGCCATAGCATTTCTCCTTTTCAGGTATGGCGGATAACCTCAAAACGTTCCAGCGTATAGGGCTCGTTTTCACGTATCCCGCCCTTCTGCCTCGCGATGGCAACCTGCTGTTCGGGCGTATCCACGCCTTCAAGGTCCGGCAGCAGAAGGCCGCGCTTTCCTTTAGCGCTCACGATCACGCCGTAACGCTTGACATCCAGTTCTGACAGGGACGAGATCTTTTCCGCTTTGGACAGGACATCCACGTTGATCGTCAGCCACCCAAGCTCGTCCGCCGTGATGGGAGAGAAGCGCGGGTCCCGCGTGGATGCGCTGATCGCGTTCTGTATGATCTCCTCCGCTATGCTTCCCGTTGTGGGCGCGATCGTCCCGATACAGCCGCGCAGCCGTCCATGCTCGTGGATCGACACAAAAACTCCGGCCTGCGTATCTGTCATTTTCTCCGGCAGGCCCTCGGGAACCCGGATGGTTTTGCCGGTCCGGATATAGGTTCCGAGGGAAGAGGCCGCCAGCCGGACATAGGGGTCAGCCTGGGCAGCCGCCTCTATGACCTTTTTTTGCTGCTCGCTAAGATACCTGTCCAGAAAATGACGTTCCTCATCCCTGCCCTCCGGCAGGAATGTGACAATACCGTATCCGACGCCCGTCACATCCTGATGAGACAGCTTTTCCGCCCGGACAGCCAGGGCGTCCAGGGCTCCGGCCATGATCACAAAGGAGCGGTGGCCACACTCGGCCGCCTTATCGCAGAAAGCCTCGTCAAAGGCAAACAGCTCCCCGAAGGCTCCCCGGCCGCAGACATCCATGATCCGCTCATCATACACCGGCCCTTCCGGCGCAAACCCATAAGGCCCATAAGGCTGAAGCTTGTGGGAAAGGTCGCCGCTCCCGACAAAGACGATGCGCCGGTTTGTCTCTTCTGCCGCCTTTTGGATCATCATGCCAAGCCGGTAGTGGTCGGCAAGGGGAAGGCCGGAGAGCCCGATGCGCACAAGCTTAAAATCCTGGTACTTTTGCCGGATGAACCACAGCGGCACCATGGTCCCATGATCCAGCCTGGCATTCCTTTCCCCCAGAGTGCCGGCGGGGAAATGCGCCTCTGCCGCGAGAAGGCAGATCCGGTTAACCAGCTCCTCATCATACGCTTCCTCAAACCGGACATGCGCCGCCCGAAAATCCGCAAAGGAGCCCTTTGCCCGCTTCCCGGGTGAGATGTGGAAATAGTCGGCATACATCGTGGCGTGCGGGCTGGTGATAACAATAGTTTCCGGCACGAGGGCGGCAATCTCGTCAGCCACACGCTCATAAGCCCTGGTTGTCTCCTCGATCTGCCCCTCGCTCCCCTTCCCGATATCGGGAATGATCATAGGGGGATGTGGGACCATAAAGGCACCTAAAACAGACATACAAAGCACCTCCTTTTCCTGCTGCACGTTGTAACTACCTTCAAGTATAGCTCTTACACTCAAAAAAGCAAGCCCGCCAGAGGCAGTTTCCTGTAAGAAACAGAAAAGCTGCCTCCGGCGGGCTTTACAGCCTGTCAGGCTTTCTGGGGTTCCGGATATTCCACTCCGAAGGTTTCCACGGTAACGGTTTTCATGACCTGGGGGGTTAAGGGGCGGTCGTTTCCGTCCGTATCGCAGGCCGCGATGCGGTTGACAACGTCCATGCCTTCCGTAACCTTTCCGAAGGAGGCATACTGGCCGTCCAGGAACGGAGAATCCTTGTGCATGATAAAGAACTGGCTGCCCGCGGAGTTGGGCATGAATGTCCTGGCCATGGAGAGGACACCCTCGGTGTGCTTTAAGTCATTCGCGAAGCCGTTCTGGTTAAACTCGCCGCGGATGCAGTAGCCCGGGCCGCCGGTGCCGGTTCCCAAAGGGCAGCCGCCCTGGATCATAAAACCGCTGATCACGCGGTGGAAGGTGAGGCCGTCATAAAAATTCTTTTTGACCAGGCTGATAAAGTTATTGACGGTATTGGGAGCGATCTCCGGGTAGAGCTCGGCCTTGATGATGCCGCCGTCTTCCATGATAAAGGTAATTTGCGGATTGGGCATGAAAATATTCCTCCTTAAAAATGTGATCGTATCTCTGTATTATACTAGAAGTACTTGAAAATTACCACCGGTAATTTTCAAGTACTTCTGCATATACCGCGGCACAGAACTGAAGAGTTATTTTATTGTGTTCACGAGTATATAATATCCGAAAGGAAAAACTGCAAGAGGGCAACTTGTAAACCGCCTCGGAACATGTTAAGATATCGGCATACATCATGTCTGACATATTTTGGATATTTGGGAACGTGGTGGAGGAACCAACAATGGCTTATCGTATCATTGACATGGAGCACTATAATCGGCGTGCCCATTTTGATTATTTCAGAACCCTTCAATATCCCTATTTCGGCACGACCGTCCCCGTTGACGTGACCGATGCCCTCGCATATGCCGGGCAGGAGGGGCGTTCTTTTTATCTGACGATCCTTCACGCCGCCGCGCTTGCCGCGGACGGGGTGCGGGAGCTCCGGCAGAGGATACGCGCCGGCCAGATCATCGAATACAGCGAATGCCCGACCTCGCACATTGAACTTCTGCCGGACTCAACCTATTGCTACTGCACGCTGTATCACCACATGGCCCTGGATGATTACTACGCCAGAGCGGAAGAGGCCAGGAAGCAATGTGTGGACAATGGGATCACGGAAGACGCGGAAGCGGAATCCATGTATTTTATTTCAACTCTTCCATGGCTTCCCTACAGTTCACTCCTCCAGCCCGTCGCGGGAGGAGATGAATCCAATCCCCGGCTGACATGGGGAAAATATGAGAGGAATGCCGAAGGCAGGGCTATCATGCCCTTTTCCATCCTTGTCCACCATGCGCTGGCCGATGGCGTTCATGTCGGACAGTTTTACCGGAACCTGGAACAGGAGATCCTGAAATACGGAAACTATGTCAGAAGCATCTGACGATCATGTGAGTTGCCGAAACGCGTCTCGTGTGCTATAATCCCATTCGTTAACCTGCGGACGGCATGCGCTCATGCGGCTGTCGAAAGCCTTGTCTGCTTCCGATAGTCATATTTCCGCAGTAGATCTTGCTAAAAAGGACGATATCATGATTTTTGAAACATATTCAGAAGAAGAGACCCTGTCCCTTGGCCGCGATATAGGAAAAAAGGCCTGCCCGGGCACAGTAATCGCCATGGATGGGGACCTGGGCACGGGAAAGACGGTCCTTGCGAAGGGCATCTCGGAAGGGCTTTGCGTGACGGACATGGTAAACAGCCCTACATTTACCATCGTCCAGGAATATGACAGCGGACGGCTCCCGGTTTACCATTTTGATGTTTACCGCATCCTCGATGAGGATGAGCTTTTGGAGATCGGAGCGGACGAATACTTTTACGGGCAGGGCGTCTGCCTGGTGGAGTGGGCCGAGCAGATACGCGGCAGCCTGCCGGAGCACTACACCCGCGTGCGCATCGAAAAAGACCTGTCCCGGGGCGTTGACTACCGCCGGATCACGGTGGAAGAAGTGTAAAAAGGAGTTAAGTGTTGAAAATTGCAGCTTTAGAAAGTTCCGGCATGGTGGCTTCCGCGGCGATCGCGGAGGATGATCACCTGATCGCCGAATTTACGATCGATTACAAGAAAACTCATTCCCAGACCCTGCTGCTCATGCTGGAAAGCGTGTTTGCGATGGCCGGCCTTTCGGTCAGGGATATGGATGCCATCGCGGTATCCAAGGGCCCGGGCTCGTTTACGGGGCTTAGGATCGGCTCGGCAACGGCCAAGGGCCTGTGCCTGGCCCTTGACATTCCGCTTATCGAGGTGCCGACGCTGGATGCCCTCGCCTTCAATCTCTGCGCCTCCGACGGCATTGTGTGCCCGATCATGGACGCCAGGCGGAGCCAGGTCTATACCTGCGCCTACCATATGGAAAATTTCCGCCCGGTCAGCCTGATCGAGCCGGGAGCCTTCCCCATCGACGCGCTGATCGATAAGCTGAACACGTTCGGAGAAAAAGTTACCTTCCTCGGGGATGGCGTTCCGGTCTATCAGGCCATATGCGCCGAGAAGCTGAGAGCGGGGGCTTTCTTCGCGCCCGCCCACGTCTCCCGCCAGAAGGCGTCGTCCGTGGCCCTTCTTGGCCTCATGCTGGCCCATGAGGGGAAGATGATATCGGCCGACCGGCACAGCCCGGACTACTTCCGCCTGTCGCAGGCCGAACGGGAAAAAGCGGAAAGAGAAAAGGCCGCGAAGGAGAAAGCCGGAGAAAAGGCCGGAACCCAAAACCCGGAGCCGGAAAAGGCCGGGACGGGGCAGGAAGGAGACAGGCTTTGACACTTCGGGAAATGACTGTTGACGACATCGATGCCGTAACCCAGATCGAGAAACTATTATTCCACGATCCCTGGACAAGAGAAGGCCTGTTTACCTATCTGGCCAAGGACAACACCCTCTTCCTGGTGGTGGAAGAGCTGGGGAGGCTCCTTGGCTATATCGGCTTTCTCTATGTGCTGGATGAAGGCGATATCCTGAACGTGGGCGTCATTCCGGAACGCCAGGGAGAAGGCATCGGCGCCTTTATCCTGACGGGCCTTACTCGCCTGGCGTCCTCTTTGGGCATTAAAACCTTTCATCTCGAGGTCAGGGCCGGCAACGCCAGGGCCCTGCGCCTTTATGAGAGGATGGGCTTCTGCCGGGACGGCCTGAGAAAAAACTATTACACGGACCCGACAGAGGATGCGGTCCTGATGACCCTCCATCTGCCGGAAGAGTGACTATTGCAGATGCTGGCATCATAACAAATCTTACAGGAGGAACATAAATGCTGGATGTATGCCTTTTAGGGTGCGGCGGGATGATGCCGCTTCCCCGCCGGTGGCTGACGGCCCTGATGCTGCGCTATAATGGCAGTTCCCTGCTGATAGACTGCGGCGAGGGGACACAGATTGCCATCAAGGAGAAGGGCTGGAGCTTCAAACCCATAGATGTGATATGCTTTACCCACTTCCACGGAGATCATATCAGCGGCCTGCCGGGTCTTCTGCTCACCATGGGAAACGCGGACCGGCAGGAGCCTTTGACCCTGATCGGCCCCAAGGGCCTTCCCAGGGTCGTCAACGCGCTCCGCACCATCGCGCCGGAGCTGCCGTTTGAGATCGAATATGTGGAGATCAATGGCGCCGAGGAAGTGTTTGAGTATAACGGCTACCGGATCACCGCCTTTAAGGTGAACCATAACGTTCCCTGCTACGGCTATACCGTCGACATATTGCGAAGCGGCAAGTTCTCCGCCGAGCGGGCTAAGGAGCAGGGGATACCCCTTAAGTTCTGGAATCCTCTCCAGAAGGGAAATGTCATTGAGGACGATGGGCACGTCTACACCCCGGATATGGTGCTGGGACCGCCGCGAAAGGGCATTAAAGTCACCTATTCCACCGACACACGCCCCACGGAATCCATCGTCAAAAACGCGGCCGGATCGGACCTTTTCATCTGTGAAGGCATGTATGGCGAGGATGATAAGCTGGATAAAGCCCGCGATTACAAACACATGACCTTCCGCGAGGCCGCATGCCTGGCCCGCGATGCCGGCGTCAGAGAAATGTGGCTCACCCATTTCAGCCCGTCCCTTGTCCGGCCCGAGGACGACATGGATAAGGTCTGGGAGATCTTTAAAAACGCCAGCCCCGGGAAGGATGGAAAGAGCGCGGAGCTGATCTTTGAAGACGAGGAAGCATAAAAAAGCTCACTAATACCCACGGGCAAGCCCGTGGGGTTGCATAGCAACCCGGGGTGAGTAGCCTGAGTGAAGCTTTT
>CAMNNO010000116.1 GCA_946545475.1 uncultured Blautia sp.
TGAGCGGCCCCCCCTCCCCTGGCACCTACCGGCAGGTAAGAGTAGAATAGAAAAGGCAAAAGGAAACATGGCGCACCCAAAACCTACCGACAGGTAAGAGTATAGAAAAGGTAACAGAAAACATGGCGCACCCAAAACCTACCGACAGGTAAGCATACCCCAGAATGGTCTACAGGGGGCAATGGGGTCTCCCCATAAACTTGTGTAAAATGGTTGCCCTCCTGTCCATAGATATGTTATGATTCAAATATCACATTTTCCGTCACTCTAAAACTCCCCGGGGCTCTGAGAGCCCCGCCCCGTTCCTATTCCGAGGTAACGACATGATCTATATCCTGGAAGACGATGATACCATCCGAAAACTTGTCATCTACGCCCTGAAAAGCCAAGCCTATGAAGCCCAGGGCTTTTCCTGCCCCTCGGCGTTCTGGCCCGCCGTGGAGGCCTCCCTCCCCTCTCTTATCCTTCTGGACTTGATGCTGCCGGAGGAGGACGGCATTTCCATTTTAAACCGTCTCCGCTCCCACCAGCTCACGTGCCACATCCCCGTCATCATCCTGACCGCCAAGAGCAGCGAGCTCGACCGGGTCGAGGGGCTGGATGCCGGTGCGGACGACTATGTGATCAAACCCTTCAGCATCCTGGAACTCCTGGCCCGGGTCCGGGCTGTCCTGCGGCGGAGCGAGCAGGGCTCTCAGGAAGAAAAGGATCTCCGCATAGGGGATATGATCATCTCTGTCCAGAGGCACGAGGTATCCGTTGACGGCCGCCTTGTCGCCCTCACCCAGAAAGAGTTCTCCCTCCTGTACCTCCTGGCCTCCCACGAGGGCAGCGCCATGAGGCGCTCCGAGCTTTTGGACCAGGTATGGCAGCTGGGAAACGAACCGGAAAACCGCACTCTTGATGTCCACATACGTACTCTCCGCCAGAAGCTTGGCAAAGCCGGCGACTATATCGAAACCGTCCGGGGGATAGGCTATCGCTTCAAAGCCTCCCTGTAAAAAACCAGGTATCGCCTATGAGAAAAAAAATATTCAAATACTCCTTCCTGCAAGGCGCAGCCATCCTGCTGATCTGCGGCCTGCTTTTTTTCATGCTCCAATATTCCCAGACCATCACGGAAAGCGCCCAGGCCCTTAAGGAGGAAGCGGCATATGCCACCGGCGGCCTGTCCATAGGTGGGCTCTCCTACCTTGAAGGTCTGTCGGATGTCAGCCGCGTAACCTGGATCGGCCCGGACGGCCGCGTCTTATATGACAGCGAATATCCTGAACTCACCGACAGCCAGAAAGACTGTCCCGAAGTTGCCGAAGCCCTCTCCCGGGGCGAAGGCCAAGCTATCCGCCACTCGGGATCCAGCAGGGAGACGACCATGTACTACGCCTTCCGCTGCCCCGACGGGACGGTCCTCCGCCTCTCCCGCTCCGCAAGGATCCTTCTCTACGCCCTTACCTCTGTCATTCCCATCACCTGGGTTCTGATCCTGGTCCTTATCATCTCCGGTATCATGTCCTTCCGCATGGCCCGGCAGATCCTGCGGCCGATCATCGGCCTGGACCCGGACAGCACATCTTTAACCTCCCTCCAGGATGCCATCCCCTATCCGGAACTTCTGCCCCTGCTTTCGCGCCTGGAGCAGCAGCAGAATACCATCCGCGAGGAAGCCGCCCAGCGGGAGGCTTTGCGAAAAGAATTTTCGGCCAATGTCTCCCACGAGCTCAAGACCCCGTTAACCTCCATTTCCGGCTTTGCCGAGCTTATCCGCGATGGCCTGCTGCCGGAGGACAAGATCCCGGAATGTGCCGGGGATATCTATGATGAATCCCAGCGCCTTCTGGCCCTTATCGAGGATATCATCCGCCTGTCCAAGCTGGACGAAGAAACAGGCTTCCCCGAAAAGGAAAGCCTGTCCCTGTACGATATGGCGCAGGAGGTCATCTCCTCCCTCTCCTCCCAGGCAAAGAGCCGCAATATCCAGCTCTCCCTTACCGGAAGCGACGTGCGGATCATGGGCGTCTACCAGATCGTCTACGAAATGCTCTACAACCTGTGCGACAATGCCATCAAATACAATTACCATGGCGGACATGTCCATATGGAAACCGGGCTCCGGGACGGCTGCGCCTGCTTCATCATCACCGATACCGGCATCGGCATCCCCAAAAAGGACCAGGAACGCGTCTTTGAGCGCTTTTACCGCGTAGACCGCAGCCACTCCCGCAAGATCGGCGGCACAGGCCTTGGCCTGTCCATCGTCAAGCACGCGGCCATCTTTCACAACGCCAGGATAGCCCTTGAGAGCACTCCCGGCAAAGGCACCCGCATTACCCTCACCTTCCCCAAAGAGGCGGGCGAGGCATCCTGATCACTTCATATTCGCGCCCATGTTTTTCAGCTCTTCCAGCAAAGCCAGGTCCTCCGCGGTTATCCGCATGTTAGCGGTCACGCCCGGGCGGCCCGGCTTTGTCACGGTCATCTCCAGGACCGTTCCCTCCTCTATGCCTGTCATGATCTCATTCTGGATAAAGGAAAGCACCCTGGGATGCCTGTCCTCAAATTCCTTCTTTGCCTTAAAGGCCTTCATCATCATAGCCGGATTCATCATCTGTTTTCTCTCCTTCCTGAGCCAACCGCCGGGCAGGCCCGGCAGCGTTTTCGCTCCCATTATATCACGCCCCTGTGGCAAAAGGGTAGAGGGGATCCGCCCCTGCGATAATATGAAAGCCCGGACAGACTTTTTTTCAAAAGCCTGTTCCGGGCCTTTTGACCGCAGCTGCATATGGGGCTGCCTTTTCCCGCCTTTACCGCTCGCTCTCCTCATTTCCCAGGATCTCCGGCGGTATGGCTCCTTTCTGATCGATCATGTCAAAATCTATCACCAGATATTTCGGCACATTGTTTTTCAGGATAACCGCCGCACCATAGGCATCGACCAGACGGGTCACCTTGGAAAAGTTGCGATTGGCTTCTGTAATAGAAACAATAGTCTTCGTATCGATCTTCATTTTCCCTGTACCTCGTTCTTTCTCATGTCCCCCCCTATTTTAATAGGTATTTTAATCGTTTTACACAAGGTACACATCGCTAAATTTAGTACATTATACTTCACTACAAATATTACAGTCAAAAATAACCGTAAAATAATCAAATTCGGCAATAACCGCGACGGTATTATACACATGGACATACTCTTTTGTCAACGAGAGATTTCTGTGCAGAATATGACGGCATATCCTGGGACAAAGATCGTTCGCCGCTGCAGCGGTCAGAATCCGAGGATGACAAGCCCGCTCTCCCTGGCGGCCACGGCCAGGCGGGTGCGGGTATCAAAGCCTGTTTTTTCCAGCAGATGCTTGATGTGGCTCCGCACGGTCCACACAGACAGGTGCAGCCGCTGCGCGATCACCGCGTCCGGATCGCCGCTGGTCAGCTCCCGCAGCACCACAAGCTCCCTCTCGGTAAACTCCGAGCTCCTGGCCAGCCCGAGCACCACCTCGGGCACCTCGTCCGGATAAACCGACTCCCCGGCCATGGTCCTGTCCATCAGCTCAAGGATCGGGACCTGGCTGTTTTCCTTATACCAGAAGCTGTCGACCCCTGCCGCCTTTGCCCTGGCCAGATACGAAAACTCCGGCATGGATGTGACGATGATGATCTTAATATCGGGATACCGCTCCTTTATGCGGGCGGCAGCCATAAGCCCGCTCTCGCCCATGGCCGTCAGGATGTCCATAAGTATCAGATCCACCTGATGGGTCATGCAGTATATATCCGCCATAGCCGCGTTGTCGATAGAATAGGTCAGCTCATACCTGTCGCTCTGGCGCACAATCATCTCGAAAAGCTGCCGGGGCATTACCTGGTCCTCCACGATCATCACTTTTGTCATGTCTCTCTCTTCCTCCATCGCCTGTTCTCACGGTATCCACACCGTCACGGCAAAAGCATCCCTGACCTCTACAGCCATCCGGCCTCCGGCCTTTTCCACCATTTCCCGCAGGGATTTAAGGCCCCCGCTCTCCCTGACCGCCTCCTTCGGGAGGATCCCGTCATTTTTAAAGCAAAAGCGCGCGCCGGACGCCTCTTCCGCGACCGCCACCGACAGATTGGCCGCATGGCCATGGCGCACCGCATTGACCATACATTCCCGGAAAGCGGCAAAAAAGATCCGCCATCTCTCGCTTCCGCCCGCGCCAAGGCTCCCTTCGATGTGGACGCCAATGCCCACAGCCCGGCCCGCCTGGATCATGGCTTCCTCCGCCTTCTTTTTCTCTTCTGCGGATTCCTCTGTCTCCCTGAGCACCAGCTGGATATTGTTCTCCCACATTTTGAGGAGCTCCTGCTTCGAGACATAGGCCTCTTCGGAAGACAGATAGTGATAGGTCTTTAAAAGGATCTGGCCCAGGCGGTCATGGATACGGGTCTTGGCTTTCAGGATCTCTTCCTCCCGGACCACCTCGGAAACCTCCTCGTTATAGCGGACAAAGCGGCGGTTAAGCCTTTCCAGCTCTTCATTGCTGTGAAAAAGCTCATAGCCCGTCTCGACCTGGGCTGTAATATCCATAGCCGTCACCTGGTAGACCTTCTCCCCCTCGTCAAAAATTTCCGTCAGCTCAAACCGCCACACCTTGCCGTCAGGAAGTATGACATTCTTTCTGTTCAGCCTGGCGTTCTCCTCCGTATGCCCGATCTCGTTCTTAAGGCTGCTCCAAAACGTGATGCCATTCATAAACCCATGGCCGAAAAGGGTCTGGCACAGCGATACCATAATGGGGTTGATCAGAAGCGGGATGCCGTTCTCCAGATAAAAGCATATCCCCATCTGCATCTGATTGGCCGCCTCATAGATGGAATCGCGGGAAATGCTCTCCACCCACGATTTTTTGCCGACACCTACCAGCTTCACCGTCAGGACCGTCAAAAAGCAGGTGGTCAGCAAAAGGAACATATCCTTCACGCTCCAGGAATCCGGAAGGAACAAGATGGCCGGTATCTCCCCTTTCTGGCACAGGGACCACAAAAGGGAGGTGATCTCGGCGCTCGTCGGCAGCATAAGCCCGCCAATGATCGCCAGCCAGGGCCTGCGCCACCGGCGGGAGATACCCACGCACGCCCAGTAAACCTGGTATGTCTGCAGCACCACCAGGGCAGCCAGGCAGATTGCCCGGAAAATAAGCCAGTTACCGCTTCCTTCTTCCATCTTCTTTTATCCCTTACGCCCCTTCTTCGCCATTCATGGCAGCAGCTGCTTTCTCTGGCGCCTCCGGGAAAGCTATCGGTCCCCGGCCTGCTTTTCTTAAGTTTTCTTCTCTTAAATCTTCTTTCTCTTGTCCGTCTGTCTCGGCTTCCATCTTTCTTTGCCCGTTCTCCTCCAGGCCAAGATACACGCCCCGGCCTTCGGCCAGCACCCGGGCGGCTCCCACATGGCAGTCCGGCCCGATATTCCCAGAGGCATACTTTGCCGCAAGGCCGGTAAATACCTCATCCTGCGCGCCGGCTTCAAACCAGAGGCCAAGCCCTTCCTTCCGCAGCTCCACCGTTATCTTTACGGCATGTTCCCTGTCATATATCTGGCGGATGACTTTCTGAAACAGGTCATAGGCTGCCTTGGCCAGCGAAGCGCTGACAAAGGCCCTTCCGATAAAAACGTAAGAATAAGCCTGTCCATCTACCGAAATATTGCAGCAGGATTCGCGGATGCAGTATTCCAGTTCCTTTCCGAAATCCGTAACCCCCTTCTCTTCCAGGAGCAGAAGGTTCGAGCGGCGCTTAAAGTACGATCCCTCCAGGCATGCCCTTTTAAACACCTGCCTGGCCTCGCCTTCTGTTTCGATCGACTCCGTCAGGATAGCCTGCATATGGTTCACGCACTCCCAAAGCTCCCTGACCATCTTGTCATACAGCTCGTTCTGCGCCCGTATGCGGCTGCGTCGCTTATTCAGGCGGATCTCCGCCTGGATGACCTCGTTTCTTTCCTTGAGAAGGGCCTGGGTCTCCGCCAGCTCTTCCAGCGTCTTCTCTACGGCCGACATATCCTCCTTCCAGAATACGTACCCTCCGCGGATAGGCGCCCCCCGGAGGCGCACATGCTCTTCCACCCTTACCTCCATTAAGAGCGCTTCCTTGAGGAGCTCTTTATCAAAGCTTCCGGTAATGGCGGAAGAATACCGTTCGTTGTAGTCCTGGTCCGTGATCTGCCACGGGAAGGTGCTGGAGGCGAATATCCCCTCGTGCCTGGTGTTGGAAATACAGAGGCCTGTCTGCAGCGTGCTCTCAATAAGCGCCACATTGACCGCCACAAACATGGCCAGGATCTCGATAAAGTCCTCATCAAAGCTCTTAAAGTGCATATAACTGTAAACCAGCCGCATATGGCCCAGGAGCATGATCGTGAAAGGCTTCCAGATGAGCTTCTTGCTAGCCGGCACGGTGCACCGCCGGTAGAGATAGGCCAAACCGCTTCCGACCAGGGTGATCCGCCACAGCGAGCTCAGGAGGAACAGGGATCTTAGCGCTCCCCACCCGCCTATATTTCCGTCAGGGTTTATCCGGAAGAAAAGCTGGTGCCAGTCGTTAGTCAGCGCCAGAAGGCACAGGAGGATCCCGCCTCCCCAGAGAGCTTTAAGATAGGGCGACATCCGCCACCGGTTCTCCGAGCCGATGCACGCCCAGCACTGCAGATCGACCACCGGGATCAGGATAAAAGGCGCCTGGTACAGGTACCATAATGTCCGCTTGGCGGCAAAATCCTGAATAAACACATCCTGACACAGTGTTCTCAGCACAAACCAGGCGCACACCATCACATACAGGCAGAAGATCCCCATGCGAAAGCCCTGGTGATAGACCCGTCTGTGGATCGACACCACCCAGCCGGCAAGGCAGAACTGGTATATGGCCAGGACAAGCGTCTTGATGACCGAGCGTCCCAGAGGGCTGACGATAAAGGACTGGGTTCTCATAAAACCTGTGATCACCAGGACGGCCGTCCACAAGACGATCACCTGCAGCTCATAGAGCAGCCGTTTTCTTCTGTTCATTCTCATCCCCCCTGCGCAGCCGGAACTTCTCCCGCGCATACAACACAAAAAGCCCTCTTGGCTCTTCCCCGGGCGTCCCCATGAACGGCCGGAAGGGATAGAGCCAAAAGGGCACTGCCATGGGGAACCTGTTTACACAAAGGTTTCCGAGGTGTGGGTCTTTTTAAAGCCTCTCTTTTTTCTCAATATCCAGGAAATATTTATAGGTATCCACGGTCAGCTCACCGCAGGCGGCCTCATCGCAGGCGATGATGGCGCCGTTGTGCATCTGCAGGGCGCTGCAGGTCCACTTCTGGCTGACGGCGCCTTCCACGGTGGCGGCCAGCGCACGGGCCTTGTTATGGCCGCTGATCAGGACCAGCACCTCTTTGGAATCCGTTACGGTGCCGATGCCGACAGAAAGGGCCTTGGCGGGCACCTTCTCCGGGTCATTGCCAAAGAAGCGGGAATTGACGATGCGGGTATCCGTGGTCAGGTCCCTGACGCCGGTGCGGGAAGTCAGGGATGTAAAGGGCTCGTTAAAGGCCAGGTGGCCGTCAACGCCAATGCCGCCCATGAACAGGTCAATGCCGCCGTAGGACGCGATCTTGGCTTCATAGCGGGCGCATTCCTGCTCCGGGTCATCCGTCATGCCGTTCAGAATGTTAATGTTTTCCGCCGGGATCTCGATGTGGTCAAAGAAGTTGTCGTGCATAAAATACCAGTAGCTCTGGTCATGCTCTCTGGGAAGGCCCAGATATTCGTCCATGTTGAAGGTCACCACATTCTGGAAGGAAACCTCGCCAGCCTTGTTCTTCCGGATCAGCTCCTTATACACGCCGATAGGGGAAGAGCCGGTGGGAAGACCAAGGACAAAGGGCCTGTCCTCCTTATGGGCATTGATCTTGGCTGCGATATAATCCGCCGCCCACTGGCACATTTTCTCATAATCATCCTGAATAACTACCCGCATTGTTTTCTCCTTGTCTCATGTATGCAGCAAAAAACTTTGAAAAGTATCAGGTTTATTATAAACAAGAGCGGCAATTAGTCAATAAAAAATTTAAAGTTTGGAACAAAAAATTAGTTTTTTCAGGTTTGAGGGAAGAAATGGGGACGGTTCTTTTTCTTGTGGTCCGTAAGAAAAAAGAAGCGTCCCCATTTCTTCCCCATCAGCATTTTTGAGTGCTGCTATAGTATCAGATCCATCGGATGTCCGGGTTATTCTTTAGGAATGCCTGGGCTACTTCGGACTCCAGCCTGCCGCCGAAGGCGTCGAGCTCGGGGCTGACAAACCATTCCTCATGCGTCCCCTTTGGGAGGATGCGGAGGGTGCCCTCCGCCATAAGCTTTTCGCCGTCGGTGCTGTCAAAGCCGTTCTCGATCTCATAGCGCCCCCGCCAGCCAAAGTCATCTTTCCAGTAAAACATGTCGTCTTCGCTCCGTGCCGGGAACATTATGTATTCCTCGGCCGCCTCCTCGTAATCGTGCCAGAGAAGCGAGCGGACATATACCACGCGCCCGTTCTCACAGTAGACGACGATCAGGCACAGGCCCATGACAAGGCGCCGGTAGAGGCTCTTTCCCACATCGATCCTGTCTCTGCCGTAAAACCCGGTCACGGTTCCATCTTTATGGTACACCGGCTTCTTCCGGGAAACCAGAAGCCGCCGGAAGGACTCTCCCTCCCTGGGGGAGGCGGCCGTCACGCGGTAGCGCTCCGTCAGATAGTCATGCTTTCCTTTTTTTCTCACCCATTCTTTAACGGCCGTGCCGTCGGGAAGCTCACGCCTGTGGGCCGTCTCACCCCAGTGCATGACCGGGTCGGCGGCGAAAAAGGGCACCTGCACCTGCCTGGCGGGAAAGATGACCTCCTCCGTTTTTGCGCCGGCAAAGGCAAAATTCCCCATACTGGCGGGGGTGGCATCTCTTGAGAAGCGGATACTGCGGATGCGGGAGCCGGAAAACGCCAGGTCTTCGATCTGTGATAAGGATTTGGGAAGAATAAGGCTGTCCGCTTCCACGTCCATAAAAGCGAACTTGCCAAGAGCCGTAACGCCTTCCGGGATGACAATCTCCCGCCGTGAGCCAAACCAGATCAGAAGGCGGTCCTCCTGCCGATAGCCCTCCGGATAGGCTTCCCTGCCCCAGGGTGTCCCCGAAAAGGTGCCGACGCCAAAGATGACCTCGCTGTCCTCATCCTTTTTCAGCCTCGCCTTTACAGGGGGCGCGCTATTGTCATAGATATAGCGGAAGGAGCGGCCGCCGGCTTCCAGCTCTTTAAGAGAAGCGCAGTCCTTAAAGGCATAGGCATGTATCCTTGTCAGGGAAGAGGGAAGCTGCACGCGGGAAAGGCGGCCGCACCCCTCAAAGGCGTGAAGGCCGATCTGGGTGACGCCCTCTCCGATGATGACCGCGCGAATGCTTTCCCTGACCTCCTGCCATGGCGGGGCGGGATAACTCCCGCAAGAATAATCCGGTATGCGCTCCGCTCCGCCAACGCGAAGACACCCCTCTTCATCCAGATTCCACTCCATCAACCCAACTTTTTTCACAGAATCAGAAACCATTACTTCCTGCATAAAAATAAGCCCTCCGCAATCTTCTTCGTGTGTATAGGTTTACGGCCATGAATCCCATCCTGTTCTATCGCCGAAGCAAATTTTTCCGCGCCCCCGCGCGGCCCTGCCTCCTTTCTCATGCCTGACACGGCATGGCTTGCCGCCTTTTCGCCTGTGCTTCCAAAATCCTGATAAATTGTCGTTACTATTCACGGCCGTAAGGATACGGATTTTCCTCGCTCATGCAAGCATGGCGAGGAAAATCTGTATCC
>CAMNNO010000117.1 GCA_946545475.1 uncultured Blautia sp.
CGTCCCCCTCCCCTGCACCCCTCCCCTGCACCCCTCCCCTGCACCCCTCCCCCCAAGGGCACGTCAATTGGTTGTGAAGGCAAGGTACTTTTATAGTTTGAAAGCTTGTGTTTAGTTTACTGTTAAATGCTGTTATAGTCTAATGACTGTGCCCTTGCAAGCAAAAGCGCCGCCGACATCTCGGGATTGATCGTCTCGCTCCCCTCAATGGCAATGCCGGATGCCGCTGTCGCGAAAGCCACCGTCTTCTTTATGTCGGCTCCCCGAAGGTATGACCACACCAGGCCAGACATGAAGGCATCCCCCGCGCCGGTCGCGTTTTTTAGATGCACGGGAAGCGCCCTCGCATGCCCCATCTCTTTTTCGTCAGCATAAAAAACGCCTTCCGCGCCAAGAGAAATAAATACTCTTTTCAGTCCTGTGTCCAGAAGCTTCCCTGCCGCTGCCTTAAGATCCGCGTCGTTTTTGATCGGTATTCCGGAAAGGAAGGAGGCTTCCAGAAGGTTTGGCTTTAATGTGTGTATTCGGCCAAGGCTTTTTAGCAGTTTCTTTGATTTTGTCACGGAAACCGGGTCGGCAAAGACCGGGCTTTGGCAGTTTTCGCACAGCCACAGGATGCTCTCCTCCGGAATATTGGTATCCAGGACGATCGCCTCCGCCTTTTCCAGCACATCGCGGTTGGCTATGAGATATTCCGGAGTTATCGCTGTGCAGATATCCATATCCGAGACCGCCAGGGCCATATCGCCGTCCGGCCCGTTTATGAACAGGTAGGTCGATGTATGGCCGCCAGCCACCCGGTTCGCGCGGCTAAGGTCAATGCCCAGCTCCCGGCAGCTCATTTTTATCATGTCCGCGTTGGCATCCTCCCCCATGGCGGTCAGAAGGCAGACATCGACATCCAGCAGGGCGAGATTGTGGGCAATATTTCTCCCCACGCCCCCAAGGGCCATCCGGCAGAACCCCGGGTTCGAATCCTTCTCGATCAGGGGAGCATAGGACTGCGCGCATATATCAACATTCGCGCCCCCAACGACAACAACAAAAGACTTCTCCTTCATTTTTTTGCACCTCTGGCATAATTCTTTTATACTCGCGAGTACAATAAAATAATACTTTTTAGTTCTGTGCCGCGGTATATGCAGAAGTACTAAGAAAATTACTGGTGGTAATTTTCAAGTACTTCTAGTATACCTTGAAATTTTATCATAATCTCGCCTGTCTTTCAACTTTTTGCAACGGAAGAAATGGGGGCGTATTGCATAATGTCCGTCTATTGATTATAATAGTATCATCACATACCCAAAAGCTCCAAAATATTTCACAAGCTTCTGATCCGGCATGTGATGGCAGCCGATAGGAAATGTCTTATTGTTTATGAACAAGGAGGAACTATCATGAAAAAAGCACTTTGTGTCATTCTGTCACTGTCTATGCTTCTGATGGGTGCTGTTTCTGCCATGGCCGAAGAAACCGCTCCCGCTCATAAGCTGCTCTATCAGGGCCACGGAAGCCTTCGCATTGTCACATCCGAAGGAAAGGTCATCTATGTCGACCCCTATGCCGGCGAGGGCTACGATCTCCCGGCCGACCTGATCCTGGTCTCCCACGGGCATCCGGATCATAACGCCGTTGATCTTATTGAAAACCGCAATGAGGACTGCCAGATCATCACCAACACGGATGCTCTCGTCGACGGCGAATATAAGACTTTCGACCTGGGATATGTGACCATTGAGGCTGTCCAGGCCGGCAACAATAACAACCATGATATCAATGTCTGCGTCGGCTGGCTGATCACCATGCCCGACGGCGTATCCGTTTATGCCACCGGCGATACCTCCACCACGGACCAGATGGCCGAGCTTGCCGAGAGGGATATCCATTACGCGTTTATCGTCTGCGACGGCCGCTTCAACATGGATATGGACGAGGCCATCGCCTGCGCAAAACTCATAAACGCCAGGAACAGCATTCCCTACCACATGGCCCCCGGCTCCTTGTTTGACGCGGACAGGGCAGAGCTCTTCGATGTCCCGAACCGTCTCATCGTTCCGGCTGGCGAAGAGATCACGCTGGAATAAGCTGTATTGAATCGCGTATAAGGAGAAATGGGGACGATTCTTTTTTCTTACGAATCACAGGAAAAGAGAACCGTCCCCATCTCTTTCCACCGCCGGAATCAAAATCAACAAAAGCAAAAGCATTATCCACATCCTGCGGCCTTATTCTGAGCCTATCATCTTTTCATGAATACCTTCAAACATTTTCGATATAAAAAACGATTCTCCAATCTCCTTTTTTGTGCAAAAATATTAATATCAATATAAGCAGCCAGACATTAAAGGCTTTAAAAAACCCCCCATTCCTTTTTCAAAGCAGGAAGGTGTGTTTCTTAAAACCCTGGCACATGTCATCAGAAAAGGAGGAAAACGAGGATGAAAAAGCTGTTTGGTATCCTGCTCTCTCTCTCCATGCTTCTCGGCATGGCGACAGGCGTCCACGCGCTGAATTATTACCAGTGCGATGAGAACCCGTCAACCTTTGAAACCTTTGAGGAGGCCTGCGAAAACGGCCCGGCCTTCCTCGCCGAAACCTTCGGCGGGCAGTATTGCAACGATCCCGCTCTTGAAGGGTATCCGGAAGGCACCACCTATATCTACCGTTCCGCCAACCGCTGGTCGTCCTCCAGCGCGGGCTACCGCAAGAATACCGTCATCTCGGTCTATACGGATGTCCACTTTGAATCCAAGGACGATGCGCTGGCATATCTTACTGACCTCGGCCTTGTGGATATCATCGAAGAGTGCAAGGGCAGCATTATCCTGGTCACGCCCATCGGCGACGCTTACGCGGATGCCGACCAGTACGCCTACTACCGGATGCAGACCGCAACCTGCAACCTGGGCGGGGCCGTGGTTACCGAGGATGGCCGCTTTACCTCAGCCGAAGGCGCCTACTACGGCGGCACCACCTTCCGCTACATGATCGGCATCGGAGAGGGCGCGACCTTCATCAATAACTATATCGCCAGCAACTTCGACTACATCACCCGCGTCGCCGGCCAGCTCCTGATCGGCGGCCATATCGACCGCATCCGCGATGTGGCCGGCATTGTCCCGACCTATCTTGTCAACTGCACCTCCCGCGTTCTTGAGAAGTACCAGGCCGCCAACGCAACCGACGCCAACGGCTATGTCGGGGATGTCGATTTCTACTTCAACCAGCAGTTCCCGCTCCAGATTGTCTATGACGCCCATGTCGAAGACATCGATGCCGCCTACTGGGTCAAAGAAGCCTACTACAACATGTTCATCAAAGCCGAGCGCGTGCCTGTTGTGAAGGCCGGCCTCCACACCGCTTCCACCCTGTATGCCGGTGAAAACTGGAACCAGGCTCCCTACTCCTTAAGTGAGCGCAACGCCTTCTTCGGCTACAAGACGGCAGACGGCCTTGTCATTGAGGAGTTTAAGGACTCCGAGCGCTTTGCCGAGTATAAGGTTCCGGAAGAAAATGCCGGCTTTGCCTCCTCTCCCGGCGAGTACATCGATGTCTGGTATGAAGTCATGCCGGAAGAAGTCGTGGACGGCTCCGCACCGGAGCACAGCATTCCGCTGTTCCTCGCTCTCCACGGCGGCGGCGACGACCCGCTCCAGTTCCTGGATGAGATGGATCTTATGGTCCTGGCCGGAAAAGAACGCTTTGGCATCATCGCCCCGTTCCACAGCGGCATGTTCTCCGTCGGCCAGATGATCTTCCCGCCGGTTGTCGACTATATCCTTGAAAAATATCCGGCCCTGGATCCCTCCCGCGTTTATGTCACCGGTTATTCCATGGGCGGCGGCGCCACCCTCCACGCCATCAACGGCAACGCCGGCAAATTCGCCGCTGCTGTCCCGAACGCGGCCGCTATCTTTGTCAATCCGGATGAAGAGGTTGACCTTGACGATGTCGACATGCCCATCATGTTCACCACAGCCACCTACGATTTCTGCGGCTTCGGCGGCATGAACTTCGGCCTGGATGCCGGCGCTCCCTATGAGCCCGAGCACATCCATCCGGTCTACCAGATGCGCATCAATGATTACCTTAAGCTCAACGGCATGGAGCCCATCGACTTCGACTTCGACACCTATGAGATCTCCGGCTTCCGCGCCGACAAGTATGTCGAAAAGACCCTCAACAATGAGTACCGCAATTACAGCTGGTATCTCAACAACGACGAAGGCATCCCCATGGTCGCCCTCAACGTCACCGACTTCCTGCCCCACGGCCTGTATCCGGAATTTGGCAAGATCATCTGGGATTTCTGCAAGCACTACAGCCGCGATCTTGAGACAGGGGCTGTCATTTACAATCCCTACGTCGATTAAATTTGCTGCAGATCCGCTTCTATAGTCTCAAACTGAAACAAAGACAAAGGGCCCCGGTCCTCTTCTGCGAGGACCGGGGCCCTTTGTCTTTTACCGCAAGGGCGAGCGGCGGAAATACAAGGTTGTGCAAAAGCTGATCTTATGCTATATTTTATACTCGCGAACACAATAAAATAGCACTCTTTAATTCTGCGCCGCGGTATATGCAGAAGTACTAAGAAAATTACCGGTGGTAATTTTCAAGTAATTCTAGTATAGCGTGATTCACGTATTTTTCATCCTGCCTCTATTTTAAGGAGATATCATGGCTCAAAAAAATACTATCGATTATTCCAGGTCCAAGCTTTCCATTTTTGCCGCCTATATCCGCCCCCATGGCCGTGCCTTTGCCGTAGACATGATCCTGTCGGTGGCTGTGGCGCTTATTGACCTTGTCTTTCCCTATGTATCACGGCAATCTATGCGGCGGCTCCTGCCGGAGGGGATGTTTACCGCTTTTTTCCTGGTCATGGCCCTGATGCTTGCCTGCTATCTTCTCCGCGCCTTTTTTCAGTACCTGGTGACGGTCATCGGGCACCGCATGGGGACGCTCGTGGAGGCGGATATGCGGCGGGATGTCTTTGTCCACATGCAGCAGCTCTCCTACAGTTTTTTTGACCACAACCGGACCGGCGTGCTCCTCTCCCGGGTCACCAATGACCTGTTTGAGATTGTTGAGCTCTCCCACCATGGCCCGGAAAATATCCTCACCTGCTCCATTACCATCATAGGGGCGCTGGCTATATTGCTTTTCATCAATCCCAGGCTTACGCTTGTCCTCCTGGTGCTCCTGCCCATCTGCGTGTTCGTCAGCGCCAGGCAGCGCATCGCCATGCAGAAAGCTAACCGGCAGGTCAAGATCCGCACCGGAGAGATCAATGCCGCCATCGAGAGCGGCATTTCCGGGATACGCACCTCCAAGGCCTTTGCCAATGAACAGGCGGAGGATGTGAAGTTCGATAAGGCCAATGAAGCCTTTAAGGCCAGCCGGGTCGACTACTATAAGGCCATGGGGCGCTTTAACGCCGGCGTAGAGGGGACTGTGGGGCTCATGCAGGTGGCGGTCATCACCGCGGGCGGCTTTCTCATCATGAAGGGGGATCTCTCCTATGTGGATCTTCTTACCTTCACGCTCTATGTTTCCACCTTCACCACGCCGATCCGCAAGCTCATGCAGTTCATGGAGATCTTTACCCAGGGCATGGCCGGCTTCGACCGCTTCTTAGAGATCATGCGCACCGAGCCGGAGATCCAGGATGCTCCGGATGCCGAAACGCTCCAGGATGTCACGGGCGAGATCACGGTTGACCATGTCTCGTTTTCCTATAATGACGGGACAGAAGTCCTCAGCGATGTTTCCCTGACGGTGCATCCAGGCGAGACATTCGCCCTCGTCGGCTCCTCCGGCGGCGGAAAGACCACCCTCTGCCATCTCATTCCCCGCTTTTACGATGTCACGGCGGGAAGCATCCGCATTGACGGCAAGGATGTGCGCTCCATCACCCAGGAAAGCCTGCGCCGCCAGATCGGCATCATCCAGCAGGATGTCTTCCTGTTTGCCGGCACGGTCATGGACAACATCCGCTACGGCCGGCCGGACGCTTCCGACGACGAGGTCGTCGAGGCGGCCAAAAAGGCGGAGATCCACCAGGAGATCCTGAAAATGCCCGAAGGATACCAGACCTTCGTCGGCGAAAGGGGCGTGGTCCTCTCCGGCGGGCAGAAGCAGCGCGTTTCCATTGCCCGCGTATTTCTCAAGAACCCGCCCATCCTGATCCTGGATGAGGCCACCTCCGCCCTGGACAGCGTGACGGAAGAGCGCATCCAGAAAAGCCTGGACAAGCTCTCCCAGGGCAAGACCTGCCTTGTCATTGCCCACCGCCTCTCCACCATCCAGGGCGCCGACCAGATCGCCCTCATCGAGGGCAAGGGCATCCGCGAACAGGGCACGCGCTCCGAGCTGCTCGCGCGTAACGGGGAATACGCCCGGCTTGAGCGGGCACAGGCTCTTGTACAAAAATAAGGTAGAGAGATCGGGTAAGAGGGCCAGGCTCCTGCAAAAGAGCCTGGCCCCATAGTTGTCTTGTTTTGTCGATCTTGCACATTATTATTGACAAAAAATCCCTATATCATGTATATTTTTTAAATAAAAACCTTTGTAACTATTCATCCGCCCTACGCAGGGCTGCGTTCGATACAGAACAATAATGTCAAAAGGAGGACCCCTATGCGCTATGAAATTATTGGCGAACCGATGCCTGCCGTTATCTGCAACCTGGACAGCGGCGAAACCATGATCAGCGAGTCCGGCGCCATGAGCTGGATGAGCCCCAACATGGAGATGCAGACCACCGGCGGCGGTGCCGGCAAAATATTTGGCCGCATACTTTCCGGCGAAAACATGTTTCAGAACCACTATACCGCAAAAGGCGGCCCCGGCATGATCGCCTTTGCTTCCAGCTTCCCCGGCTCCATCCGGGCCTTTAACATCACGCCGTCTTCCCCCATCATCTGCCAGAAGCGCTCTTTCCTGGCTTCCACGATGGGAATCGACCTTAGCATCCATTTTCAGAAAAAGCTCGGCTCCGGCTTCTTCGGAGGCGAGGGCTTTATCATGCAGAAAATCTCCGGCTCCGGCACCGCTTTCATCGAGATCGATGGCTCCGCGGTGGATTACGAGCTTGGCGCCGGCGAGCAGATGATCATTGACACCGGCTATCTTGTCATGATGGACGCGACCGTCAGGCTGGACATTGAGCAGATAAAGGGCGTCAAAAATGTCCTCTTCGGCGGCGAAGGCCTTTTTAACACCCGCGTCACCGGCCCCGGCCGCATTGTCGTCCAGACCATGCCCGTGGCCAACTTTGCCGGCCTGATCTCCAGCCTCATTCCCAGCAAGAGCTGACAGCAAGCGGAGAAGAAAGAGGAGAAGAAAAGGGGACTGTTCTTTTTTCTTACGAATCACAAGAAAAAAGAACAGTCCCCTTTTCTTCTCACGGCATATAGTCCCACTCGCAGATATAGGGATGCTTGGTGACGGCGCCGACGTTTATCTTTCCGCGCACGTTGATGTAGCCTTCCCCTTTTCCGTTGTCCAGGGCAGGCTTTATGCCAAGGCCGGCAATGTAAGAGGTATCCTCGCCATTCATCCAGTACCACCCGCCGCTGTACTTAAGGGCAATGCCGTAAAAATTGCTGGAACGCCGGAAGTCGCTTCTGGCATTGATGGCATTTTGGATGAAGTCGTGCTCCTCACGGGAGGTTATGGTCGCAAGATGCCCGCCCATGCTCTCGCAGTAGGTTTCGGCATTGCTGGTAAACATCCACTCATCAAAAATCTTGTACGTATGTCCTTCGAATACCAGGTATCCATGGGCGCCGTAATCGTTTTTAGGCGTATGTATGGTGCTCGTGGCCGGCTCCTCCGGCAGGGGTTCTTCTTCCTCCTCCCGGAACCAGGGAAGATGGGAGAGCATTTTTTCCAGATACGAATTGGTCACCTCGACAGGCTCCGGGAACCAGTTTTTGCTGTCGTAGACAAGCTCAGAACGGTTCACCTCATAGTTGTCCATATTTCCGACGCTGTCCCGGTACGCCTGCTGATCCGTTCTGACATAATAGCATCTCTGGTCGATAACACCGCTCTGGTATTTATTATCGGATATGTAGATCACATCCTTCCGCCTGACCTGGGGGTCCGCGATGGAATCCCGGGTAATGTTCTTCCCCCAGACCCAAAGCTGGCCGGCATCATCCAGGGCAAAGCCGCACTCCGCTCCCATGGCGATCTGCCGGATGACGGCCCCGCCAAAGTCCAGGGCACGCGGCACGGACGAATACGTCTCGCCGTTATTGACCGCGTATGTCATCTTCCGGCCGGACTTCTCACGGACGCCATAGCCCAGCTGCCCCACATCATTGCGGCCCCAGGCGTACATGGTGCCATCATAGCCAAGAGCATAGGACACGCCGACGCCGGCCTTCGCTTCCTTAATGCCGCTCATCACATACAGGGGCCCGCTAAGTCCCAAAGACACATTGCCGTTCCCCAGCTCGCCAACGGCATTTTCTCCCATGCCAAACAGGTTTCCTTCCCCATCCACCATGAGGATGTGGCCTTTTCCGATATCCGCCGATACCAGGTGATAGTTTTCCAGTATCTTTTGCGGGGAGGTAAGCATCCCTTGGCCGGGCACGATATTGGCCATATCGCCGAAGGCCCACAGATCGCCGTTTTCATCCACCGCGATAAAGGCATCCCGGTAAGCGCTCATAAAAAGGATGCCGCTCAAGAAGGGGGCGGGGATCTGCCCCGGTGACTGGCATACCACTACCTCCCCGTCGTTTTTCAAAAAGAAGGTATTGGAATCGGTCTCGACCACCTGCCGGACATTTTCAACATAGACTTCGTTATTATTATTGACAGCCGTCCCGTCTGTGCGGAGAAGGACGGCATCATACTCCCTGCCGGTCACCTGGGATACAAAAATATCTTCATGGACCACGTTTATGGTGGGCTGATGGATTTCCACAAAGGGGCGGATCACCATGCCGATACTGCCGATAAAGGCGATGGTCAGAAGGAGGGCAAGCATGGAACCGATGGATGAAAAAATGGCAGCACCTCCTCCATCCTCCCTGTCTTCTCCGTCCGTCTCGTCATCCTCGCCGTCACCGCCGGTGCTGTAAAGCCGGTCTTCCAGGCTGTCAAATATCAGGTAGACGGCCATCAGGAGGATGGCGCCAATAACCCTGTGCCCCACAGCAAAATAGATGACAATGACATTGGCCACGTTCCGGACGATGGCTAGAGGAGACCTTTTTTGCCTTTTCCTGAGAAAAAAGTGCAGGGCTGCCGGCAGGCAGATGACAAGAAGCTCCAGGACCATAAACAGCAGCGGCATATTCTGGGGGCAGATGGTCAGCAGGGACAAAAGGGTCAGGGCCAGCATGAAATCGGTAAACAGGAATGAGGTCGCCAGGCGGAAGGCCGCCTTCATGACAAAGCCCTTCCTCTTAAGCCAGGAAAAATCCAGATAAGAGTTGATGTCCGATGAAACGATCTCTACCATGACAGCCAGAAGAATGGCAATATAGCCTTTGTACTGCGGGAGTTCAAAATTATAGAGCCTGGTACTGAACCAGGATGAAGGGCTGCCCGAAAAAAGGCCTTCCAGCAGACCTTCAAAGCCTCCGGTGTTGGCTGTGTAATGATAGACCGTGTTGATATAGGGGATCGCTCTATCCTGGATAAACCGGGTAAGGAGATAGACCAGGATCAGGATGAGGATATCCCAGATAAAGTTTCTTCCTTTTTTCTGTTCTCTTTGCATAATCTTTTTCGTAAGCCGAACCTTTCTTTTTTGCTTACATTTTATAAAATATCAGCCGTAAAACCACATGCCCTCAGGCATGTGGATACACGGC
>CAMNNO010000118.1 GCA_946545475.1 uncultured Blautia sp.
CCCGTCACCGTCAGGTGACAAATTTCTTATGGGCGGCCCTGCCATAATAAAAAAGAGAAAAGAAAAGGGGAGGGCTCTCATTTCTTATCTAAAAGACAAGAAATGAGAGCCCTCCCCTTTTCTTTTCTCTTTTTCTTCTCAAAAGCTGGTTTCCAGGATCCTCTGGTAACCGGCATCCTGCAGCAGTTTTCGGTATTCTCCGGCCTGGTAGTGAGACACGGCCAGGATGGTTGGTACGTGGGGGTCTGCTTTTTCCAGGGAGAGTAAGGGGAAGCCGCGCAGGGCCCGCTTCCCCTCGCAGGCCTCCGGCTTTGCCAGAAATCCCCGGATCGTCACATTCAGGGCGCCTACGGCATCCGCCATGCGGTTCGCGTACTGGCCGGTGCCGCAGATGTAGACCTCTCCCGCCTCCTCAAGACGCAGGCACATCTCCTCGCCCAGGATATCCTTTGCCCTCTCCCGGCCGGTCGTGGTCTGGCGGACGAGCTCAAGCAGGCTCCTTGTGGTCTCGTCGACAAAGGTGCCCTCCTCCCGGTAGATGTCCTTCTCGGAGGCGGCATACAGGACCCGTATCCGGCCCGCCACATCGCGGCTCCATTTCCGGCACGCATGCCAGAAGGCCCGGTCGGGGCCGAACCTTTCCATGAGCTCCTCCCGGCACAGCATAGCCTTCTCCCAGCTCTTTAAATACCCCTCCGCGTGGCGGGCCGTGAAGCCGCCCGTCACCGTGGAGTGGGCCCGGAAGCGGCGGCAGAAGAAGGGCTTATGCCACAGCCGCACCCTTTCGGCTCCCGTCAGCATCTCAAAGATAAAGCCGATATCCTCATGGAGGATGCCCTCCTGGAAGCGGAGAGCGCGCCTCCCGATATACGCCCGCTTCAACATAAAGGTGGGCACGCTGGGCGAGAGGGTGTCCTTCTCCACGCATGTGATAAAGGCATCCTTCCCGCTGTAGAGCCCTTCCGTCTCCCCGTAGGAAAACAGCACGGTATCCGCCTGGGCCTGGAAACGTATCTCGTCGGCGTACTGGCGGTTTTCAAAGCCGAGCACATCCAGGTCGTCCCGGACACACACATCATACAGGGCCCTAAGCGCCCCGGGAACGATCCAGTCGTCCGCGTCCAGCATGTAGACATACTTTCCCCGGGCATGGCAGAGGCCCTTGTTGCGGGCGGCCGCCTGGCCCCGGTTCTGTGGAAAGTTAAAGCCCCGTATCCTCGGGTCCTGGTCGATGAAGCGCCGGATCATGGCCGGCGACTCATCGGTGGAGCCGTCGTCCACGCAGATGACCTCGAAGTCGATGAGATCCTGGGACAGCACGCTGTACAGGCATTCTTCAAGATAGGGGGCCGCATTATAAACCGGGATGACAACAGAGATCAGCGGCCCTGCGCCGGATACACAGAACGGCCCGTTTCCCCCGTTCGGCGCGTCGGAGGCGTTCCAGAACTTCTGCCACACGTTGTTCACGATCTTGGTCCGGTAAAAATCGGCCGCTTTCTTGAGGGAAGGATCCTCGGACAGCTCCTTCTGGGATGCGGCCAGGTGCTGCAAAATATGGATGCACCCTTCCACGTTTTTCATCGTGGGACGGCCGGTCATGATCGAGGAGGCGCGGAAGCGGCGGATGAACCACTCATCCGGGCAGACGCGCACCCGGGCGGCCTTCATGAGGACATCGAAGGCAAAGATCTCGTCCTCGTGCAGAACGCCCTCCCAGAAGCGGATATGGTTATCGTTAAGGAAAGACCTCCGGTAAAAGAACCTGGGCTGGGAGGGCATCCAGTCCCAGGCCTCCATCCAGCGCCTGTACAGTTCCTTCCCGCTAAGGACAGACGGATAGGCCCTCTTAAAGACCGCCGGATTGCCGGAAAAGCGGTTCCGGAGCTCTTCGTTTTCATAAATAAAGGAAGCGCAGAAGACCGCCGCGTCCAGATCCTCCCTCTTCGAGAGGGCATAGAGCTCCTCCAGGGCGTTTTCCTCGATCATGTCATCGGAGTCCAGGAAGTAGACATACTCGCCCGAAGCGGCCGAAAGCCCGTGATTTCGTGACGCGGAAAGCCCCATGTTCCGGGGGTTTTCCAGCAGGCGGATGCGGCTGTCCTTCCCGGCGGCCGCCTGGACCTTATCCCAGGAGGCATCCGTCCCGCAGTCGTTGACACAGATGATCTCAATGTCCGTAAGGGTCTGACCCTGAACGCTTAAGAGGCATTCCTCGATATAGGCTTCCACCTGATAGACCGGGATAACGACCGATACCTTCATGCCATTCCCTCCCCGCTGCCTTTTTTTCCCGGCTTTTTATGCGCTGCCCGGCCCGCCTCTTTATATTCTTTCAAGGTCGCCTCGGCGTAGCCCCGGTTGAAGGAGTCTTTTTTGTCCTCCGGCATCTGGGAAAGGATCTCTTCCATTTCCTCCAGCGACAGGTGGTTTTCCCGGTAGAAGACCCCGGCGTAGCTGGGGGTCATGCGGTACTTGGCGGTCAGGGCATATTCCGGATAAAAGCCCCAGCGGTAAGTATCCTTAAGGGGCAGGACCCGGCGGCGGGAAACGGCTTCCAGGGCCGCCCTGTCGTAGGTATTTCCCCAGTGCTCGTTAAGATAGCCGGCGAAGGAGGCCGTATCCAGGTTCCCGGCGCCCTTGCCGATCCCGAAGAGCGTCGTATCCACCTGCAGGTGGCGGCCGGCTCTGACCGCCTCGCAGGAGGCTTTGGCGTTTTCGAAGGCCTGGTCCTGGTTGTTGTGAAAATGCACGCCCAGAATGGTTTCCGGTGAGAGCGCCCTGTCCGCGAGGCACACCCGGGCGGCCGCCTCATCGGGGTCCATAACGCCAAAGCTGTCCACAATGTAGAAGGCCTCTATGGAGGACATCACATCCTGAGCGCGGCTGATCAGGGCCAGAAATTCCTCGTCCGAATACCGGGTAGTGACCATGGGCTGCAAAAACAGATGATAGCCCTTATCCTTTATGGCTCTGGCCGCGGCGAGCGCGCTCTCCAGATCCTCCTTGTGAAAGCAGAGCCGGATCCCGTCTATGCCAAAGCTTTCTTCTCCCTGAAAAGGAAGGGACGCGATATCGTATTTTCCATAGTCGATCATGACAAAGTGGAGCGCGCCCTTTTTCTTATGGTTCTGCAGGCCGTTCTTTCCAATGGCCTCTGGCGAGGCATACATGGATCTTCCGGCCATGGTGCCGCTCTTCTGGTTCAGGTACCCGATCTCCAGGCACCGGATGCCTGCGCCCTCCGTGGAATACAGGATATCCTGCATGGCCTCCTCGCCGAAGCAGAAATTCTGTACCCAGCCTCCATCCCGGAGCGTACAGTCCAAAATCGAAATGTGGTTCATATATTGTGCCCTCTCTCCCTAAATTTGAGAAGTCTTAAAAGGACCGGCTTGGCAGTCCCAAATTCGCCTGTTTTCCTGTAGATCAAAAAATAGAGAATGCCGGGAAGCAGCACGCACAGGCTCCCCCTAAGAAGCAGCCCGGGCATCCCGGATACCCCTATGTGTGCCGCCGCGGCATAAGTTATGCCTCCCACGAGGGCAGTGACAAGGGCGTAGCGCAGATGGGACAAAAAATACTCTGTCCGGCCGGCCCTGTCAAAGTACCGGCCAAAGAGCACCAGCGCCCCTCCGATGAAATTAAAGATAAAATACGATACCATGGTCGCGTAAAGGATCCCGGGGAGGCCCATAAGACGGATAAGAAGCCAGTTAAGGAAAAGATTGACCGCGGCCTCCAGGATGGAAAGATGCCTGGCCTGCCACCAAAGCCCCACGGATTCCGCGTAAAGGGTGCGGATATCGCTCATTTTTAAAAGGTAAAAATACGCCGCAAAGATCAGGGCAAAAAAGCCCGGCAGCATCATCTCCGCTCCGGCCCACAGCTCCATAAAGGGCTGCACAAGGCACAAAAGGCACACCGCGCACCAGCCGCTGATCCCCATGTACAAAAAATCGATAGTCTTCATGTCCTTAAGGTTTTTGTCCTTTGTCTCCATGGCTATGCTGTTGCCCACGCCGCCGGCCATGGATGTCTTGACGACAGCCAGGAGCATGACCACGGCATCCATCACATAATAATAATTGCCGTAAATGGCCGCGACCGCAAGCCCCAGATGGGCTGAAATGAACACCGAGTCGAAGGCGTTCCGGGACAGGGAGGCCGTCCGCCGGAGGAGGAGCCCGGCCACCTGGCGCCTGATCTCCCAGCTGTTCTTTGCAGGAAGGGCGCCCTCATTCCTGTACTGCCCGAAAAGGCGATGAGCCTCCCTCGCGCACAGCAGGCTGTAGGCGGCGGTCGACAGGGGCACGGTCAGCGCGTAAAGGTAAAAGTCCCTGGCCAGACAGATGGCGATGATCTGCAGAACGTACATGCCGCCCTGGGTGAATATGTGTACCATCGAGCTGACATCGTTTCTCTGGTAAGCCGCCAGGAGCGCCTTTTTCTCCGGAAACAGGAAGCTGTTTAGGCAGGCGTCGAAAAGATAGATCAGGAACAGGCCATAAATATTGACGCCCGGCGGCACCTCCCCCTTTATCCAGCGGGGGAGAAGGGGGAGCAAAAGGAGCCCCGCCGCCCCCATGGCCGCCCCGGCGAAGCGGTAGACCCGGGCATAGAAAAGGAGCAGGGCGTTGATGGTCTTCGCATCGTCCTCGGCGATGGGCTTATACATGCTGTAGGTGATCGCCATGCCAAAGCCGGTCTCCGCCAGGTTCAGCATCTGGATGACCGAGTAGAAGACCCCGGTCAGCCCAAGGTAGCTGGCGCCCATCTGGTGGATGATAAGGGTGCGGACCACAAAGGGCAGGAAGATTCCCGAGAGCTTTTCCGCCTCGCCGATGATAATATTCCGTTTTGTGTTTTTGGTTCTTTCCAGCTTCATATCACACCCGATTCTCGTCCTGGCCTGCCGCGTAAAAGCGGTTAAGGAACCGCGCGATGCCTTCCGGCCAGAACTTCCGGAACATAATAAGGTCCTCCGATGAGCGGCTGCGGCTGCCGGCGATGACCTTTGTGGTAGCCGAGCCCGGATGGATGCGGTGCCCCATAAGGGGGGACGGGACATAGCAGAAGCCTCCCTCAAGGCGTGAGAGCTTTTCAAAGGCCTGCCAGTCCAGGGAGGCCAGAAGGCCCGCATCAAAGACCGGACGGGGGAGCGCTTCCCTCACATACGTGACCGAAGGACAGCATATGGGGCTTCCCAGGGAAAGAATGCGCCGCCGGACAAAGCGGCTGTCCCAAAAGGCCCGGAGTCTTAGGGGAAAAAGCATAAACGCCTTCACCCGGAGAAGGCGGCTGTCCTTCCTGCCCTTTTTTTCCCCTTTTTTTATCTCATAGTAGTCCGTGAAGGCGATCAGGGGAGACTTATCTTTATTTAGTGCCTCGAGTGTTTTTTCGAGAAAATCCGGCTCGTAGATATCGTCCTGGTGGGCCAGGGTGATCAGGGGGGTCCCGGCTTTGTCATAGGCAAAGTTCCAGTCCTCGGCGATCCCGGGCTGACCGTCCCGGACGTAAAGCGGCAGGTGGAAATGCTCTGCCGTCTTTTGTATCTTTTCAGACGGGGTAGCTGTACACAGGATAACGCTTCCCAGCGTCTTCTGCGCCGCAAGGGATCGAAGGCATTCCTCGAGATAGGGGCTGTCCCCGTAAATGCACACGGCGAAGGTGTGGTCGTTTTTGGTATAGGCCATAGCCTCTCTGCCTTTCATCGGAATATGGCATGCCCGAAGGCATACAGAAGTGTCCAGACGTTCAAAAGGACCGTCCAGAAAACAAGCCTCGGTTTCAGATCGCAGCCTACGGTCACGCTCCGGCTGCGGAGCACAACAGCGAGAACCGGCAAAAGGGGCAGGAAGTAGCGCCCCTGTATGCCGAGGACCAGGCTTGAGGATAGCGGCGTGTCGCTTAAGGCCATGGCAAGGGTAATGCCAGCTATGCAACCAAGGCACAGGATGACCGTGAGCGTCTTCTTTACAGGGCCGAGGAAGAGCTCGCCTTCCTCCGGCATATTGACGGCCCGAAGGTACATAAAGAAGAAGCCAACGCCCACGACCTGCGGCACGGAGACCTCCAGACGGCCGAGCCGGCTGCCCAGCATGCTGAAAAAGTATTCATCGAACAGCTGCCGGAAGGTCTTATAGCACAGGAGGAGAAAATCGCCAAAGTGGCCCAGGATATAGGAGATCGTATAGCCCGGCTTTCCGCTCAGCGTCACGATGTGCCCGTTCTGGCTTTCCCGCAGCATCCGCTGCAGGGCGGTGCCGGACGAGAGCCACCTTATGGCCTGCCCCAAAAGCACCATGGCCGCAAGGCCCGCCCCGGCGATCAGGAGCATCTTGAGCAGGGCCCGCAGGCGCTTTTCGTCCAGCGTTTTAAGGGGGATCAGAAAGGCCAGGAACAAGAGCGGAAAATAGACCATCTTGGCCGGCGCCATCAGCGCCCCGCAAAAGGCACAGAGGAGCACATCCTGCCGGGTGGCTTTTTCCCTCTTATTCATAAGAGCGAAAACCTGGCAGGCAAACAGGGCGACCAGGCAGAAGGTCACGGCGTCGTAGGTGCAGGAGGCCATGAGATGCAGCAGCATAGGCGTTCCCATGACCACGAAAAGGGGAGCGGCCCCTTTTCTGTCCTTTTTCATGATGGCGACGGCCGTTCCCGCGCAAAAAAGCGCGCCTGCTGCCCGGCTCATGTAAAAGGTCATGGCCGCGCTCAGCTTCAGGAGGCGGGCAAGAGCAATGCCAAGGGCCGCCGGGAAGTAGCCGAAGAGCGCGTTGGTCGCCATGGTGGCATCCGCCACGGCGTATCCCGCGGTATTCAGGAAGAGGGAGGCTTCCCCGCCAAGCCAGTTCAGGTACTCCCCCGTCATGGCCGCGTCGCGGGAAAAGATAAAGTGCCAGTCCTCGATGCGCATGATCAGGGCCGACTCCCCCAGAGGCGTGCCTTTGCCCAGAAACAGGTTCGCGATCCGGTAGGCGGACAGGTAGTGGGCCTTTTCATCCGGCGAGATAAAGGGCAGGAAGGCGAATAGGTAGAGAAAGGCCAGGAACAGAAGGACGAGCGCGTAAAGGTATGGGGCCTTTTTATCGTCCAGGGGCCTGTGCTGCAAATATTTCCGGTACAGGAGGAACAGAAAGATGACCTCGCCTGTCACAAGGGGGAAGATGAAAAGATACCCGCGGTTTCCCGCTGCCGCCTTCTGGGCGGCGGTGATGCTTTCAAGGACAAGGAGGAGGCAGAAAAGCGCCATTCCCGCAAAGTAAAGGATCTGCCCGGCTTTTCCGGCGCATCGCCCGCAGTGGCCGCCGCTGCCCGGACAGAGAGCCTTAGGCACAGGGGCGGGCGAGGCCGCTTTTGTCAGAGGGCTTTTCTTTTTGAGAAGAAGGCGTATCTCCCAGGCAAAAAGACTGGTCAGCATCGCGATAGCCAGGGCGGGTATCCCCCGCAGCCCTATCCCGTTAAAATGAGAGTAGACGGCCGCGGCAGCCCCTCCGGCAGCCCCGGCAAGGGCGGTAAAGGCTATCCCCTGCCCTATACGGCGCCGGTTTTTCCATAGCTTTTTGCCCAAAGCCATAAGGCTTTTCCGGAAAATGAGCGCTGTCTCGGCAAAGAACAGGAGGAGGACGAAGAGCGCGGCCATAAGGCGCCAGTCCCCGTGCATTCCCGGCTCATAATTGCCGCCAAAGCCCTGGTCCGACACCAGGATGTCCGCGATCTCATATTCCTCGTCAATGTCAATGCGGAAGAAGCGGATGTCCGTTTCCGCATCCGGGGGAAGCTGAAAGAATATTTCTGACTCCCCCGCCGGAATGATGGCGATCTGCCGGCGCTCCTCGCCGAGCTCGTTCAAGGCGTTTGGGTAATACATCTCGCATCGGACTGCCTTCTCAAAGGGCGACGCAAAGGTGATGCCCATAGCGCACACCGGAGCCTCGGGATAGCGGAAGGAGATCCAGAGCTGGGCATCCTCTCCCATGGGGATGATGCGCCGGCCTCTCTGCCGGCTGTTCTCGCACCGGAAGTTCACATTTGTCAGGATGGAGCGGCTGTTCGGCGCCCTCCGGGAGGAGATGAGGGCATAGTATGGAATCTGCTCCGGCAGCGCCACATGGCGCAGCAGAAGGATGAGGACGAAGGCCAGGCAGGCAGCCAGAAGCGCCCGGGCCTGGCATTTTAGGATGGATGAAGCGGGGGTTTTATTTTTCTCCATAATCATTCCGTTCTCTTCACAGAGATCACGTTGTCTTTTTTACAGGGTAGACAAAGCGGCTGAGAATAATAGACAGGCTGGCTTTGACAATGTAATAGAAGGAGTGTCCCAGGTCAATAGATGAGTGTCCCGCCCTGCGCTCCCTCATGATCATCGGATACTCCGCCGCTTTTCCGCCCGTGAAGGCGATGACCGGTATGGCGTCGGATTCCGGATAATCGTCCGAATAGTTCCGGGCAAAGATTTCGATATAGCGGCGGTTGGAGACGCGGTAGCCGCTGGTGACATCCCGGATGTGCAGGCCGCAGGAGAGCCGGACCAGGTGGGACAGAAACCATATCCCCAGGCGGCGCATCCGGCTGGACTGGAAGCCCTGGTGAGAAATAAAGCGGGAGCCTATGCCCACGTCGATGTTTTCCTTTTCCATCCAGGCGATCATGGGCAGGATGTAGGCCGGGTCGTGCTGGCCGTCGCCGTCGATCTGGACAGCGTAGGTGTAGCCGTTGTCCCGGGCGTATAAGAAGCCGCTCTGGACGGCGGCGCCGATGCCGAGGTTGATGCAATGGCTTAAATATTTGACGCCGCACCGGGACACAACGCCGGCGGTATCGTCGCTGGAACCATCATTGATGACCAGGATATCCGCTTCCGGCGCCTTTTCCTGGATTTCTTTTATAGTGCCTGCAATGGCCGCGGACTCATTGTAGGCGGGAACGATCACCAGTATCTTCATGTCAGGTTTTTCCCTTTCTGCTGCAGGGTTTGCTTTTTTATAGGAAACAAATAAAACGCTTGCGTTTTGATTCGTTTCCTGCGCCGAATTTTCGCCGCTTTAGCGAACAGATTTTCGCTGAAAATTCGTGCGCATACTATAAACGGAAATGTGCCGCTTCTGCGGCGGAAATCCGTTTTCTATAGCTTCTCTGTATCATCTGTCCCTGTCTTCGCTGTCAGCCTGCCCACCGTCTCTTCCAGCTCCCGGATGCGCTCCTCCTGGATGGCATTCTGCTGGACAAGGGTCCGTATCCTGGCGTGGTGGCGGGATACGGAGGCCGAGAGAGACAGACATGTGAGGATCAAAAAGATGATCATGCACAGGAATACCAGGTTCGAGGGCACTTCAATGCCCGCAATGCGGGACAGCTTTTCCATTTCATCCGGGACAAGCGCCATGACGAGGATGAGGACAGCCAGGGCGAACCAGCGTATGGAATGGTAAAGGTCCAGGTGCTTCTGCCTGATGTAATATAGCGTCAGGAGCAGAAAGATCACAGCGCCTGCCAGGAGCAGGAGCCTTAAGTGGCTGTTCATGGCTGGAGGCCTCCTTTTTTCTATCGTAAACCGCTATTTTGGCTTTCTTTGCGGCATGAATGCTATCATACCATGCTTTTAAAGATTAATCAATGCTATAGTTTATGGGGAGACCCCATTGCCCTCTGTAGCTTATTTGGGTTTATGGTTACCTGGGGGTAGGTTCTGGGGGCGCCATGTTTCCTCCAACTTTTTTAATTTACTCTTACCTGCCGGTAGGTGCCAGGGGAGGGGGGGCCGCTCAGAGTTG
>CAMNNO010000119.1 GCA_946545475.1 uncultured Blautia sp.
GCAACTCTGAGCGGCCCCCCCTCCCCTGCGCCTACCGGCAGGGAAGAGTAAAATATAAGGGTTAAAACAAGCATGGCCTCCCTACCATCCTACCGCCAGGTAAGCGTAAAATATAAGGGATATAGCGAACATTCCCCCACCCCTACCGCCAGGCAAACGTAAAACAGAAGGGAACCCGAAGCCGGGGCTAATGGGGCGGCTTAGCCCCACAGACTTTTTCCGACCCTCTCCAGATTCGCCAGAATATAATTATATATCCCGATCGAGACCGCATCCGTATAATGGATGCCATCGACGGTCGCATACCCGTTTTCCGTCAGATAGGTATAAATGTCGATATAGCCGACCCCCGAAAGGCTCGCCTGCATCGAGGCATTAAAAACCTCTATCTGTTCGTTGGTCACATAGGGGTCCTGCATGAGGGGGCCTACGGATACGAAATATGTCCTGGCCCCTATGGCTGCCCACTCGCTGGCCTTGATATTTATGTAGCTGATGTAATGCGGCAGGTTGAAGGGGTCGTTGACCCCCATCAGGATGATCACGGATGTCTTGTCATCGATAAAAGGTTCAATATCCGGGACACCTGTGATGGTCATCCAGTTGTAGCCCATGCCTACCTTGCATGACCAGATGCTGTCATCCCGCACGGCATTCTGCATGCCGACCGTCCGGGAATCTCCGATGAAGATCAGCCGTCCCAGGGAATAATCCTCCGGGGAGGCCGGCTCCGGCAAAAGGCCCTCCTCATCGGAAGCCTCTTCCTGATATTCCAGATAGGTCTCATAAAGCTCCCCCCTGTCCACAGGCTCAGCCCCCAGAAGAGCCTCCTTCGCCAGGGACAGTGCCCGGGAAACCTCTTCTTCTGTCTCTTTCTCCCCGCTCAGCTCCTGCTTTTCTTTTTGCCCCTCGCCCAGGAGAAGAGCGGCCTTTTCTTCCAGCGCCGAGGCATAAACGCTCCTCTCCCGAAAGCCCGGCCAGGCGACCAGACTAGTAAGGAGCGCGGCCAGGGCAGCCCCCAAAATGCCCAGCTTTCCATGTTTTAAAAATGCCATCGCTCAGAAATCCTCAGCTTTCCCCGATATAGGCCCTGACTGTCTCCATAGTCTCTGTCAGGATACGGATATTTTTCATGGCATCCCCCGTCTCCAGGGAATGGTTGGCTCCCTCAAAGGTATAAAGCGGCAGGCCTTCCTCCCGGCAGCGCCTCTCCACCAGGTCCGTGCGCACCCACGGGTCCATGGTTCCGTGAAAGACGATGCCGCCCGCGACTATGCACGAAAAGGTTTCCGCTACAGGCGTAAAGTAAACATTCTTCCCGGTCCGCCCGATCTCCCTCTGATAAATGCAGGCCACCGCCGTTCCGATGCTTTTGGAGATGAAAAGCAGCTCCCTGTAATCCTCAAAAGGAAAGCCCTGGAGGGATGCCCTCACCTGTTCCAGCGCCCCGAAAAGGGCTTCCCGCATTTTTTCCGGCGACCCCTTGACATTATCCGGGAAGCCGCCATATGTCACCGGAAAGCAGTCATATCCGCCCCCTGCCGCCAACTGCCGGCCATAATACATAAGCGGTTTCTGATGCGTATAACCGATGCCCGGAAACAATAACGCGCACTTATCAGACTTCTTTATAAAGACATTTTTATCCAAAGATACATTCCTCGCCTTCCCGGGGTTCGCACAAATTCAACAAAAAATACCCCGAAATATCACCTCTATTCTATCACGCTCCCAGCAAAATCTAAAGGGAAAACGGCTTGTAATCTCAAAAAAATGTGATAAACTGTTACTGATTTGCGGCAGCCTATGATCTTCCAATTTTCACGGGGATCAGAAAAAGAAAGAAAATGATCGCAAGAAAAAGATGATCAAAAGAAAAAGAAATACGAAAGGACTTTCTCTATGAAGATAAAACGAGAAGATGTACGCAACGTTGCCATTATCGCCCATGTTGACCATGGCAAAACGACCCTGGTGGACCAGCTTCTTAAGCAGAGCGGTGTTTTCCGCGAAAACCAGGAGGTGCAGGAGCGTGTCATGGACTCCAACGATATCGAGCGGGAGCGGGGCATCACCATCCTCTCGAAGAATACCGCCGTCCACTATAAGGGCGTCAAGATCAACATCATCGATACCCCAGGCCATGCGGATTTCGGCGGCGAGGTGGAGCGCGTCCTCAAGATGGTGGATGGCGTCATCCTTCTGGTGGATGCCTTTGAAGGCGCTATGCCCCAGACCAAGTTTGTGCTGAAAAAGGCTCTTGAGCTCTCCCTCCATGTCATCGTCTGCATCAACAAGATCGACCGCCCGGAGGCGCGCCCCAAGGAAGTCATCGACGAGGTGCTGGAACTCCTTATGGACCTTGAGGCCTCCGATGAGCAGCTGGACTGCCCCTTCCTGTACGCCTCCGCCAAGGCCGGGCATGCGGTGCTTGACCTTAAGGATACGCCCGAAAACATGGCTCCTCTCTTTGACACCATCTTAAAATACATCCCGGCTCCCGAGGGCGACCCGGAGGCGGATACCCAGGTGCTGATCAGCACCATAGACTATAACGAATACGTGGGCCGCATCGGCGTGGGCAAGGTGGAGAACGGCACCATAGCCGTCAACCAGGAGCTGATGCTCCTTAACCATCACGACGCTTCCAAGCACACCAGGGTCAAAATCAGCAAGCTCTACGAATTTGACGGCCTGACCAAGGTGGAGGTCCGCCAGGCTACGGTGGGCTCCATTGTGGCCATCTCCGGCATCACGGACATCCACATCGGCGATACCCTGGCCGGAGGCGACCATCCGGAGGCCATTCCCTTCCAGAAGATCTCCGAGCCCACCATCGCCATGAACTTTATGGTCAATGACAGCCCGCTTGCCGGCCAGGAGGGCAAGTACGTCACCTCCCGCCATCTCAGGGACCGCCTGTACCGCGAACTGAATACCGATGTCAGCCTGCGGGTGGAGGATACGGACACGACCGAATGCTTCAAGGTGTCCGGGCGCGGCGAGCTGCATCTGTCCGTCCTCATCGAAAATATGCGCCGTGAGGGATACGAGTTCGCGGTCAGCAAACCGGAGGTCCTGTATAAGTATGACGAGCGCAACCGCAAGCTTGAGCCTATGGAGGTGGCCTATGTGGATGTGCCCGAGGAGTTTTCCGGCACGATCATCCAGATGCTGAGCGAGCGCAAGGGCGAGCTGGCCGGCATGAGCACCGCCAGCGACGGCTCCATCCGCCTGGAGTTCCGCATTCCTTCCCGCGGCCTGATCGGCTTCCGCGGCGACTTCCTCACTTCCACCAAGGGAACCGGCATCATCAATACCATTTTTGACGGCTATTCGCCTTATAAGGGCGATTTCCCCTATCGCAAGCAGGGCTCCCTTATCGCCTTCGAGGCCGGCGAGACCGTGACATACGGCCTCTTTTCCGCCCAGGAGAGGGGTTCCCTCTTTGTCGGTCCCGGTGAGAAGGTTTACGCCGGCATGGTCATCGGCCAGAGCGGCAAGGGCGAGGATATCGAGCTTAACGTCTGCAAGACCAAGCATCTGACCAACACCCGCTCCTCCAACGCCGATGAGGCCCTTAAGCTTACGCCGCCCAGGATACTCAGCCTGGAGCAGTGCATTGAATTTATCGACTGGGACGAGCTTCTGGAAGTGACGCCGAAGAGCCTGCGCATCCGCAAGCGCATCCTCGACGCCCGCGACCGCAAGCGCGCCGCCTTCCATAATAAGCAGCAGTGATCGGACAGGAGGAAGAGCCCTCCTGCTCGCCCGCGGGGCGGTGTTCGCCGTAAGGCGGCGATAATTTCCTTACGCCGCCCCTGCGATAAAAAACAGAGCCGCGAAGCCGGGAGACCATCTCTCCCGCTTCACGGCTCTGTTCTTTTTATCACAGCCCCGCGCAAAGGAATGTTTCCGGCTGCGCCGGAGCGCGGGCGCGGCGGGCAGCAGGGCAAATCTCCCTCCTGCCCAGTTTTATCGCAGCCCCGCGCAAAGGAATGTTTCCGGCTGCTTTCAGGAACGGAATACGTCCTCATCCGAGGGCGGGGCTTTGTGGAGCAGCTTCTCCCAGAGGATCTGGTATCCTTTTTTCTCCTCCTGCTCAAGCCCTTTCTGGAAGAAGCCCTGCAGGGCGCCCGTGATGGCCGTGATGATATCCGGCGAGAAAGTCATGAGCATGAAGACGACAATGATCATCCCCACCTCCAGCGCCTTGAGGTCCAGAATCTGCCTGAGGATGGCGGCCGCGGCGAAGAAAACCACGTGCATGGTATAGATGACGGCTTTGCGATACCAGCTCATGGGGGAGTAGACGGACCGCAGGGCAGCCATGTAATTCCATCCCGTCACCAGAACGCAGGCCGTGCCCAGCATATCCGAGGAGTGAAAGAGTATCCGGTTAGCCTGCATCAGCACAAACACGCATCCCGTTATGGTAAGGGCGGCCGGAATGGCATTCAGGAACACATGGCGGAGAAAATCGCCTTCCGGCTTCTGGTAATTTGGCTCCAGGGCCAGCAGGAAGGACGGCATGCCCACCGCGCAGGCGCTGATCAGGGTCAGCTGGATGGGCACGAAGGGGTAGTTGTTGTCGCCCAGAATGCTGATGAGGGACAGCAGCATGGAAAAAATGGCTTTGATCATGAACATGGAGGCCGCCGTGCGGATGTTGTTGACCACCCGCCGTCCCTGATTGACCACATGCGGCATGGAGGCAAAGTTATCGTCCAGGAGGACGAGGTTCGCCACGTTCTTGGCCGCGTCGCTTCCGGAAGCCATGGCGATGCTGCAATCCGCTTTTTTGAGTGCCGGCACATCGTTAACGCCGTCCCCGGTCATAGCCACGATATGCCCCTGACTTTTCAGGATCTCGACGATCTCTTTTTTCTGCACAGGCGTCACGCGCCCGAATACATGGCAGACAGACAGGGCGGCCGCCATTTTTTCGGGTGTGTCAAGGTATGTGGCGTCCTGGCACACATCCGCGGAGCGGATGCCCGCTTTCTTTGCGATGGCGGATACGGCCTCCGGATCATCCCCGGAAATGACCAGAAGCTCAACACCCTGACGGTAGAAAAAGCCGGCCGTTTCCGGCGCGTTTTTCCGGATCACATCCGACAGGACAAACAGGGCTACCGGCGCAAGCTCCTCCGGCAGATGCCCCTCACAGGCTTTATGCGGGCTGGCGGCGAGGACCAGGACGCGCTTTCCCGCCGCGGACAGGCGTGAAGCCTCTTCTTTCAGCGCGTCATGGCTGTCCGGAAAGAGAAAGCTGGCCGCTCCGATCAGGTAGGTTCCCCGTCCCTCAAAACTACAGCCGCTGTATTTGCGCTCCGATGAGAAGGGGATCACGTTTTCCGGGATCATGCCCTTTTTTTCCGGGAAATAGGCTCTCAGGGCTTTCGCCGTGGAATTGTTATCCTTAAGCACCCGCATGAGGTTGCCCATGATGAGGGGGATATCCAGGGGCTTCTCCTGTCCGGCCTCCGGCCTGGGATAAAAATGCTCGGCCTGCCCGGCCGCCGCCATGGCTGCCGCCCGGAAGGCTTCCATCAGGAAAGCGCCGCGCCCAAACGCTTCCGCCCTTTCCGGGGCTCCTCCTTTTTCCGGGATGGCCGCACGCTTCGCGATGGCGGGCATCCCTTCATCCTGCCCCTCTTCCTCGTGCCGGGACTGGTCTTCCCGCACGGCATTCTCCTCGAACCTGAACGGCTCTTCCAGCCCGACATGTTCTTCAAGCCTGAGCATCTCTTCCGGTCCGGCATGCTCTTCCGCTCCGGTCGGCTCCTCCGGCACGGCATTCTCTTTCGATACAGTCGGCTCCTCCGGCACGGCATTCTCTTTCGATACGGTCGGCTCCTTTGGCACGGCATTCTCTTTCGATACGGTCGGCTCCTTTGGCACGGCATTCTCTTTCGATACGGTCGGCTCCTCCGGCACGGCCTGTTCTCCTGCCATGGCCTGTGGCTCAGGTTGGGCCTGGCCGGCAGCGTTCTCCTGCTCTCCGGGGGGAGCGTCATCCGGTGCCGGCAGGGCCTGTTCCGGCGTTCCCGGCATCGGCCAGGGGATGACCTCCTGCACCCGCATATTTCCTTCCGTGATGGTGCCTGTCTTGTCCAGGCAGAGGACATCCACCCGGGACAAGGTTTCCATGCAGGCCGGCTCCTGGACCAGGGTATGCCTGGCGGCCAGCTTGACCGCTCCCATGGTGAACGAGATGCTGGTCAGAAGCACCAGCCCTTCCGGGATCATGCCCTGGATGCCGGCCACCATGCTGACCACGGAAGACCGGAGCGATAAGCCCATGCCCACCCTCTGGTGGTAAAAAAGCAGTATCCCCAGAGGGATGATGAGAATGCCTTCCATTTTCAGGATGGCATTGATGGCATTGTTGAGCTCCGACGGATGCTTCTGATAGACCTTGGCTTCGCCGGTAATGCCGGCGGCATAGCTGTCCTGCCCGACCCGGGTAAGGCGGCAGTAGCCCTCCCCGGCGGCCACATAGCTTCCGGAATAGAGCTCGTCCCCGGGGTGCTTCTGGATATTCTGGGATTCCCCGGTCAGGAGCGATTCGTTCACCTCCAGGTTCCCTTCCAGCATCACCGCGTCCGCCGGTATCTGGGCGCCGGCCCACACATAGATGATGTCGTCCTTTACCAGCTGGTCGATGGCGATCTGCCATTTCTGCCCATCCCGGAGCACCAGGGCCTTGGGCTGGGTCAGCACTGTCAGCTCATCCAGCGTCCTCTTGGCCCGTATCTCCTGGATGATGCCGATGGCGGTATTAAAAACGACAACGCCAAGGAACAGCATGTTTTTAAAGGAACCCACCATAAAAACCAGCGCGGCCAGGCAGATATTCATAAAATTAAAGAATGTCAGGAAATGGGCGCGAAAGATGTCTTTATACGATTTTGTCAGCGGAGCCTGGCTTTTGTTGCTCTGACCTTTTTGCATCCGCTCCTGTACTTCTTGAAATGTCAGTCCTGTCATAAAAGAACAGCTGCAGCAAATGCCAGGTTTGCCCGGCAGCCGGCAGCTCCCCCTCCTTATCTTTTTATACTCGCGAAGACAGAAAAAAATCCCCGGCCAAAGGCAAAACCGGTATGCCTCTGCCCGGGGATCTGGCTTCTCATTTTTTATTAATAATCCTCTTCCTCTTCGCCTTCGGAGATATCGTTCTTCGGCTTGCTGAGGCCCTCGATGGTGATGCCGTGCTTCTGGGCATAGTCCCAAAGGGCGGCGTGGATGGCTTCCTCAGCCAGGAGAGAGCAGTGGACCTTTACAGGAGGAAGGCCGTCCAGGGCTTCCATAACGGCCTTGTTGGTGACGGCCAGGGCTTCCTGGATGGTCTTGCCCTTGACAAGCTCGGTCGCCATGCTGCTGGTGGCCACGGCCGCGCCGCAGCCAAAGGTCTTGAACTTGCAGTCTTTGATGATGCCGGTCTCCTCGTCGATATCCAGGAACATGCGCATGATGTCGCCGCACTTGGCATTGCCCACCGTGCCTACGCCGCTGGCGTTCTCGATCTCGCCGACATTCCTCGGGTTCTGGAAGTGATCCATAACTTTCTGGCTATACATAATTTTATATTCCCTTCTGTTGATCTATACTCGCGAACGAGTTTATACTCGCGAACGAATTTAACTGCCAATTGCAATTTTTCGCCGCGGTATATGCAGTTACACTAGAATAATTGCCTCCGGCAATTATTAAGTGTAACTAGTATAACTACCGATGGTAATTTTGTGCCGCGGTATATGCAGAAGTACTAAGAAAATTACCGATGGTAATTTTCAAGTACTTCTAATATATACTCGCGAACGAAAATTACTGATTCTTTCTTATAAAGTCCTCATACAGCGGAGACATGGCCCGCAGCTGGGATACGATCTCCTTCAGGCGGTCCACCACGAAATCCGCGTCCTCCATGGTCGTCTGCTCGCTGAGCGTCATGCGGAGCGACCCGTGGGCAACCTCGTGGGGCAGGCCGATAGCCATCAGCACATGGGAGGGGTCCAGGGAGCCGGAGGTGCAGGCGGAGCCGCTGGAGGCGCAGATGCCAAAGCTGTCGAGCATCAGGAGCATGGACTCGCCCTCGATAAACTCAAGGCTGACATTGATATTGTTGGGAAGCCTCTTCTCCTTGTCGCCATTCAGGCGGGAGTAGGGGATCTCATTTAAGATGCGGCTGATCATATGGTCCCGGATGGCGATCTCCGCCTTTGCGCGGTCCGCCATCGTCTTACTGGCGTATTCGGCGGCTGTGCCGTATCCCACGATGCCCGGAACATTCTCGGTACCGGCCCGGCGCTTGCGTTCCTGCGCGCCGCCGTGGATAAAGGAGCGGATCTTGACGCCCTTGCGGATATATAAAAAGCCGATGCCCTTGGGACCGTTGATCTTGTGGCCGCTGGAGGAGAGCATGTCGATGTTCATCTCGTCCACATTGATGGGAACCTGGCAGAAGGCCTGGACGGCATCGGTGTGGAAGAGTATCCCGTGCTCCCTCGCGATCTGGCCGATCTCGCGGATGGGTTCTATGGTGCCGATCTCGTTGTTGGCAAACATGATCGTGATGAGGATGGTTTCCGGCGTGATGGCTTTTTTCAGCTCATCCAAGGAAACGAAGCCGTTTTCATCCACATCGAGATAAGTGACCCTGGCGCCGCGCTCCTTCTCCAGGTACTCGCAGGTGTGGAGAATGGCATGGTGCTCGATCTTGCTCGTGATGATGTGGTTGCCTTTTTGCTTGTAGGCTTCGAAGGTCGCCTTGAGGGCCCAGTTGTCGGACTCGGAGCCGCCGCCGGTAAAATAGATCTCTTCCGGCTTGGCGCCGATGCACGAGGCGATCTGCTCTCTGGCATGGGCGAGGGCTTCCTTGCTTTTTGCGGCAAAATCATAAATGGTGGAGGCATTCCCATAATATTCCGTAAAATAAGGAAGCATGGCTTCCACAACGGCCGGGGATGTCTGTGTAGTGGCTGCGTTATCGAGATAAATCAACTTGCCCATAAACGGGGTCCTCCTAATCTATATGGGATATATCAGAGATCCGGCAGATAGCCGGTCTTTAGGCTCTGTATATACCATGGTAAAACATGTATGAAAAAAGGTTAACGGTTTCCTGCTTTGCTATCGGTTGCCGGAGCAGGTGCCTCGATGTCCGCCGGAGCGCTGTCCGCGATGAGGTCGCCAAGCGTCAGGCTGTCCACCGCGCTGCTTATGCTGTCGTTGATCCGTTTCCAGACGTACCTGGCGGTGCAGGAACTGCTGCCGTGGCAGCCGGCCGTCTCCGCGCCGTCATCCTCTCCTTTTTTGATGCAGGCCGTATCGCCCTGGCCGATCCCGGGACACTTTACGGCCTCCAGGCCGCCTTCCAGTGCTCTTAAGACATCGCCGACGGAGATGTCCCCTGCCGGCCGGGACAGGCGGTAACCGCCCTGGACGCCCCGGCTGCTTTCCACCAGGCCGTCTTTTTTGAGAAGCGCCATCAGCTGCTCCAGATAGCTGACCGATATATCCTGCCGGGCGGCTATGCTCTGCAACGATACGAGGCCCGCCTCATTTTCTTCACATGTCCGTCCCAGGTCAATGAGCGCGCGAAGGCCGTAGATGGCTCTTGTTGACAGCTTCATCTCATCACCTCGATTTCTTTATACTCGCGGGCACAGAAAATATAGTTTTATCAAAGGTAAGCCGCAATCCGCTTCGC
>CAMNNO010000120.1 GCA_946545475.1 uncultured Blautia sp.
TGGTGAACCATTTAACAGAAGCCACAGACCTTTATGGTCTGTGGTAGTTCACTCTTTAACAAAAGTGATCGGATAATGGCCAAGCTCCACGTATGTCCCGTTCACAAGCTCGGACAGGTACAGGGTGCCGGAGGCAACTCCCTCCGCGCCGACCAGGTTCAGCTGGTACGGGAAGGCAATGGTCTGGCCTTCAAGCACGGTCACGGACGTTTCCGCCCCGTTGACCTGCTGGTGAAGCTCCAGGCGGATGGCTCCGCCCTGATAGCCTTCCGGATTGCTGATGCGCTGGGTACACCGCCAGACCTCTGCCGGCGCGCTGCTCGGCTCGCTGTTGGCCGCTGCCGTCTCCTCGATGATGCCTCCGCCGGCCGTTCCCGCCTGGCTGCCGCTACTCACGGTCAGGGTGATCGGGTTATCCGGGTCGGCGATCTCTCCGCCGTCAAGGCTCTGGGCAATGACCGTACCCGCCGGTACCGTATCGCTGGCCTGCTCCTCCGTGCGGACATCGATCCACTTGCCGAGGCTCACCAGAGCCTCATCCAGGGTCATATTGACAACGTCCGGCACCTCGGCGTATTCTCCCCAGTCCTTGCCGCGGCTGATGACCAGAGTGATCGTATCGCCCACGTGAAGGGTCTCGCCTTCTTCCGGATCGGTATAATACACGTAGCCGGGATCAAAGTAGGCAAAGCCGTCATCATCCAGCGGGCTGTAGGCTTTTTGCATGTCAACATTAAGGCCCAGGTCCTCCAGAAGCTTTTTGGCCTCATAGTCCTTTAAGCCGGCCGTGGACGGAACTTCAATATCCGCGGAGCCCTTGCTGATATTGTAAGAGATGATCGAATATTCGGCCGCCTGGGTACCCGCCGCCGGGCTCTGGGAACTGATCAGGCCCTGGGCAAGCGACGAGGCTTCCTCGCTTCCCATCTGGATGCCGATATGCATATCCTTGACATAATTGAGGGCTTCTTCCTCCGTATATCCGACAAGGTTCGGGACCTCGACCATCATCTCCGTGCTCCTGGCCGTGGCTGTGGTATCCTGGCCGGAGGGCTGGGGCACCGCGTCGACATCGCCGATCTGGATAAGCCCCGCGGCTTTGCCGATAAAGAAGATGGCCGCCAGAAGGATCAGCGCGCCGAGCACCAGAAAGAGGATGGTAACGCTCCGGCTTACCGGCTGGCGCAGGTGCCTGCCCGCGTCCGTGCCGTCGGCGGCTGTATTCTTCTTAGCTTTCTTCTGAGCTCTCTGGCCTTCGCCATTCCCGTTATCGCCGCCGCGTTCCTGATAGGATGCGTCTTTATAAGATGCGTCTTTATAAGATGCTTCTTTATAGGATGCTTCTTTATAGGATGCTTCTTTCACATCATAAGACTGCCCGGCTTTGCCGGAGGAGGAAGCGCCTTCCTCGCGCTTTTCCGATGATGCACGCCAGTCCTGCGCTCCAGAAGCCGCATCACCCTCGCCCTGGGAGCCTTCGTCGCCTTCCTTGTAAGAGGCACCAGCCTCATCATCCGGCAGGCTCCTGCCCGTGTTCTTTTTATCGCCGGCATCCTCCGGGGCGCTCTCCTTTGACTTGCCTCTTCCGAAAAACGGAAGCTTCCCCGGCAGGCGGGAACGCGTTTTGGCGTTTTCCCCGGGCTTTTCCGCCTCGGGTGCCTGCTCGTCCTGAGAATAATCCTTTTTGGACGTACTCCGGATATCCCGAAGGTCCTGCTCCGTGAAGGTATGGGTACTTCCCCCGGCCGGGGGGTCCATTTTGACAAAGGTGCCCTGGGGATCGATGAGGGAATGCTTAAGATCCGCGATGACCTCTTCCATGTTGTTGTAACGGCGGTCCACGCTCTTCTGCGTACACTTGGTTATGATCTGCTCCAGGCTGAACGGAAGCTCCGGCGCGTAGGCGCTCGGCGGGACCATCTCCTCCTGGAGATGCTTGATGGCAATGGCCACCGTGCTCTCGCCGTCAAAGGGGACCCGCCCCGTCACCATCTCATAGATGGTGATGCCGAGGGAATAGATGTCGCTCTTCTCATCGCTGTAGCCGCCCCGGACCTGCTCCGGAGAGCTGTAGTGAACGGAGCCCATGACATTTGAGCTTATGGTGTTGGAATTGGCTCCCCTGGCAATGCCGAAATCCGTAACCTTGACCTTGCCATCCGTAGAGATGATGATATTCTGCGGTTTCACATCCCTGTGGACGATCTTGTGGTTATGCGCCGCTTCCAGCCCCATGGAGACCTGAATGGCAATGCTGGTGGCTTCCTTAATGGAAAGCTTGCCCTTTTTGGAGATATATTCCTTTAAGGTGATACCGTCAATGAGTTCCATGACGATATAGTGGATCCCTTCGTCCTCTCCGACATCAAAGACATTGACGATGTTCGGATGGGTCAGGCCTGCAGCGGCCTGGGCCTCACTCTTGAACTTTTTGATAAAAGTGGTATCCTCGCGAAATTCCTGCTTCAGGATTTTGACAGCCACAAACCGGTTCAGCTTATGATCCTTTGCCTTGTAAACCTCCGCCATCCCGCCAGTGCCGATTTTACCCAATATCTCGTAGCGTTCCGCTATCATCATTCCCGTTTTCAACATGCTTCCACCTCATTCGCAAATGGTTCTATCAACACGACCGCAATATTGTCTTTTCCGCCATTCTCATTAGCCTCGCGGATCAGGGCATTCCCTTTTTCCGTTAAGTCCATGCCGTCCGAGAGGATGATCTCTTCGATCCGCTTATCTTCGACCATATTGCAAAGCCCGTCCGAACACATCAGGATAATGCTGCCGCTCTCAAGCTTCATATCGAAAAAATCCACATCGACAGTTCTTTCTGCCCCCAGTGCTCTTGTAATGATATTCTTTTTGGGGTGGGTGCGGGCCTCCTCGGCATTGAGCTCCCCCATCCTGACCATTTCCTGGACCAGGGAATGGTCCCTTGTGACTTGGTGTATCCTGTGTTCTATGATATAAAGGCGGCTGTCGCCGATATTGGCCACATAAACATACTGGCCGACAATGGTCGCCACCACCATGGTGGTCCCCATCCCCTCAAAGCCTCCGCCGCCGCTGGCCTTCTCCCGAATTGCGGCATTCGCTTTTTCCAGCCCGTGGCGGATAACCTTTATGGGGTTGTAGTTAGCATCCTGGCGGACCTCCTCCACCAGGGTCTGTACGCCGTGGGAAGATGCGTAATCCCCGGCATTATGGCCGCCCATACCGTCGGCTACTATAAAGAGATTAGGAAGATTGCCCACCGGATCCATAGAGGCAAACACATAATCCTGATTCATGTCTCTCTTTTTTCCGACGTCTGTAACCGAAAAAAACTTCATGTCGCTTCACTCTTTCCTGCTCTTTGGTGTCAGGGCACGACAGGACCATCCGCCATGTAGCGCCGCCGCAGCTGCCCACATGCGCCGTCAATATCTGTGCCCATTTCCCTTCTTATAGTAACATTAATTCCGTATTTTTCAAGTTTTATTTTAAATTTCTCAACATCGGAGCGCCTGGGCCGCCGGATTTTGTCCCGTTCCGCCACAGGGTTCACCGGGATCAGGTTGATATGGCCCTTAAGCGGCTTAAGGCGCCTGGCCAGAAGAGCGGCGTCCTCATCGGTGTCATTCTGTCCGGCGACCAGGCTGTACTCAAAGGTTACTCTCCGGCCTGTCTCCTCATAATATTCCTGGCAGGCCGACAGCACCTCGTCCAGGGGATATTTGGCCGCGATCGGCATAAGGAGCCGGCGCTTTTCGTCGGTGGGCGCATGAAGGGAGAGGGCCAGCACCAGCTGGAGCTTTTCCTTCATAAGGGCACGTATCCCCGGCACAATGCCGCAGGTGGAGACCGTTATATTCCTCTGGCTCAGGTTGTGGCCCTCCTCCGCCGTGATGAGGCGCAGAAAGGTGAGCAGGTTGTCGTAGTTATCCATGGGCTCCCCGGAGCCCATAACCACCACATGGCTTACCCTCTCCTTCGTCTCCTCCTCTATCCGGTATATCTGCTCCAGCATTTCGGAGGGAAGAAGGTTCCTCACCAGCCCTCCCAGCGTTGAGGCGCAGAAGCGGCAGCCCATCCGGCAGCCGACCTGGGATGATATGCAGACGGAGTCCCCGTAGTGGTAGCGCATCCGCACGCTCTCGATCACATTGCCGTCCTGAAGGCGGAAGAGATATTTCTGCGTGCCGTCCTTCTCGGATGTCTGTACCGCAACCTTTTCCAGGACGGTTATGGGATAGGCGCCAAGCTTTTCCCGGAGGGATATGGGCAGGTTTGTCATATCCTCGTAGGAAACCGCCTTTTTTTCGTGGAGCCAGCCAAAGACCTGCCTGGCCCGGTAAGGCTTTTCCCCAAGGGCGGCCATCAGCTCGCCAAGCTCCTTAAGTGTCATGGATTTGATATCTTTTGCCACTTGTCCTCCCCCGCCTATTTCCTTCGAAACTTAGCTATAAAGAACCCGTCGGTCCCATGCACGCCCGGCAAAAGCTGCAGATAGCCAAGGGACGTGCTCTCCTGGCGGAGCTCCTCGGGAAGGTACTCATCAATGCTCTCCAGCCGGAAGGGGAAATTGTTCAGGAACCAGAGCATGTTTTCTTCGTTCTCTTCCTTCGCGATGGTGCAGGTGCTGTAAACCAGGCACCCCCGCGACTTGACATATTCGGCGCCGACCGACAGGATCTGCCTCTGCAGCCGGACGATCTCTTCCTGGGCGGATTGGGATACCCTGGCTTTGATGTCCGGTTTTTTGGCCAGCACGCCATAGCCGGAGCACGGCAGGTCCGCGATAACGATATCCGCCTTGCACTCCGAGGCCGGGTCAAACACCGTAGCGTCCTGGACCCTTGCCTGGACATTGATGATCCCGGCCCGCCTTATATTTTCTTCGATAAGGGAAACCTTTTTCTGACTGATATCCCTCGCGTCCACGAAGCCAAAGCCGTCCATCATGTCGCCCAGATGGATGCTCTTCCCGCCGGGGGCCGCGCAGAGGTCGATCACCAGATCGCCCTTTTTGGGGGCGGCCACCTCCGCCACCAGCATGGAGCTGACATCCTGGACCTGGATCTGCCCCTTCACGAAGGCGTCCAGGGCCATAAGGTGGTCATAGTTGCTGATCTTAAAGGCATAGGGAAGGTAAGGGGCCTCCTCCACACGGACGCCCTGGCTCTCAAGGCTCTCCCTTACGGCCTTGACCATCTTAAGGTCCCGGCCCGGGCATCTGACCCGGACCGTGGTCGGCGGTTCCTCGAGGAAGGCGGAAAGCATCTTTTCGGTCACATCCTCGCCGTAGGCGGCCAGAAAGCGCTCCACCAGGATTTCCGGCATGGAGTAGCGGATCGAAAGGTAAGCGGTCAGGTTTTCTTCCCGGGAAGGGAAGGGCAGGTTGTCTTTTTCCCGGGCGACGGACCGCAGCACGCCGTTAACAAAAGCCTTTAAATTATAAAAGCCCCTGGCCTGGGTCAGCTTGACCGCCTCGTTGACCACAGCGCTGTCCGGCACGCTGTCCAGATAGATCAGCTGATAAACGCCCATCCTGAGAAGAAGGCGGATCACCGGCTTCATCTTGCTGACCGGCACGCTGGAATACTGATTTAAGATATGATCCAGCTGGATCTGGTATTCCAGGGTTCCCTCGCACAGCCGGGTAATGAACGAGCGGTCCTGCTTGGGAAGGTACTGATATTTTTGAAGCACCTGGCTTAACGCGGTATGACTGTTGGCTCCTTCCTCCACCATAAGGAGGATCTTAAGGGCCAGTTCCCGAGTGCCTGAAGTATTTGTCACATTCATGTCCTCCATAATCTCTGCATTCGCTGCGCGCTCACTCTCCCAGCTTCATGCCCTCTTCCAGGTGATAACCCCTGAGAAAAGCGCCCGCGTCCATCCGCTTCTTTCCGGCCAGCTGCACATCGGTGAGCTCCAGGTATCCCTCGCCGCAGGCCACGGTTATGCCGTGCTTTGAGACAAGGACGATCCGCCCCGGCTCTTCGTCCCCCGTTCTTCCCGGAAGGGAGGGGAGAGCCTTGGCGCCCAGGATCTTAAGGACTTTTCCGTCCAGATAGGTATAGGCGCCGGGCTGGGATGAGAGCGCCCGGATGAGGCGGTGCACGGTGAAAGCGTCTTTTGCAAAGTCAAGATGCCCGGTCTCCTTTCGGATCATGGCCGCGTAGGGGGTTGGGCTTTGGGCGGGCTGGGGCGTATAGACAGCCGTTCCGTCAAATATGGACGGGAGCGTTTTGCAAAGGAGAGAAGCCCCCAGCGATGAGAGGGTATCGAACAGGCTCTCGCCGGTTTCCCTCCCGTTCAGGGCAATGGCCTCCTGGGAGATCATATCCCCGGTATCCAGCCCTTCGTTCATGCGCATGATCGTTACGCCGGTCTCTTTTTCCCCGTCCATGATCGCCTGCTGGATGGGCGCGGCGCCCCGGTATCTGGGCAGGAGCGAGGCATGGACATTAATACAGCCAAAGGGCGGCAGGTCAAGGATGCGCCTGGGAATGATCTGTCCGAAGGCTGCCACCACGATCATATCCGGGGCAAGGGGGGCTATCTCCTTAAAAAATTCTTCATCGCGCACCCGCTGCGGCTGAAAGAGCGGCAGCCCCAGGCGCAGAGCCTCCTCCTTAACGGGCGAGGGGCAGAGCGCCTTGCTCCTGCCCTTTGGCTTATCCGGCTGCGTCACGACGCCCACGATCTTGTAGCCTGCCTCGTAAAGGGCGGTGAGGCAGCCAACCGCGAAGGAGGGCGTTCCCATGAATATTATTTTTTTCTCTTCCGGCATAGTCTCACCTTATCCTTTATTCGTTGCCGTCCTCGTCCTCCTGGGCATCCGCCGGATGCAGTTCTCCTTCCACCAGGCTGACGTAAAGCTTCCCGTCCAGATGGTCCAGCTCGTGGCAGAGCGCCCGCGCCAGAAGGCCCTCGCCCTCCACCTCGATCTCCTCAAAGTCAAGATTCCTGGCTTTCACCTTGACATAGTTCGGCCGCGTTACGGCCCCGGCCATGCCGGGAACCGACAGGCATCCCTCGTCGCCCGTCTGGGAACCGCTGCTCTCGCAGATCTCCGGGTTAATGAGGACAAGGGGGCCAGGCCCTCCCTCGCCGATGTCGATAACCACCAGCCGCCGGAGTATCCCGACCTGCGGAGCCGCCAGGCCCACGCCCTCGGCAAAATTCATCGTTTCCAGCATGTCAGCGGCCAGCTCCCGGATGCGGGGCGTCACCTCTGTGATCGGCCGGCAGACCTTATTAAGGACCGGATCGCCTTCTGTTCTTATCTCTCGTAAAGCCATTGCTTTCCCCTTTCTTTCAACCAAAACAAAAATATAGTATGCGCACGAATTTTCAGCGGAAATGTGTCCGCTAAAGCAGCGAAAATTCGGCGCAGTAAACGAATCAAAACGCAAGCGTTTTATTCGTTTACTATACTTTACTCCATATCAAATTGTATAAAAATATCCTGAAAGCCCATATTCAGGGCGATATAGCGCTCGGCCAGCTCCCGTATCCTGAGCAGCGCCTCCTCCTTCCGCGTCCTTACGCGGATGCTCTGCCGGTACGCGTCCTTTATCTTTCCCACCGGCAGGGGCGCCGGGCCGATCAGGGACGCCTTATCCGCCGGACATATCCTCCGGATGAACAGGGCCAGATAGTGCATGGCCTCCTTAAGCTTTTCCTCATCGCGGCTGCTGCCCAGAATGACCAGCATAGCCGCCGCCGGCGGATAGTCCATGAGCTCCCGGTAGGACATCTCCTCCCGGTAAAAGGCCTCGTAATCCTGCGAGGACGCGCATGTGATCGCGTAATGCTCGGGATGGTAGGTCTGAATGATGGCCTTTCCCCCCTCCGCTCCCCTGCCGGAGCGCCCCACCGCCTGGGTAAGGAGCTGAAATGTGCGCTCCGCGCAGCGGAAATCCGATTCCGACAGCGATAAGTCGGCGGCCAGGACCCCGACCAGCGTGACATCGGGAAAATCGTGTCCCTTAACGATCATCTGGGTTCCGACCAGGATATCGGCTTCATGGCGGCTGAAAGCCGAAAGTATCTCCTCATAGCTGCCCTTTTTCCGGGTCGTGTCAAAATCCATCCTCATGACCCGGGCAGAGGGCAGAATCTTCTTGACCGCCGCCTCCACCTGCTCGGTCCCCGCCCTCATCCCGCCAAAGTACGGGGAATGGCAGGAAGGGCAGGACTGCGGGCTATCCTCCTGGTAGCCGCAGTAATGGCAGATGAGCCTGCCGTTCATATGAAAGGAGAGCGACACATCGCAGTGCCGGCACTTGGCCACATACCCGCAGGAGCGGCATGTCATGAAGGAGGCGTATCCCCTGCGGTTCAGAAACAGCATGGCCTGATGCCCCGAGGAGAGGCAGGAGGAAAGCTCCCGTTTAAGCTCCCGCCCGAAAAGCGAGCGGTTGCCCGCCATAAGCTCCGCGCGGAGGTCCGTCACGGAAACCTGCGCCAGGGAGCGCCCCTCGTATCTTCCCGCCAGCCGCACCAGCCGGTATGTGCCCATAAGGGCCCGCCTGTAGGCCTCCAGGGACGGCGTTGCCGACCCCAGGAGCACCCGGGCGCCTTCCATGCCGGCCCGGGCGATGGCCGTCTCGCGGGCGTGATAGCGCGGCGTCATATCCCCTTTGTAGGCCGGCTCGTGTTCCTCATCGATAATAATAAGACCAAGATTTGAAAATGGTGTGAACAAACAGGATCTTGGCCCCACCATGATCGAAATTTCTCCCTTCCTCGCCCGGCAGAACTGGTCATAGCGCGCGCCGGCGGACAGGCGGGAGTTGACCACGGACACCTGCTCCCCGAACCTGGCCTCAAACCGGGTGACTGTCTGGTAGGTCAGGGAGATTTCCGGGATAAGGACAATAACCTGCCGACCCTGTTCCACCGTGCGGCGGATAAGCTCCATGTACAGGTGGGTCTTTCCGCTTCCGGTAACGCCGTGGAGCAGCACGGGGCGTCCCGCGCCCCCTTCCCACTCCTCCTGGATCTCGGACAGGGCCTTTGCCTGCTCCGGCGTCAGAGCGTCGTCCTCCGAGGGCGGCGTCCTCTTCCCGCCTCCCGCCGTTCCCGGCCAGGCTTCCCGGTAGGCCCTGCGGCTCTCCTTCTTAAGTATCCCTTCCTTTTCCAGAAAGGAAACCGCGTCGTCGGACGCTGCGCCCGCTTGCCGGGCCTTTGCCGCATCCAGGCAGAAGCCTTCCGCCTCAAGGAGCGCGCAGAGAAGGCGCTCCCGGGCCGCATAATGCTTCTTCCTGGCTACCTCCAGGTATTCCCGCGCCCTCTCTTCATCCGTCAGGCGGAGCGTCCTGGCCTCCTTGTCCTTCACCTTCTCCCGGACCGGGAAGACTGTCTTCATCGCCTGGACCATGGTGCCGCCGTAGTGCTCTTTGATATAGGAAGCCAGGGCGATCAGGCGGGAATCGACGCTCTCCTCCGTATTTTCCAGCGACAGTATCGATTTCAGCTTTCCCGGTTCAACGTCCGTCTTATCGGACACGGAGAGGATGTAGCCCTTTATTTCGCGGTTTCCCTTTCCAAAAGGAATACGGACAGCCATCCCCGGAGCGGCTCCGGCCTCAAGAGAGGGCGGGACCAGGTAAGAAAAGCTTTTATCCAGCTTCTCGTGCGTAATATCGACAACAACTTCCGCAACCATCATAGAAAAATAGCGCCCCTCGCGCTTATCCTAT
>CAMNNO010000121.1 GCA_946545475.1 uncultured Blautia sp.
CGGAAGGACAGCGTGGCCTTGCAAAGAGGCTCATCCCTTCCGGAAGGACAGCGTGGCCTTGCAAAGAGGCTCATCCCTTCCGGAAGGACAGCGTGACCTTAAAAAGGTCGCCGTCCACGGCGACGGCCATATCGCCGTCCATCAGGGCGGCCAGGCTGCCGGCTATGGTAAGGCCAAGGCCGCTCCCCTCGGTATTGCGGGAAGCGTCGCCCCGGACAAAGCGCTCTGTAAGCTCATCCCCGGAAACGTTTATGGGGTCGCGGGAGATGTTTTTAAAGGTCAGGGCGACCCGCTCCTCCCGGGCAGAGGCGTCTAAATAGACCCGGGTGCCGGGAAGGCTGTATTTGACGATATTGGACAGCAGGTTATCCAGGATGCGCCAGATATAGCGGCTGTCGCAGAGAAGGGAAAGGTTTTCCGGGATATCCGCGATGACCGGGGTGAGGGCGTTCGCCTTAAACCGGTCCTCAAACTCGCCCATAGCCTGGGCAATGAGGACCGCAGCGCTGCAGCTTTCCATCTTGAGCTCCAGGTTTCCCGTGGACGCCTTGGAGGCGTCCATCAGGTCATCCACCAGCTTTTTCAGCTTGGCGCTCTGGCGCTTTAGGACATCGACATAGGAGGCGGCCTTCTCGGAGGACAGCTCCTCCTTGTCCAGAAGATCCACATAATTGATGATGGAGGTCAGGGGGGTCTTGATGTCGTGGGTAACGTTGGCGACCAGCTCCGTTTTCATGCGCTCGCTCCTCATCTGCTTGTCTATGGCGGCCGTGATGCCCTCGCCTATGCGGTTAAGATGGCATGCGTGCTCCTTAAACGGGCCGGAAAGGCCCGCGGTATCGATGGGCTTGTCATTTTCCCCTGCGACAAGGCTTTTAACGCCCCGGTCGATGCGGCTCATCTGCAGGACACACCACAGGACAAAGCCGGTTTCCAGGACTTTATAGATCAGGAACAGGATGACCTTCAGCTTTGTCAGGCCCCCGGAATAGCTGGTGCCTATCATCACGGCGAACTGCAGGATAAACAGGGCAAACAGAAAGAGAGCCGTCCGGGTAAACAGCGACGTATTTTCTTTATACATGGAAACCAGATGCCGATAAGGCGAAAACAGCTTGCCGACCAGGGAATGAGCCGTAAACGTGTGGGATTTTATCCTCACGGAAAAGCTGGTCAGAAGCAGCAGGCCGTCCAGAATAATGGCCGCGCCCGCAAGGCCTCCGCCAAAAGCGACAAAGGCGGTCGAATCGTGCCCGAACTGTCCGGCCATTGATAATCCAAAGATCAGGGAAAATCCCAGGATACCCAGGCAAAGGAGGAACAGGACCTCAAAAGGCATGCTGTCGGTAAAGCGCAAGGATATGCCTTCCTTCCCTTCCCGCCTTCCCGCGGCCTTAACAAGGAAGAAGGCCGAAAAGGCCATCATGATGAGGCCAAGGCAGACGGCCGGTATCAAAAACCGGTTGCCGGTATATAAAACCGAAGCCCATTTTTCGGCCTGCCGGAAAACATCTCCTGGATCCTGGTTGGGAAGCGGCTGTTTTACCCGGTAGAAGAAAAAAAGCTGCTCCTGTGGCGCTTCGCCTTGCGAGGGTTCTTCCGTCTGGGCATAATAAGGCGTATAGGCGTAAGGATGTCCCGCCCTTATGAGGGCCGGCAGATTATTGCTGCTGGAATAGTAATAGCGGTCATTCGGGCCAGTCCCGCCCTCAAAGACATAGTCATAGTCCCCCTCTCCGGGAGAAAATCCATCGGATGAGCTGTACAGGAGGTCGATATCCGAAAACTTGGGCTCCGCGGAAGAGACGATGGCAAAGTCGATGTTATCCGTATGAGCCCTCCTGAGACCAAGCCCAAGATCGCCTGTCTGCGTGTAGGCGGATAAAATGATGGCCGCCGTGTTGTCGCCGGCATAGCGGTAAAGGGTCGCCCTGGCGCTTTCGGGACTTCTGAAATCATACGAGTTCCCGACCTCCAGCATGAGTATCCGGAACGAAAAGAAAACGGCGATAAGAAGGCCTCCGGCCACGCACAGGAAGGATGCGAGGACCTTAGCCCAGGTTTTGTCATAATATTGCCTCATGTGTGTAACCTCCTTTTTATGTAAGATGAATTTATTTATGTAAGATGAATTTATTTATGTAAGATGAATTTACCGCGCCTCAGTGCTCGATCTTGTAGCCATGCCCCCAGACCGCTTTAAGGTAGCGCGGCTCGGCCGGGTTGTATTCCAGCTTTTCCCGCAGATGGCGGATATGGACAGCGACGATATTTTCCGTTCCGTAAGGGTCCTCCTTCCAGACAGCCCGGTAGATATCTCTGGGAGAGAAGACCGTTCCGGGGCTTGCCATGAGGAGCCGGAGGATGTCAAATTCCGTCCGGGTAAGGCTGACATTTTCGCCGTCCAGGGTAACGGTTTTTGTCCTGTCGTTAAGCTCAATGCCGCCAAGAGACAGGCTTCCTTCCATGGCGGGATGGCTGCCGAGCTTAAGATAACGGCGAAGGTGGGAGCGCACGCGGGCGCTCAGCTCCACCGGATTAAAGGGCTTGGTGATATAGTCGTCGGCGCCGATATTAAGGCCCAGGATCTTATCGGTATCCTCTCCCCTGGCGGAGAGGAAGATGACCGGCACATTGGAAAACTGCCGGATCTTGGACAGGGCGGTTATGCCGTCCATTTTGGGCATCATGATGTCCAGCAAAATAAGGTGGACTTCCTCCTCTTTTAACACCTCCAGAGCCTCGATCCCGCTGTAGGCTTTAAAGATGCCATACCCCTCTCCCTGCAGGTAAATTTCCAGGGCAGAAACGATATCTTTTTCATCATCGCAGATCAGTATATTCGTCATAATGTCCTCCGTATATCCTAGTTACACTTAATAATTGCCGGAGGCAATTATTCTAGTATAACTGCATATACCGCGGCGGAAAATTGCAGCCGGCAATGAAATCCGCCCGCGAGTATAAGAGATCTCTTGATGCTTATTATAAGCATATGTTCCTTAACTTCCAAGCGGGAAAGACATTAAGATTTTATGAAGAAAAAGGGCTTGACAATTCGGAATAGATGAACCTATAATAGACAAAATTCCAATAGCAAAATGCGGTGAAGGAGACAGTATCCTGCGGGCGAGATCCAAAGCGAGCCGGGGGCGGTGAAAGCCCGGCGACAGTAGGCGCAGGGGAAGATCGCTCCGGAGCACCGGATGTGAAGGGAAGCGCGCGGCCCCATAGGCCCCGTTCCTTGTAATGTCCGGCGGCTTTCCCCCGTTACCGGGAACATGTATCGGGAAGCAGGCGCAGCGCCATGTGTCCCTGTGCAAGGTAAATGGTGGTATTGCGGAGCCTTAAGCTGTTTCGTCCTTTTACAAGGGCGATTTTTTTTTGCGGGCTCCTGTCATGGCCCCGCACTGCCAGGCATCAGGAATATAGCATCAGGAATATATAACAATAACCACTAAAAAACAGGAGGAATAGAGGCGTGTATCAGAAAGTAGACGCAGACCTCAACTTCGTCGAGAGAGAAAAAAAGGTTGAGGAATTCTGGAAGGAGAACCATATCTTTGAAAAAAGTATGGAAAACCGTAAGGGCTGTGAAACCTATACCTTTTACGACGGTCCGCCAACGGCCAATGGCAAGCCCCACATCGGGCATGTGCTGACCCGCGTCATCAAGGATATGATCCCCCGCTACCGCACCATGAAGGGCTATATGGTTCCCCGCAAGGCCGGATGGGATACCCACGGCCTCCCCGTGGAGCTTGAGGTGGAAAAGGCCCTGGGCCTTGACGGCAAGGACCAGATTGAAGCCTACGGCATGGAACCCTTCATTAAAAAGTGTAAGGAAAGCGTCTGGAAATATAAGAGCATGTGGGAGGACTTTTCCTCCACCGTCGGCTTCTGGGCCGACATGGAGCACCCCTATGTCACCTATGAGGACGACTACATCGAATCCGAATGGTGGGCTCTTAAGGAGATCTGGAACAAGGGCCTTCTCTACAAAGGCTTCAAGATCGTCCCCTACTGCCCGAGGTGCGGCACCCCCCTTTCCGCCCAGGAGGTTTCCCAGGGCTACAAGACCATTAAGGAGCGCTCCGCCATCGTCCGCTTCAAGGCTAAGGGCGAGGATGCCTACTTCCTGGCCTGGACCACCACCCCCTGGACCCTTCCCTCCAACCTGGCCCTCTGCGTCAATCCGGAGGAGGCCTACTGCAAGGTAAAGGCCGCCGACGGCTACACCTACTATATGGCAAAGGCTCTTCTGGACACGGTCCTCGGAAAGCTGGGAAGCGAGGATACGCCCGCCTACACCATCCTTGAGACCTTCACCGGCAAGGAGCTGGAATACCGGGAGTATGAGCCCCTCTTTGCCTGCGCCGGGGACGCTGTGGCCAAGCAGAAGAAGAAAGCCCACTATGTGGTCTGTGATAACTACGTCACCATGGCCGACGGTACCGGCATTGTCCATATCGCCCCCGCCTTCGGTGAGGATGATAACCGCGTCTGCCAGAAATATGATATGCCGTTCGTCCAGTTTGTCGACGGCAAGGGCAACATGACGGCCGAGACGCCCTACGCCGGGGTCTTTGTCAAGAAGGCCGATCCCATGATCCTGGAAGATATGGGCAAGGATGGCCGCCTTTTCGCGGCGCCGAAGTTCGAGCACGACTATCCCCACTGCTGGCGCTGCGATACGCCCCTCATCTATTATGCCCGGGAATCCTGGTTCATTAAGATGACGGCCGTGAAGGACGACCTGATCCGCAACAACAACACCATCCACTGGATCCCCGAGAGCATCGGAAAGGGCCGCTTCGGCGACTGGCTGGAAAATGTCCAGGACTGGGGCATCTCCCGCAACCGCTACTGGGGAACGCCCCTTAACATCTGGGAGTGCGAGGAGTGCGGCCACATGCATTCCGTGGGAAGCCGCCAGGAGCTGTATGACCTGTCCGGCAACGAGAAAGCCAAGACCGTTGAGCTCCACCGTCCCTACATTGACGAGATCACCTTAACGTGCCCCGAGTGCGGCAAGACCATGCACCGGGTTCCGGAGGTCATCGACTGCTGGTTCGACTCGGGCGCCATGCCCTTTGCCCAGCACCACTATCCTTTTGAAAACAAGGACCTTTTTGAGCAGCAGTTCCCGGCCCAGTTTATCTCCGAGGCCGTGGACCAGACAAGAGGATGGTTCTACTCCCTGCTGGCGGAATCGACGCTCCTGTTCAACAAGTCCTGCTATGAGAACGTTATCGTCCTCGGCCATGTCCAGGATGAGAACGGCCAGAAGATGAGCAAATCCAAAGGAAATGCCGTTGACCCGTTTGACGCCCTAAGGACCTTCGGCGCCGACGCCATCCGCTGGTATTTCTATATCAACAGCGCACCCTGGCTCCCCAACCGCTTCCACGGGAAGGCCGTTGTGGAAGGCCAGCGCAAGTTCATGAGCACGCTGTGGAATACCTATGCCTTCTTTGTATTGTATGCCAACATCGACGGCTTTGACGCAACCCAGTACAGCCTGGAATACGACAAGCTTCCGGTTATGGACAAGTGGCTCCTCTCGAAGCTGTATTCCACCATCAAGACCGTGGACGAGGACCTTGAGGCCTACAAGATCCCGGAGAGCGCCCGCGCCCTCCAGGAGTTTGTGGACGACATGAGCAACTGGTATGTCCGCCGCAGCCGCGAGCGTTTCTGGGCGAAGGGCATGGCCCAGGATAAGATCAACGCCTACATGACCCTCTATACGGCCCTGGTGGAGATCTGCAAGGCCGCGGCCCCCATGATCCCCTTCATGACCGAGAGCATTTACCAGAACCTGGTGGCCTCCGTTGACAAGAGCGCTCCTGAGAGCATCCATCTGTGCGACTTCCCGAAGGTAAAGGAAGAGTGGATCGATGCCGACCTGGAAGCCAACATGAAGGAGGTCCTGGATGTGGTGGTCCTTGGCCGCGCTGCCCGCAACACCGCCAATATCAAGAACCGCCAGCCCATCGCCCGGATGTATGTCAAGGCGGAGAGGACCATGGACAGCTTCTTCACGGATATCATCGCGGACGAGCTGAACGTGAAGGAAGTCCTCTTCACGGACGATGTGGAATCCTTTATCTCGTACAGCTTCAAGCCCAATCTTCGCACGGTAGGGCCCAAGTACGGCAAGCTCCTTAACGGCATCCGGACGGCCCTCACAGATATCGACGGGTCCAAGGCCATGCAGTCCCTTCGCGCGGACGGCGTCCTGCACCTTGACATCAACGGCGAGGACGTGGCCCTCCTGGAGGAGGATCTCCTTATTGAAACGGCCAAGACCGAAGGCTTCGTGAGCGAGTCCTACGGGGATGTGTCGGTGGTGCTCGATACCAACCTGACGCCGGAGCTCATCACGGAAGGATATGTGCGCGAGATCATCAGCAAGGTCCAGACCTCCCGCAAGGAAGCCGGCTTTGAGGTGATGGACCGCATCCGGATCTATATCTCCGGCAACGAAAAGATCGAAACGATCCTGAAAGAGAACGAGTCCGAGGTCGGCCACGACGTGCTGTGCGATGCCTTTGTCTACGGACAGACCGGCGGCAGCTACAGCAAGGAGTGGAACATCAACGGCGAGGACGTTACCCTGGGCGTTGAAAAAATCTGAATTTAAAAAAATCTGAATTTAAAAAAATCTGAATCTAAAATATCTGGACCGGGCAGGAGGGGGTTCTCCCCCTCTGCCCCTTAAGGACATGACAGGCCGCACGAGCGACGGCAGAAACTCATAAAGTACCCACCCCAGACAGGAGGAAAATGAATGGTATATGAACTGTTCAAAAAAGACAACTTTATTGACAGCGTGAAGGATAACCTGAAATCCCTTTTCAGGCAGACACTGGAAGAGGCGACAAAGGAACAGCTCTTCCAGGCGGTCAGCGCCACCGTTAAGGATGTCATCATGGACAACTGGTTCCTCACCCAGAACGCCTATGACAAGCAGGATCCCAAGACCGTCTACTATATGTCCATGGAATTTCTCATGGGCCGCGCCCTTGGCAACAACCTGATCAACCTCGGCGCCTACGGCGAGGTCAAGGCAGCCCTGGAAGAGCTGGGGATCGACCTTAACGCCCTGGAAGACCGGGAACCGGACCCGGCTCTTGGCAACGGCGGCCTCGGAAGACTTGCCGCCTGCTTCCTGGATTCCCTGGCTACATTAGGCTACAGCGCCTACGGCTGCGGCATCCGCTATCACTACGGCATGTTCAAGCAGAAGATCGTTGACGGCTATCAGGAGGAAAAGCCGGATAACTGGCTGAAAAACGGCTATCCCTTCGAGTTCAAGCGCCCCGAATACGCTAAGGAAGTCCACTTCGGCGGCGGCGTGCGCGTGGAGTGGGACCCGGTCAAGCAGGAGAACAAATACATCCATGAGGGCTACCGCTCGGTTCTGGCGATTCCCTATGATATGCCCATCGTCGGCTACAACAACCAGATCGTCAACACGCTGCGCATCTGGGATGCCGAGCCCATCGTCGATTTCGGCCTGGATTCCTTTGACAAGGGCAATTATATGGAGGCCATGGAGCAGGAAAACCTGGCCAAGAACCTCGTCAATGTCCTTTATCCGAACGACAATAACTACGCCGGCAAGGAGCTCCGCTTAAAACAGCAGTATTTCTTTGTCTCCGCCAGCATTCAGACAGCCATTGAAAAATATAAGAAAAACCACAGCGATATCACCAAGCTCTATGAGAAGGTCGTCTTCCAGATGAACGACACCCACCCGACCGTCGCGGTGGCCGAGCTGATGCGTATTCTCCTCGACGAGGAGGAGCTGGGCTGGGACAAGGCCTGGGAAGTTACCACAAAGTGCGTGGCCTACACCAACCATACGATCATGTCCGAAGCTCTGGAGAAATGGCCCATGGATCTTTTCTCCCGCCTCCTGCCCCGTATCTATCAGATCATCGAGGAGATCAACCGCCGCTTTATCCTTGAGATCCAGGCCAAGTATCCGGGCAATTACGATAAGATCAAGAAAATGGCCATCATCTACGACGGCCAGATCAAGATGGCCCACCTGGCCATCGTGGCCGGCTTTTCGGTCAACGGCGTGGCCCGCCTTCACACCGAGATCTTGAAGAACCAGGAGCTCCGCGACTTCTATGAGATGATGCCCGAGAAATTTAACAACAAGACCAACGGCATCACCCAGAGAAGGTTCCTTCTTCACGGCAATCCGCTGCTTTCCCAGTGGATCACGGATCATATCGGCCCGGACTGGATCACTGATCTGCCCCAGCTTAAGAAGATGGCCCTGTATGCAGACGATGACAAGGCTCTGCAGGAATTTATGACCATCAAGTACCGCAACAAGGAAAGACTGGCCAAATACATTTTAGAGCATAACCACGTGGAAGTGGACCCCCACTCCATCTTCGACGTGCAGGTTAAGCGCCTCCATGAGTACAAGAGGCAGCTCCTCAACATTCTGCATGTCATCTATCTGTACAACCAGATCAAGCAGCACCCGGAGATGAACTTCTATCCCAGGACGTTCATCTTTGGCGCCAAGGCTTCCGCCGGCTACCATACCGCGAAGAAGATCATCAAGCTCATCAACTCCGTGGCGGACGTGGTCAACAACGACGCCTCGATCGGGGGCAAGATCAAGGTCATCTTCATCGAGAACTACCGGGTATCCAACGCCGAGATAATCTTTGCGGCCGCGGACGTATCCGAGCAGATCTCCACCGCCAGCAAGGAAGCCTCCGGTACCGGCAACATGAAGTTCATGCTGAACGGCGCTCCCACCCTTGGCACCATGGATGGCGCCAATGTTGAGATCGTGGAAGAGGTCGGCGCCGATAACGCCTTCATCTTTGGACTCTCCTCCGACGAGGTCATCAACTACGAGCGCAACGGCGGCTACGATCCTCACGTGATCTTTAACACCGACACCGAGATCCGCCAGGTCATGAACCAGCTGATCAACGGCACCTTCTCCAGCGATACCAACCTGTTCCGCGATCTGTACGATTCCCTGCTGACCAACAACGGCGGCCGGGCAGACCGCTACTTCATCCTTGCGGACTTCCGCTCCTACATTGAGGCGCAGAAGAAGGTGGAAGAGGCTTACCGCGACACCAGGCGCTGGGCGAGGATGGCCCTCCTCAACATGGCCTGCAGCGGCAAGTTCAGCTCCGACAGGACCATTGAGGAATATGTCCGCGATATCTGGAAGCTGGATAAAGTCACTATCGGGTAAGAACATGATCAGATCGAGCGGGAGGGGAAACTTCCCCTCCTGCCCGACCGCGGGGCGGCGCTCGCCGCAAGGCGATAATTTTCTTGCGCCGCCCCTGCGATAAAATAACCCCCGGGGCAAATCTCCCCGAAAAGAGCCTGTTTCAGGGCCGAAAACGGAACTGTAACTGCATTTCAAAATTTTTTAAAAAAATATAAAATTAGGTCTTTACAAATGGAATAAAACCTGTTATTATAAGCGCATGGAAGGTTAGCTCAGCTGGGAGAGCGCTCGCTTGACGTGCGAAAGGTCGCAGGTTCGATCCCTGTACCTTCCATTTTTTGTTTGTTGCAAGCTGCTCAGGCGGCAGCAGGGGCCTTTTAGGCCCCTTATTTTTTTATAAAAATCCGCCAGAAAACCCACGTACCCTTGGGTCGTGGGATGAATGGCGGCCTATAT
>CAMNNO010000122.1 GCA_946545475.1 uncultured Blautia sp.
TCCATCTTGTAGATGTGGTCGCCGGAGAGGATGAGCACATAATCCGGATGGTACTGCTCCATATAGTCCATGTTCTGGAAGATGGCATTGGCCGTACCGGTATACCATTCGCTGCTGGTGCTCTTTTCATAAGGAGGCAGAACGGTGACGCCGCCTTCATTGCGGTCCAGATCCCAGGGGATGCCGATGCCGATGTGCGTATTCAGCCTGAGGGGCTGATACTGGGTCAGGACGCCCACCGTATCTATCCCGGAATTTATGCAGTTACTCAAAGGAAAATCGATGATGCGGTACTTTGCCCCGAAAGCCACGGCAGGCTTCGCGACCTTCTCCGTAAGGACTCCCAGACGGCTGCCCTGTCCCCCGGCCAGCAGCATAGCGATCATTTCTTTTTTAATCATATCAGCACCTCTTATATTAGCAGATCTTATAATCAGCAGATCTTTTATGGCATTGCGCATGATCAGGGGGTCATCATATCGTGGCGCATTCTTAATATGATAACACAAATCACGTCACATAGCAACATCAGATTCGTTTTCTTGGAATATTCCAATGTCCCTTAAAACTTCATGTCACAATTATAACACAATTTGCGCGATTAGAGAACATTTTTACAATAAAAAAAGAAAAAAATAATGTTTTTTTATCTCTATTGTCCAAAGCGTTTTTTATTCTCCTCTCCGTAAATCGTTAAAGAAATCCTTTTCAATTTTAAAAAATCAGGTTATAATATCCCCGAAAAAATTTTGTCGATTTCTGACGGCCTTATTTATACCCGCGGGCGTATGGGACCGCCGGCTGCCATTCCCGGCCGCGCTATATGCCATGACTATACTCGCGAACAGATTTAACTGCCAATTATAATTTTGTGCCGCGGTATATGCAGTTACACTAAAATAATTGCCTACGGCAATTATTAAATATGACCCATATAAATAACGCCAGTTTTATTCAGGAGAATAATACATGTACCAGGTTGATTTTTCACATCCCATCCACGTTCACTTTATCGGCATCGGCGGCATCAGCATGAGCGGCCTGGCCAAGGTCCTGCTCTCACGCGGCTTTTCCGTATCCGGGTCCGACGCCAAGGCCAGTCCTCTTACCGATGACCTGGCAAAAAGCGGCGCCACGATCTATATCGGCCAGCGTTCCTCCAACATAAAGCCGGGTACAGATCTTGTCGTCTATACCGCCGCCATCCATCCGGATAACCCGGAATACGCCGCCGCCGTATCGGCAGGCGTCCCCATGCTTACCCGGGCCGAGCTTCTGGGACAGCTGATGAAAAATTATCCCGTTGGCATTGCCGTAGCCGGCACCCACGGAAAGACGACCACAACCTCCATGCTCTCGTGCATCCTCCTGGCCGCCCGCAAGGACCCGACCATCAGCATCGGCGGCATTCTCCCGGTCATAGGCGGAAATATCCGCATCGGGGGACCGGAGGTCTTTCTGGCGGAAGCATGCGAATACACCAACAGCTTTTTAAGCCTTCATCCGACACTGGGCATCATTCTGAACATAGAGCCCGACCATCTTGACTTTTTCAAGAATATTGACGACATCCGTTCTTCCTTTGCCGCCTTTGCCGCCCTCCTTCCCCCCGAGGGCACCCTGGTCATCAACGCGGACATCGAGGAGGCCGAAGCTCTGACGGCTCCCCTCTCCTGCCATGTCCTGACCTACGGCACTAAAGAAGGCGCCGATTTTACGGCCTCGGATGTCGCCTTCGACCAGGAGGGCTGCGCCTCGTTTACGGCTCTCAAGGCAGGTTCTCCCTTTGTTTCCTGCCAGCTTCATGTTCCCGGCGCGCACAACGTCCAGAACGCCCTTGCCGCCATAGCTGCCGCCTCCTCCCTCGGTATTCCGGCCGAGGCCATGGCCGAAGGCCTTGGCGCCTTTAAGGGGACCGAACGCCGCTTTGAATATAAGGGAAAGGTCGGCGAGACCGTCATCATCGACGACTATGCCCACCATCCCACCGAAATAGCCGCCACTCTGGCCGCCGCGCATAACTATCCCCATCGGGAAATATGGTGCGTGTTCCAGCCGCATACCTACTCGCGTACCAAAAGCTTCCTGCCCGACTTTGCCCATGCGCTTTCCCGGGCGGACCATGTGGTCCTTGCGCCCATCTATGCGGCGCGCGAGATCGACGACCACACCGTAAGCTCCCTGGATATCAAACGCCTGATCGAGGAGCAGGGAACCGCATGCGAGTATTTCGACACCTTTGATGAAATAGAAGCTTTTCTTCTGTCCAGCCTGAGTCCCGGGGATCTTCTGATCACCATGGGCGCCGGTGATGTCTATAAGATCGGAGACCATCTGCTCGGCCGTTAAGCCCTGGCATGCCCCAAAAAGGCAGGCATACCGGGAACGCTCCGGAGGCCTCCGACAGGATTGAGGAGGATCTCCCATGCCCGGACTGTCTTTTCAAAAAAGCGCTTTGTTTGATGTCACGGTCGTCGCCAACACTTTTATCGACCGGTTTATGCCGGCCGCCAACGGCGATTTTGTTAAAGTCTATCTCTTCCTTCTCCGCCAGGCCGCCGGCGGGCGGACATCCCTTCCCGTCGATGAGGCTGCCGATGCGCTGATGTGCACGGAGAAGGATGTCCTCCGGGCCGTCCGCTACTGGAAGGATCACGGCCTTATGTCCTACCGCCTCCTTCCCGACGGCACCCTGGATGCGGTCTCCTTCATCCTTCCGGACGAAAAAGCCTCTTCCGCCCCGGCAGAAAATCCTGTTCCGGTAAACAGTTCTGATCCGGTAAACAGTCCTGGTCCGGTAAACAATCCTGGTCCGGTAAACAGTTCTGGTTTAGTAAACAGTCCTGGTTTGGTAAACAGCCCTGGTCCGCTAAACAGTCCCGGCCCCGAAGAAGGCCCGCCCTGCCAAAAGAGTGCGATGCCATCGGCGCAAGAGGAGCCCTCCAAGCCTCTGGCGCTGGAGGTCCAGCCCAAGCCCGCCATCCCCGCTCCGCGCCCCGTCCTCTCCCCCGAGCGCTTAAGCGAACTCAAGGAGGAGGCCGCCGTCAAGGAATTTCTCTATATGGCGGAGCAGTACCTGGCCAAGCCCCTGACATTCACCGAGATCCAGACCCTCATCTACTTCTATGACGGCCTGGGCATGTCCGCCGAGCTGATCGAGTACCTGATCGAGTATAATGTGGAGCGCGGGCACAAAAGCCTTCACTATATGGAAGCCGTCGCCCGGTCATGGACAGAACAGGGGATCACCACCCCCGCCATGGCCAGGGAATCCTTATCGCCTTACCGCAAGGAATACTACATCATCCTTAAGGCGATGGGGCTGCAGAGTCTTTCCCCCATCGGCCGGCAGATCACTTATATGAACACCTGGCTTGACGAGTACGGCTTTGATATCAGCATGATCCAGGAAGCCTGTGAGCGCACCGTCCTCTCCACCGGCCAGCCCTCCTTCCCCTATGCCAACAAGATCCTGTCGGACTGGCGCGATGCCGGCCTGCACACCCTCAGCGATGTCCAAAAAGCCGACGACGCCAGGCAGAAGACCCGCCAGGCCGAAAAGAGCCAGGCGCCCTCGCCTTCCGCCGACAGGCGCCGCCTCAACCGTTTCAACAATTTCCGTCAGCGCAGCTATGACTATGACGATCTGGAAAAGCAGCTCCTCTCCTCATCGCCCACTGAGGCTTCTACAAAAGAGGTTTCTGCAAAAGAGCCTTCTGCAAAAGAGCCTTCGCCATCAGTATAGGAGGTGAACCAAGCGTCTTGCCCCTGCAAAATTCCGATTATGAGGCCATCATGCGGGAATACAGCCGCCGGCAGGCCATGAATTACCGCCTTCTGGAAGAAAGGCGTCAGAAGGCCTACAACATTTTTCCCCGCCTTAAGGAGATCGAGGATGAAATGGCCAGCCTTTCGGCCCAAAAGATCCATCAGCTTTTAAACGGCAGCGATGACAAAAGCCTGGACCTTGCCGGGGCGCTTTCTTCTCTCAAGGCGGAAAAAAGCGCGCTTCTCAAGGCTGCCGGCCTTCCGGAAAATTATCTCTCCCATCCCTACACCTGCCCGCTGTGCCGGGACACCGGCTATATCGACGGCCAGAAATGCAGCTGCTTCCAAAAGGCGGTCGCCGACCTTCTCTATGCCCGGTCGGGCTTTTCGGAAGGGGAGATCACGGAAACCCTGGACACCTTTTCGCTGGAGTATTACTCGGACACAGCCGTCGTCCCCTCTGCCGGCATGACCGAACGGGCCCTGGCCAGAAACGCGCTTCAAAGTGCCAGAGCGTTTGTCTCTGCCTTCCCGGAAACCGGCGCCAACCTTCTCTTCTACGGGGAGACCGGCACGGGGAAAACCTTTCTCTCACGGGCCATAGCCGGCGAGGCCTTAAAGCGTGGGCACTCGGTCCTTTACTATTCCGCCCATGAGCTTTTTGACAAAGCTGCCCGGCACCGCTTCGGCAAGGATGCCTCCCCGTACACCTCCTCGGAAAGAGAGGACTTTTCTTTCCAGGAGGAAGCCTTTTTCGATTGCAGTCTTCTCATCATCGATGATCTTGGCACCGAAGTCACCAATGCCTTTGTCTCCTCCTTTCTTTTTCTCTGCATCAACGAAAGGCTCCTTCGGCATAAGTCAACCATCATCTCCACCAACCTGACCCTTCAGGAGCTGTCGAGCGTTTACTCCGAGCGCATCTTCTCCCGCCTGATCAGCCATTACGAAGCCCGCAGGCTCACCTGCCGGGACATCCGCCTCCAGAAGAGGGTAAGGTAAAAAGCCGCGGCGTAAAACTGCAATCGGCAGTTAAATTCGTTCGCGAGTATAAATTCGCTCGCGAGTATAAAAAGGAGGATATCATATGGAACAACACAGCACCAAATCCCTGGAAACGCTTCCCGTTGGAAGGCTTGGGCTCATCACCCTTGAGAGCAGCCGCGCCCTGGGCGAAAAGGTCGACAAATGGCTTGTCGGCTGGCGCCAGTCCAGAAACCACGCAGAAATAGGTTCCTTCGCCTTTGAAGGCTACCAGCGCTCTTCCTACCAGATCTCCGTCCAGAATCCCCGCTTTGGTTCCGGCGAGGGCAAAGGCGTCATCAATGAGTCCGTCAGGGGCGACGACATTTATATCCTCCTGGATGTCTGCAACTACAGCCTGACCTACCGCATGGCCGGCTACGAAAACCTGATGTCCCCCGACGACCATTTCCAGGACCTTAAGCGCATTATCGCCGCCATCGGCGGCAAAGCCCGCCGCGTCAACGTCATCATGCCCTACCTCTATGAAGGCCGCCAGATGACCCGCCAGGGCCGCGAATCCCTTGACTGCGCCGCTGCCCTCCACGAGCTGGTCGATATGGGTGTTGAGAACATCATCACCTTCGATGCCCACGATTCCCGTATCCAGAACGCCACCCCGCTCCACGGCTTCGAGACGGTTCCCCCCTCCTACCAGTTTATCAAAGCCCTGTTAAACAACGAGGACGGCCTTCGCATCGACAACGACCACTTTATGATCATCAGCCCGGACGAGGGCGGCATGCAGAGGGCCATCTACCTGGCCAATGTCCTCGGCGTCGATATGGGCATGTTCTACAAGCGCCTCGACTACTCCCGCCTGGAACGCGGCCGCCATCCCCTGGCTGCCTATGAGTTCCTGGGGCAGGACCTTACCGGCAAGGATGTCATTCTGGTCGACGACATGATCTCCTCCGGCGACACGGCCATCCAGATCGCCAGCCTCTTAAAGGACAGGGGAGCCAGGCGCATCTACATCTGCGCTACCTTCGGCATCTTTACCAACGGCCTGGATAAGTTCGATGTCGCCTACCAGAAAGGGCTGTTTACCAAGATCCTCACCACCAACCTGGTCTACCAGACGCCGGAGCTTCTTGCCAGGCCCTACTACATCAGCTGCGACCTGAGCAAGTATATCGCCCTGATCATCGACACTCTGAACCACGACCTCTCCGTCCACCACCTTCTCAACCCCGTGGACCGCATCAAATCCGCCGTCGAGCGCTACATGGCCCGCTACAGCGCCTGAAAAAACAGGAAGAAATGGGGACGGTTCTCTTTTCTTATTAGTATGCGCACGAATTTTCAACGGAATGATGCCGCTTGCGGCGGCGAAAATCCGGCGCGGGAAACGAATGAAAACGCAAGCGTTTTATTCGTTTCCAATACAAGAAAAGAGAACCGTCCCCATTTTTTCCTATATATTACAGATCCAGCCGGTTAAAAGATATCCCCTCTTTCTCCAGCGTCTCTATATCTCTCTTATTGCATGTGCTGATAATGATCTGCCTTTTCTGCCGTTCCAGCCACCGCAGCACGCCCGACAGCCTTTCCTCATCATACATGCCGAACACATCGTCCAGAATGACCGGAAAATCCTCGCCCTCCGCGAAGATCTCGCCCGCCGCCATCCGCAGCGCAAAGTAGATCTGTTCCAGGGTCCCCCGGCTCAGCCTTTCCAGCGGCACGACCCGTTCCTGCGTGTTGACCGACATTCTAAGGTTCTCGTCCATCAGGACTTCCTCATATTTTCCCCCGGTAATATCCTCAAGGATCTCGGATGTCCGCATTCTCAAGCGCTCTCCCAGGTCCTGGCTGATATTCCCCGACAGCCTGTCGATGGTCGCCAGGGCCAGGGTCAGGGCCTCGATCTCCACATTTTCATTACCCGGAAGGTTTTTTTCTTCCAGAAGCTCCTGGTACTCGTCCCGCAGGTTGACATACGTTTTTGCCTTCTCGTCAAACATCTCCTTGAGAGAGCGCCCTTCGCTGGTCGCCCGGGAGAGGCGGCTGTGCCAGTTTTCCCTGGCCTTCTCCTTCACGCGGATCTCTTCATTGTCCCTCTGGTTGAAGAACAATCCCAGGCCGAACAGCCCAAGGGCCAGGACAAAGCACACAAGGCGGGCCGCGAGGGGCAGGTGGATGACGATCCCCAGCAGCATGATAAGGCCCGAAAGGCCAAGAAAGATGAGGTTCCTCTGGAACTGCCCTCTCTTAAGAGCGGCGATCTGGCTCCTCACCACCTCGTCGCCGGCTCTTTTCTCGCTCGGGGCCAGCCTTTTTCTTTCTTCTCGTGCCTCCTTATAGCGCTCCCGGATATCCCGGAGCTCCTCCTCCAGGCGTGTCATGGCGTCCTCGGTCTGGATAATGAGGCTCTGCATCTCTTTCTCCCGGTTGGAAGCCTGTACCTGATAACCCTTTCGGGACATTTTCAGCATCTGGGCGGCCCTTCCCAGGTCAATGGAAGCATCGGCGCCGTTTCCCAGGCCCGCCATATAGTTCTGAAGCTCCCGCACCAGCTCTGGGCCGGTCACGCTCTTAAGCTGCCCGACCGAAACCGTGTTTTCATATACCGCTTCACTGACGTTCCCCAAAAGCTTATCAAGAGCGCCATCCTCCACGGACAGGCTTTCGCCCGTCGTCTCGCAGTACAGCGCATCCTCCCTCCGCTCACGGGAAAAGTTTCTGGTTAAGCGGTAGTCCCTTCCCCCGGCTTCGAACCACAGCGTCCCCCCGTATCCCGCGGGGTTGTCCCAGGGCTCGTAGGCCGTATAAGGGTCATTTTTTGCCGCCTTTCCCCGCATCCTGGCCATACCGTAAAGCATGCAGCGAAGGAACGTGTGGAAGGTGGTCTTGCCGCTCTCGTTCTCCCCATAGAGCACATTGATCCCATCCGTCACCTCGAAGGTACGGCCGTTGATCTTGCCGAAGCTGCGGATGGCAACTTTTTTTATTTTCATCTTGGCAATTCCCCTGTTTGCATCTTGGCAGTTTTCCTCTTATACCAGTATCCCCGGCCGGGCGCCGGACAGCGCCCCCGGGACCTAATAGCGGCGGACCCGGCTGGTCTCCATAAGGGCCTGGACCCCGTAATACAGCGCCTTTTCCTCCACCAGGGAAAGCTCCCGCCCCTGGAAGGCATTAATGTAATCCCCGATCAGCGTACCGCTGTAGTGCCGCCGTATCTCCTCCATGTTATACATGGGCCGGGTCTCGTTTTCCACCTCGGTTATCTGCCCCAGCGGGAAAAACCTCTCCGGGATGAGCAGAAGATCCGGCGACCGGTAGCCGTGCAGGATCACCCGGTACATGTTTTCCTCTCCCCTGTCCTTTATCTCCTCCCGCAGGGCATCCTCCAGGGAATTTTGCGTGGAGGTTTCGTCCACCTCCAGGATGATCTGCTCGTAGGAGCGGCAGGCAAAGGGCACAAAGCTGAGGCTGAGGCGCCCGTTCTGCCACACGCCCTCAATATAGCCATGTTCCCCGAAATCATCCCGGTCAATGGGCTCCAGGGCCCCGGGATAGGCGGCCCGGTTCCTGACGATGACCGAGGGCTTATGGATGTGCCCAAGGGCCACATAGTCAAAGCCGGAATTTAAAAGCTCCCTCACATTAAAGGGAACATGCCGGTCATCCCCGCCGTGCGCCATTAAAATATGGACCCCGTTCTCATCCTGAGCCTCCAGCCCCTCCAGGATATCTTCCCGGATCTCCCGGGAGTGATAGCTGAAGCCATAGATAAATACGTCCAGCAGAGGGTCCTTGACCACCTGTACCTCTTCCTCACGGAAGAAAAAAACATTATCCGCCCAGACAAAATTGTTATAGCTGGAATCCTTGCGGATATAGTCGTGGTTTCCCGCGCTCAGGTAGATGCGGGTAGCCGGAATGGTCCGGAAAAGATAGTCGACCTCCTTGAGCTTTCCCAGCAGAGGCTGCCTGTGAAACAGGTCTCCGGCGATCAGGAGAATGTCCACCGGGTCATCCTGGATCCTGGCGATCAGCGCCCGGAAGGTATCAAAAACCTCTTTCTCCCGCTCGGCGCTCCAAGGCATCTCCCTGTCCGGCCTGGCTCCCAGATGCACATCCGCGATATGAATAAACCGCAAGGCGTTCCCTCCCCTCTTGTCTCCGTATACCTAACAATTAAAGATCGCAGTTATTGACCGTCCTGGGGAAGGGAATGACATCGCGGATGTTGCCCATGCCCGTCAGGTACATGACGCAGCGCTCAAAGCCCAGGCCGAAGCCGGCATGGCGGGTGGTGCCATATTTCCTTAAGTCAAGGTAAAAGCCGTAGTCTTCCTCCTTGAGGCCAAGCTCATGAATGCGCGTAAGGAGCTTATCGTAATCGTCCTCCCTCTGGCTGCCGCCGATGATCTCGCCGATGCCGGGAACCAGGCAGTCCATGGCCGCCACGGTTTTGCCGTCGTCATTCAGCTTCATGTAGAAGGCTTTGATCTCCTTCGGATAGTCCGTGACAAAAACCGGGCGCTTATAGATCTCCTCGGTCAGGTAGCGCTCATGCTCCGTCTGGAGGTCGCATCCCCAGAAGACCTTATAATCAAACTTGTCGTTATTCTCGGAGAGGATATCGATGGCCTCCGTATAGGTCACATGGCCAAACTCCGAATTAAGGACATGATTCAGGCGGTCCAGGAGCCCCTTATCCACAAAGGAGTTAAAGAAATTCATCTCCTCGGGCGCGTTTTCCAGCACATAGCGGATCACATATTTGAGCATGGCCTCCGCTATAGCCATATCATCCTTGAGGTCGGCAAAGGCCATCTCCGGCTCGATCATCCAGAACTCCGCGGCATGGCGGGTGGTATTGG
>CAMNNO010000123.1 GCA_946545475.1 uncultured Blautia sp.
GCGGCCCCCCCTCCCCTGCGCCTACCGCCAGGTAAGAGTAAAATAGAAAAGGCAAAAAGAAACATGGCGCACCCGAAACCTACCGTCAGGTAAACATAACCCAGAATGATCTACAGGGGGCAATGGGGTCTCCCCAAGCATCCCTTCCTACCGCCCGCGGGGCGGCGCTCGCCGTGAGGCGATAATAAAAAGACCACCGGACATATAGCGTCCGATGGTCTTTTCATATCAATTTTTTTAATCGAAAAGGTCAGCGAGGATCTCATCCGCGCTCATGTTGCGATACCCGTCGGGATCGCCCAGGGTGGAGGCGTTCCAGCGGAAATAATTGTTGCCGGTAACATAATTGCCTGCGGAGGTGCCGTACCTGTACTTGGTAAAGCCGCTGTACCTTGACATATATTTACGGGCAAGGGTAATGGCCTCGCTCAGATAATTTCCGGAGGGAGTGGGGGTGCCGGCAAGCTGGCATCCCGCGTTGGGGGTCGAATGGACGATGACCGCGCTCTTATCGCTGCACTGGCCGACAATGATCCAGGTGTGGCCGTCGTTGTAGCCGACATCGCCGGCGCACAGCTTGTAGCCGTTATTGGCGAGCTGGTAGGATGTCACCACATCGCCCCAGCCAAGGCTGCGATATGAACTGCCGATGTAGCCGGACATGGTCGTATAGCCGTAACCGATCCCGGAGGTCTCGTGCATGACCTGATAGGCCGCCCAGCCGACAAAGCCGGAGCAGTCAAGGCCCAAAGCCCTGGTCTGCGGACTCAGGTCGCGGTAATTGTTGTAATCGTAATAGCTGCTGTTGTTGTCATACCAGATCTTCCACTGGGGGCTGACGCCCTTGCGGGTGGCGTCCGTCCAGCCGCCGCCCCAGACATAGAGGGCCTGGCCGACAGGCTGCATGGCGCCGAGAAGATAGTTCTTGATGGTTTTCGTCCCGGTCGAGACAGGGGGCTTCACGACCTCCTCCACGATCTTCTTTTCGCCTACGCCATCGGCATCAAATTCATAGGTGTCGCCATCGATCTTGAGGGTGGTATTAACGGCCATGGCTCCCTTTTTGTTCGGATCCATGTAGTATACAATATCATTTTCCGTATCCTTGATCCAGCCGGTCTGGAGATAGCCGGTATCCGGGTTGAAATAATAGGTCCTTCCGGAGATCCTTTCAAAGCCCCGGGACATTTCACCGGTCGAGCTGAAATGGCGCCTGCGGCCGTCGGCATAGGTGAACCAGGTGGTAGCCATCTTGCCGATATTGTTGAAATACCGGGCAACGCCGTTGGCATCGGTGATAAGGGTGTTTCGGTAAAGAATGCCTGTGGTCCGGTTCAGGTAGAACTTATCGCCATTGATGGTGATGAAGCCCTTCTTCATGACGCCGTCCCAGTTGGAAAAATAATATGTGTCCTTGCCGATGGTGGTCCAGCCGGTAGCCATTTTTCCATCGGGCTTAAAGTACATGCGGTTGCCCTGGGCATCCTGCATCCAGCCTGTGGCCATGTAGCAGTCGACCGCGTTGACGGCATTGTGGAAATAATACTTGTAACCGCTGAAGGTACGCCAGCCCCTGCAGAGCTTGCCGGAGCTATAAAAATAATAGCGGTGCCCCATGTAGGTGAGCCACCCGGTGTACTTACTTCCGTCTGCGCGGAGATAATAATCCTCCCCATCGATCTTGACGAAGCCTCTCTTGGTGGCGGCTTCTGCCTTTACAGCGGTGCCCTGGATGACTGCTGCTGCCGAGCAGGCCAGAAACAGGACTAATAAAAGAGTTTTTAATCGCTTGCCTATACCTTTCATGGCTATGCCTTTCATAACTATACCTCTTTCTTGATCGTACCGGCCGCGCTCTTTTCAGAGCCTTACCGATTTTTCAAAATAGACCGCGCACCATAAAGCCGGGAACACGCTGAAAGTGAGGGATAAGTGGAGTTTCCGGGTGACGTGCGGAGCCGACAGTTGAAGGGTAATGTGGGTCAAAACGCGAGAATTGTTTACAAATTTGTTACAGCTATGTTTAAGATTATAGTCTCAGAGGGTGTTTTCGTCAAGTTCGAAATCATTTTCTGTAAGATTTCCACAAAAAACTGATACCAATTTGTATAAAAAGAGCCATCTCCCTGTTATTTGCACAGAATAGCAGGGAGATGGCGGGGTGGGGATTATGGCAAAAGCCTAAAGAAGCCGGCTGGCCGGACGACAGGCTTGGGAATTTTGCGGGTGGTCCTCAGCCGCTTCATACGTCCTGTGATTTAGAGCATATGGCTCCGCAGGTATTCTCCGTCCATGGCCGACAGGTATGCCGGGGGAATGTCGAAGACGGTCTTGCAGCCGGTGTTCCCCTCTTTCGCCATGCGGTAGGCCGCTCTGGCGTAGGCGATGATAACGGATGAGGTAAATTCCGGGTTGGAGTCCAGTTTCAGGCTGTACTCGATCACATGCTGGTTTTCGTTCTCCCAGCCGGTCCGTCCGCTGCGGATGACAAAGCCGCCGTGGGGGATGGCGCTGTGGTCGCGCTTAAATTCTTCCATGGAGATGAAGTGCACGGTGGTGTCGTACTCATCAAAGTAGTTCGGCATGGTCTTGATCTCCTGCTCAATGCGCGCAAGGTCGGCGCCTTCCTCGGGGACCACAAAGCACTCCCTGGTGTGCTTCTGCCTGGTGGTCAGCTCCGGCTGCTCTCCGGCGCGGACCTTTTCCAGGGCTTCCGGGACGGGAATGGTATATTGCTTGGCATCCTTAACGCCCGCGATGCGGCGGACAGCGTCGGAATGGCCCTGGCTGACGCCTTTGCCCCAGAAGGTATAGTCCTTGCCGTCCGTTAAGATGGCATTGGCATACAGGCGGTTCAGCGAGAACATGCCGGGGTCCCAGCCTACGGAGATGATGCCCACATGGCCGCCCTCTTTTGCCGCCTTGTCCACATTGGCAAAGTGCTCCGGAATGCGGGCGTGGGTATCAAAGCTGTCCACTACGTTAAAGTACCGGGCGCACTCCGGTGTCTGTACCGGCAGGTCGGTGGCGCTGCCGCCGCAGAGGATGAGAACGTCGATCTCTTCCTTGTGGGACGCGATGTCCTTTGCGGAATAGACGGGAACCCCCTCCGTCAGTATCCTGACGCTTTCCGGTGCGCGGCGAGTAAAGACGGCCGCAAGCGCCATGTCAGGATTATGACGGATGGCGCACTCCACGCCGCGTCCCAGGTTGCCATAGCCAAAGATGCCAATGCGAATACTCATAAATTCCTCCTTATGGTGTTTGTATGTCTTAGATGCAAAAATAGAAACCGTAGCCCGGGCAGCACAGATTGCTGGCGAGGCTGCACAGGCACAGGCTTGCGCAGAGCGGATTGCCGCTGGTGGGCATGCCGCCGAAGGAGCGCTGCATGTTCTGATACCAGGGGCCGCCTCCCTCCATCTGCTGCTGGACCATGCGGTACTGCCCGTTGGAAGGCTCCAGCCTCACAGCCTCGCGGATGTGCTCCTGGGCGGAGGCGTTGTTGCCAAGGCCCATCTGGGCCATGGCCATCAGGTAATACCACTGGCCGTTTCTCTGCCCGAGGCCTTCCAGCACGTTAACGGCCTCGCGGTAATGGGCATTCTGGATATAGTTGGCTGCCGCCTGGCGGCGCATCTGCTCCTCATCCTGATAGGTGCTGCCGGCACCTGTGCCGTAGCCTCCGAAGCCGCCGCCTCCAAAACCGCCATAGGCGCTGCCATAGCCGCTATAGCCGCCCTCTCTTTCGCGCATGATCTGGTCGTAGGCCTGCTGGACTTCTTTAAACTTTTCTTCGGCCGCCGCTTTGTTGGGATTGTTGATATTTGCGTCAGGGTGATATTTACGGCTCATCTTCCGGTAGGCTTTTTTGACCTCTTCATCGGAGGCGCTGCGCTCCACCCCCAGCACTTTATATGGATCTAGCATGTTTCATCTCCTGTTGGTGCCGTTTATCATGAACCGCTTCGAATCGCGTAAAGACACCGGAATATAGGATATTCCGCAGAATATCGGTATAGCACATGGCCGGCAGCTTTTCAAATTCCCGGCATGCCTCGGCCATCATGAGGACCAGAAGGGATTTCACCCTCTCCTCAAAATCCTCCTGGGACAGCATCCCGGCAAAAGGATTATAGCTGCCGTTTTTTTCATCCTTCTCGATATCCTCGAAGGCATCCATGATGTAAATAAATTTGCCCAGATAAAAGCCAAACCTGCGGATGCGCGCCTCAAAGGCGTCGTGCCGCCAGGCGAAGATCTCTTCCATGATGTGTCCGAAGGCGCCGGATATCTCATCGATATAGCCGAAACCAGAATCTTTTTCTCGGATATGCCCGGAGGCGCCGGATATCTCATCGACATAGCCTAAGCCGGAATCCTTTTCTCTCTCTTTACCCGACCGGAGCAGGTTTTTTCGCTCGATATCTTTTATGGTTTTCAGGTAATGGGATATCTTCCCGGCTTTCCTGGGATACTTTTTTTCCACTTCCCCGGCTTTCGCCTTAAGCGCCAGGGAATATCCGTATCCCAGCGGCGAGCGCTCATCCTCCCAGTCGTCCTGGCATTTGTAATAGGTCAGCAGGATGTTCATGTCCGCCGCGTAGGCGGTCAGGACATTTTTCCGGAGCTCCTGCGGTATCAGGGGGTGTACGGCACAGCAGCCCTTTCCCTTGCAGGTGGCCGGCTCATAGATGCCGGAGAGGAACAGGATGACAAATGTCAGGTCATAGTTCAGGGACAGCTGTCCCAAAAGGCCGTACCTTTCCTTAAGCTCCCGGCACAGGCCGCAGTAGAAGGACCGGTAGACAGCCGCGTCTTTTATTTTCAGTTCCGGCTGGTTTGCCACCACATAACCGAACATATCAGGTCCTCTTTAAAAACTTTTCGTGGCATTTGGGGCAGGTGATCTCCACCTGGCCTTTGCCCTTGGGGATGCGGATCTTCTGGCGGCAGGAGGGACAGGCAAAAATGCGGTAGTCCTTGCGCTCGTTCGCCATGGATCTCTGGCGGTTGAAGAAATTTTTCACCCGCCCGATCTGTTCCAGATATTTCTGGTTTTCGGCAATGCGGCGGTTATAGTCCCGGGAAAGCATGCGGTAATAGGTGATGACGATGCCGGCAATGCCCAGGATGTCAAAAATAGATGACAGTATCCGTATCCGTCCGAGAACGGCGGAGAGGACCACCAGCACCAGTGAAGCGATGAGCGTAAACTTTGACAGGTTGTCCACGCCGTAACGGCCTTGCATGAAGCGATCAAATTTTTCTTTTAAGCTGCCCATGGTTTTCCTCCTTTTTTATCCGGCGCAAAAATATTTTGCGCCGGGCCGAGCAATCTCCTCGCTATGATCATTATATCAGCCTGCCATATGCGCCTGCTGAGGCAGCAGGCCGCGGGATATGTCAGAGTTCTGTGCCGCGGATCAAGGCACGGGATATAGTATAACATCAAATGGGGAGATAATTCAAGAGGTTAGCAGAAGAAACATGCTGATCGGGCCGGAGGGGAGCTTTCCCTCCGGCCCGAACGCGGGGCGGCGCTCGCCGTAAGGCGACAGTTTCCTTGCGCCGCCCTGCGATGAGGAGCTGTCACAAATATAGTATGCGCACGAATTTTCAGCGGACATATATCCGCCTGCAGCGGCGAAAATTCGGCGCGGGAAACGAATGAAAACGCAAGTGTTTTATTCGTTTCCTATAACTTGTGCAGATGGCTTTTGTGACAGCTCCTAATCATAGAGGACGGTTCTTCGCTCCGGCAAAGAACCGTCCTCTATGATCCGTTCACATATCAGATTTCCCCGACTACCTGGAAAATATAAAACTTAAGATAATAGGATTCGTCCGCGGCCCACAGGATGGGATGGTCGGGCGACTGGGTGCGAAATTCCACCTGGCGCAGGCGCTTTCGCTCGTCCCTGGCGGCCTGGGCTATCGTGCTGGCAAAAAGGTCCGGGTCCATAAAATGGGAGCAGGAGCAGGTGGCCAGGAAGCCGCCCTCCTTCACCAGGCTTATGCCCCGCCGGTTGATCTCGCGGTAGCCTTTGGCGGCGTTTTTGATGGAGTTTCGGGATTTGGTAAAGGCGGGAGGGTCCAGGATGACCAGGTCAAACTTCTCACCCTTTTCGGCAAGCTCCGGCAGGAGGTCAAAGACATCCTGGCAGGAGAACGTGACCACATCCTCAAAGCCGTTCAGGCGGGCATTTTTCCTGGCCTGGAGGATGGCCGTCTCGGAGGCGTCCACGCCAAGGACAGAGGCTGCGCCGGCTTTTGCCGCATTGAGGGCAAAGGAGCCGGTGTGCGTGAAGCAGTCCAGCACCCGGGCGCCGGGGCACATGGGCCATATTGCCCTGCGGTTATACTTCTGATCCAGGAAAAAGCCGGTCTTCTGGCCTTCTTTAACATCGACTTCATAATGAACGCCGTTTTCAACGATGGGCACCAGAGTGTCAAACTCCGGGCCGATAAAGCCCTTAAACGGCTCCATGCCCTCCTGGAGGCGCACCTTGGCATCGCTGCGCTCATAAATGCCTCTGATCCGGATGCCGTCTTTTTCCAGCTCAGCTCTTAAAAGGTCAAGGATCATGAGCTTATAGCGGTCGATGCCCAGAGCCAGCGACTGGACGACAAGAACATCGGAGAACTTGTCCACAACAAGCCCCGGGATGTAATCCGCCTCGCCAAAGATCAGGCGGCAGCTTCCCGTGTCCACGGTCTTTTTCCGGTATTCCCAGGCTTTTCGCACTCTGTCCCGGAAAAAGGACTCATCGATCTCCACATGCTCATCCCTGGTGAGCATACGGATGCGGATAGTGGAATGGGGATTGATAAAGCCCTTTCCCAGGGAATAGCCGTCAAAATCGTGGACCAGGATAAGGTCGCCCTCGGAAAAGCTTCCCATGATGGAGGCGATCTCATTATCGTATATCCAGAGGCCGCCGGCCTTGAACTGCCGGCCGCCTCCCTTTTTCAGTGTTGCTGTTGCTATTGCCATATGTCCTCCGTCACTTAGTTGGCTGAGCCTTCTGTCGTGAAGGTCCATTCCACCTCATGAGGTTCCTCCGCCCAGGCTCCCGTTTCGGCAGCCTCCGGGAAGGTCACGGTTTCCTCAGCGCCGGAGGCCCATGTCTCGGGGACAGAAGCTCCTTCGGCCGCGTAGGGATCGCCCTCGTAACCGTTTTCGCCCCAGGTGCCCGGAGCCTCATAATAGTCGCTTCCGGTGTTTCCGGCGCTCTCGCTCTCCCAGAAGGTGCCGTCCTCATCATAGGACTCGCCGTAGAAGTTCTCGAAGAAGCGGATGGTATCCTTGTAGAGGGCTTCCTTGTTGCTGGCTGTCAGATCCTTAAGAATGTCCTCCGTGCCGGCCGGGAAGGCTTTCCCGTTGATGCCGAAAAGCTTCTGCAGGAACTGGTCCATCATGTTGAGCTCATCGTTGAAGTATTTTTCATCATCGTCGGGGACGTAGGAGCTGGTTCCTTCGGAGAGGATGGTCAGATATTCGCGTCGCACGGCTTTGCTGAGCTTTTCGGCCATCACGGAGTCCGCGATCATGTAGGACGGAACCCTGGTCTGGCCTACGGCTTTGATCATTTCCTCGGCATCGCCTTCGTATTCGCCCTTGCAGAAGGAAACGACCTTGGCATACTGGTAGGCGGCCTGCTGGCTCAAGCGGCTCTCCAGTTCTTTTTCTTCATCTTCTGTCATGGTAACGGCGGGAACCGCTCCACTGTTCTCCTCCGGGACCTCCCAGACGTAAACATTGGTGTCGGTGCCGGCATTCTGTCCGTTTTCGGCCGTATCCGGCTGGGATTCCGTTTCCCAGGGGAAGAGGGCCTCGTTGCCGGAGGGCTGCTCCTCCGGATCGGGATCGTCGGGCGTCTCCCAGCTATAGAGGCCGTTCTCGGCCGCCCAGGTGTTCGGATTCTCGTCCGGGTCGGGATCATCGGGCGTCTCCCAGCTGTAAAGGCCGTTCTCGGCTGCCCAGGTGTTCGGGTTTTCATCCGGGTCGGGATCGTCGGGCGTCTCCCAGCTATAGAGGCCGTTCTCGGCCGCCCAGGTGTTCGGGACCAGGGTTGGAGTCGGGGTCGGGGTCGCAGCCGGCTCATCCGGGATCTCCCAGCTGTAAATGCCGTTAAGGTCTTCCGGCGTCCAGGTAAAGCTCCACTCCTCCTCTGCCTGCTGCGGCGCGGCATTTTCCATGGAAATATCTTCCGTGGAGCTGGCGACTACGTTGTCGCCCAGGATAGTGTCGTCCAGGTGGCTGAAAATGCTGTCTTCCTCCTCGGCGGCCTCGATCTGGGCCATAAAGGTATCCTCAGCGGAGGGGGCCAGCGGCGCGCTGTCCGGGAGCATGGGACCCTGCCAGCTGGAGGGAAGCGGCGCCGGTTCTTCCACATCCTTTTCCGGCTCAATGCCGGAGATGGCGTTGTCCTCCGGGGATGCGTAGGAGTATCCCGGGCCTGCGGTAACTTCCGTTGCGTCTATCGTGCCGTTTTCAATGGCAATGGCTGTGGTGTTGTCGTTGACATGCTCCAGGGTCTCCTTGACATCCTCGTACTGGTAGTCCTGGCGGGCGATCTCTTCCATCAGCTGCACGATGCGGTCCAGCTGCTCCTGGTCGATATAGACCCGGTTTTCCTCGGCGACGTTGGAAACGATGTTATAGATGTCCGAGCTGTTCGTGACATTGTTGCCGATGACTTCCATCTTGGACTGGTTGACCACTGCCGTGGCATCATTCTGGCCGACCTGCTCGGCAAGGTTCCCGGTGACTACGATCTCCTGGGTGGCGATCTCCTTCTTGACCGGGTCAAGCTTTTCACCCATGGCCAGCTCGTAGGCCATCTGGATGCCGGTCAGGGCTCCGGTGCCGGATACCTCAAAGGGGCAGGCGGCTATGACTTCGCAGTTTTTGACGCCGGATGTCGACAGGGTACTGGCGATCATGTTGCCGGTGACCCAGGTGAGGTTTGCGGTGCGGACCTTTATGCCGCCGGAATTGGTCGGCTTGACATAAGCGCAGCTAAGGGTCCGGGTGCCGATCTGCTCAAGGGGGACATACCCGCCCAGATGCTCCCGCTCGTCCTGGTTGGTGATGTAGAGGATGCGGACCTCGCTGGGGTCCACATGGAAGTAATTCAGCATGGTCATCTTCTGGGCATCCGTAAGGTCAGCTCCCAGCGTGACCACCTTCTGGGCATCCGCCCTGGCGGGGACGGGGATAAAAGTCAAAAGAGAGAGGCTGCACAGCAGCGCGAGAAGCCGTTTCATTTTTTTCATTAAACTCACTCCTTTATGAAAAATCACAACAAAAAGCCAATCGCCCGGCATCGGCTGCCTGGGCTTCTGGTGCCTAAAAAGTATAGCATGGTTGATACGGGGTCTGTAATATGGATTTCTAAATTTTATTCTTACCTGGCGGTAGGCTTGTTGGGATGCGCCATGTTTCCTGTAACTTGCCTATCTTGTTCTTGCCTGACGGCAGGTTCTGGATGCGGCATGTTTTCTATAGCTTAGTCTTACCTGCTGGTAGGCGTAGATGCGCTATGGTTCTTTTTTCTTTTCTATTTTACTCTTACCTGCCGGTAGGTGCCAGGGGAGGGGGGGCCGCTC
>CAMNNO010000124.1 GCA_946545475.1 uncultured Blautia sp.
CTGGTGAACCATTTAACAGAAGCCACAGACCTTTATGGTCTGTGGTAGTTCACCCATTCCTGTGTGATGGTCGTTTTCATAGTCATCCAGCATGCCCTTGATATCTTCTTCCGAAAAGCTCATGTCTATCTTAAAGTCGACCGCAATATTCCACGGACTGTTTTCTTTTTCTTCGCTGTCTTTGCGGATCCTGGCCTTAAGATGCTTGACATCGGTAACTCCGGCAAGGATAACAGACTGAAATGTCTTATAGGTCCGAAGCCTTTTTCTTTTTTGGTAGTGGGCGCGAAGTTGGGCGAGGAAATCCATAAACACCTGGTTATTGGCCGCGCTGTCTACTTCATCAATGATCAGCACCAGGGGTCTGTCCGCGCAGTCCCAGAATGTTTTCAGCTCCTGAAACAGGGGAAACAGGCGCATTTTCTGTTCATTCTTTTCTGAGCGTTCTGCCATATTGCGCAGATTCCGGATATTATCCTCAAAAATGTCCCTGTTATCTCCGGCACATTCCTCCAGTGCCGTACAGAAGCCCCTTGAAAAATCTCTGCAGAAGGTATCCTCGTTTTCAAAGGTATCCGCGCTATAGTCCTCAAAATCCATGGAGATGACGTAATACACATCTTTCAGGGCTTCCCTGACGGCATTCAGGGTTGTTGTCTTTCCGTATTGTCTTGCCCTGTTTATGGTAAAATAGTCTTTATCGGCCACAAGGGCCTCTATTTTCCGGATCCTCCCGGAAATGTCCACCATATAGTTTTCTTCCGGTATGCATGCGGCTGTCGTGTTAAAACGCTTCACGACGGCCACCTCCCTTCTGCCAGTTTCTTCCCGTGTTTTTACTGAAGTGTCCGGCAGGCCTTGATGAAGGAGGCCAGGCGGTTCTGGTCGGCCTGGACGGTGAGGTCGAAGGTGTTGTTTTTGCCGGTGAGGCGGATGGCTTTTAAGGTTCCGCTGCCGAGGAGGTCCATGGCTTCAGCGGTCAGGGGGAGGGTGCCTTTTTCCTGGAGGGAGATGCCGCTAATGGAGCCTTCGCTCGCAGCGCCTTCCACGCGGACGGTGCCGCTGCCGGCGAAGATAAGGCTCTGGAGGTAGGGGCGGTAGGCGCCGGTGGTCTCGTAGCTGATGATGGGGACGAGGTCGTAGGTGCCGGCATTGGCGCCCGGGACGACCTGGATCTTGACGGAGACATTGCCGCTGATGCGGTCGATGTCGGCGCCGCGGATGTCAAAGCTGCCAAGGCGGAGCGAGGGGTCCAGGGTTCCGGCGTTCTCAAAGACATCGAAGCTGAAGCTCCAGGCCGAGTCCATGAAGGCGCTGAGGTCGGCCGTGGTCTTGCCGGCAATCTCCGGAAATTTTTCTTCCGGGGTGCTGTAGCTTCGGGAGATCAGGAGGGTGCCCGGGATGCCGGCTTCCTGGGTCATGAGGAGGAGGACCGTGGTCGCGTCCGCGTTGCCGGTGACGGGAAGGCCCTGGGCGGTCTGGAAGGCGCGGACGGCTTCCGCGGTGCGGTTGCCGTATACGCCGTCGGCGGTGTCGTTAAGAAGGCCGAGAGCGATGAGGCTCCTCTGCACGGCCATGGCCGCGTCGCCCCTGTCGCCGTTCGCGGCGGGCTGGGCCTCTTCGACCTTGGGGAAGACGCTGATGTCCACCTCCGGGAGGACGGCTTTCATTTCTTCCTGGGCGATGTAGCCGTCAGCCCCCGCGATGCGGACCAGGCAGTAGTCCCCTTCCAGGGCTACGATGGTGATGGCGCGCACGCTCGTCGCCTGGGGAGTGGCGCCCTCCTCAAGGGAGGAGTACACGTTGAAGGTGGCCGGGGCGCCGGCGATGGTGATGTCCTGGGCTGCTGCCGGGAGGGCGAAAAGTGCGGCCGCGCCGGCAAGGAAGCCTATTAAGGCTGCTCTTTTTACTGTTTTCATAGATAAAATTCCTTTCGTTTGGAGTTCCTTACTTTTCTTCTGTCTTGACGACCGCACCGGCCGCGTTGTAGTAGGTGGTCACGGTGACGCCGTCGTCCCGGGTCTCGATGGTGTAGCGGACATAGTCCTGTTTAGAGCGGACCACCGGGTTGAGGTTAGCGTCAAAGTAGGCCTCGCCGACCTTTTTTCCGGCCGCGTTGTTATAGACATCCAGCACGGCATAGCCGTTTGTGATGGCTACGCTCCCGCCGTCTGCTCCGTAGTAGCGGGTGCGGACGATGGAGAGGTCGCCGTCGGTCAGGTACTCCTTGGTGAGGAAGGCGCTGTTGTCCTTTTTGGCCACGCGCATGCCGGAGGCGTCGTACCAGGCCTGATAGATCTCCCTTCCCTCGGTGTCGTAGTCTGAGGCTGTTATGGCGTAGCCGTCCGTGGTGGTGATGAGGTTCCCGTTTTCGTCCAGGTATTCGGTCCGGACCAGCTTCTTTTTGTCGTTGTAATACTTGCGGGTGGCGGCGTAGCCCTGCTTGGTGATGAAGAGCGTTCCGTCCGCCTCGTAGCTGGCCTCGAAGGAGACGTTGCCGTCCGCGTCGTATTCGTTCAGGCGGATGGCGTAGTTGTCCGTGGTGTTGACGGGGGAGCCGTTTTCGTCCAGGTAGATGGTCCTTAGGGCTTTGTTGGCGCTGTTGTAGGTTTTGGCCATGGAGTAATAGCCTTTTTTGAGGGCGACGGGCTGGCCGTTTTCGTCGAAGTAGGATTCGTAGATCATGTTGCCTTTGTCGTCGTACTCATTTGTCTTGGAGGCGTAGCCGTCGGTGGTGGTGATCATGGTGCCGTTTTCGTCCAGATAGTCGGTTCGGACTGCCTTTTTCTGGTCGTTATAGGATTTTTCTTCCATAGCATACTGCTTGGTATTTACTATCATGACGCCGTCGGCATCATACCTTGTGACCGCAGATAAGTTTCCGGCAGCGTCGTAGCTGCTGATCTGGGTCGCATAACCGTCCGTAGTCATCACCAGGCGGCCGGCGGCATCATAAAAATCCTGACGTACCACTTTCTTGTTTTCGTCGTAGACGGAGCGGGTGTAGCTGGAGCCGTTCTTGCGGACCAGGGCGTTCCCGTTTTCATCGTACCAGCCCTGCCAGATGACGTTACGGTTTTCGTCGTAGGCCTTGCGGGTCGAGGCAAAGTCGCCGGCCATGCGGCTGCGGCCGTTGGCGTCGAAGTAGGCCTCGTAGATAACGTTGCCGTCCGGGTCGTAGGCGCGGGAGACGGAGGCGTAGCCCTTGGTCTTTAAGAGAATGGGGGCGTTGTCGGTGCCGAAGTAGCGCTCCTCGGTGACTTTGCCGTCCGCGTCGTAGTCGCGCTCGATGGCGGCGTAGCCCTGCTTTTCGACCAGGATGGGGTTTCCGTCCGTGCCGAAATAGGACTCGCGGGTCACCTTGCCGGCCTCATCGTATTCACGGGTCACGGAGGCGTAGCCCTTGGACTCCACGATGAGGAGAGAGCCGGCAGTGTTAAAGTAGCGCTCGGCAACCACACGGCCGGCCTCGTCGTAATCGCGCTCGATGGCGGCATAGCCGAAGCCGGGGGCGATCATGGGCTGGCCGTTTTCGTCCAGGTAATCCTCGCGGGAGACCTTGCCGGCCTCGTTATATGCCTTCCTGACGGTGACATGGCCTTCTTTGTAGGCGATGGGCGCGCCGGCTGTGTCGTAGCGGGTCTCTTCTATGACCTGCTTTTTGTCGTTGAAGACGCGCGCGATACGGGCGTAGCCGGCCCTGGCCATGATGGGGGCGCCATCGGTGCCGAAGTAGGATTCCTCGGTGACGTTGCCGGCCTCATCGTAGGCGCGGCCCATGGCGGCATACTCTTTTCCGGCCACCAGGATGGGAGTGCCATCTTCGCCATAGTAGCTTTCCAGGGCGACACGGCCGTCTTCGTCATATTCGCGGGTGAAAGAAGCGTAGCCCTTTGCGCCCACAATGGACGGCTCTCCAGCGGCATTGTAATAGCGCTCATCGATAACACGGCCAGCTTCATCGTAGTCGCGGGTAAAGGAGGCGAATCCCTTCGCTTCCACAAGAAGGGGCTCACCTTCGGCGCTGAAATAACGCTCGGCGGTGATGCGGCCGGCCTCGTCGTAGTCGCGCTCGATGGCGGCGTAGCCGAAGCCCGGGGCGACCATAGCGGCACTATTTTCATCCAGATAGTCCTCGCGGATGACCTTGCCAGCCTCGTTGTATTCCCTGCTGACCGTAACATATCCCTCTTTATAGGCAACCGGGGCTCCTTCGGTGTCATAGCGGGTTTCACGGATGACCTGCTTTTTGTCGTTAAAGACACGGGCAATGCGGGCATAGCCGGCGCGGGCCATGATCGGGGCGCCGTCGGGGCCGAGGTACGATTCTTCGGTGACATTTCCGTACTCATCGTAAGAGCGGGCCATGGCCGCGTAGTCCTTGCCGGCGACCATCGCAGGCGTGCCGTCTGCGCCGAAATAGCTTTCCAGGATGACACGGCCGTTTTCGTCATATTCGCGGGTGAGGGAGGCGAATCCCTTTGCTTCCACGTTGAAGAGTTCGCTTTCAGCGTTATAGTAACGCTCGGCAATCACCCGGCCGGCCTCATCGTAGTCGCGCTCGATGGCGGCGTAGCCGAAGCCGGGGGCGATCATTGGGACGCCGTTTTCATCCAGATAATCCTCGCGGGTGACCTTGCCGACCTCGTTGTAGGCCCTGCGGACGGTAACATAACCTTCCTTGTAGGCGACGGGGGTGCCTTCCGTATCGTAGCGGGTTTCTTCTATGACCTGCTTTTTGTCGTTGAAGACACGGGCAATGCTGTGGTAGCCAGCTTTGGCCATGACGGGGGTGCCGTCGGTGCCGTAGTAGGATTCCTCGGTGACATTTCCGTATTCATCGTAGGCGCGGGCCAGGGCGGCATAGTCCTTGCCGGCAACCAGGATGGGGGCGCCGTTTTCGTCAAAGTAGCCTTCCAGGGCGACGCGGCCTTCTTCATCGTACTCGCGGGCGAAGGAGGCATAGCCTCTGGAGTCTGCGATGAATTTTTTGCCGCTGGCGTCATAGTAGTATTCGGCAGTCACGCGGCCGGCGCTGTCGTAGTCGCGGGTGAGGGAAGCGCATCCCTTGGCCGCCACGAGAATGGGGGCGTCTTCGGTATCGTAGTAGCGCTCGGCGCTCACACGGCCGGCTTCATCATAATCCCGCTCGATGGCGGCGTAGCCGAAGCCGGGGGCGATCATCGGGGCGCCGTCTTCGTCCAGATAGTCCTCTCGGGTGACCTTGCCGGCCTCGTTATAGGCCTTAAGGACGGTGATGTAGCCTTCTTTATAGGCAATGGGCGCGCCTTCGGTGTCATAGCGGGTCTCACGGATGACCTGCTTTTTGTCGTTGAAGACGCGGACGATGCGGTGATAACCGGCCCGGGCTATGACGGGGGCGCCGTCCGTGCCATAGTAGGATTCCTCGGCGACATTCCCGTACTCATCGTAGGATCGGCCCATGGCGGCATAATCCTTGCCGGACACCAGGATTGGGGCGCCGGTTTCATCAAAGTAGCTTTCCAGGGCGACGCGATTATTTTCGTCATACTCGCGGGTGAGGGAGGCGTAGCCCTTGCCCTCCACAATGAACCCTTCGCCGCCGGTATTGTAATAGTATTCGGCCGCCACGCGGCCGGCCTCATCGTAGGTGCGGCTAAAAGCGGCGTAGCCCGTTTTTTCCCCAATCATGGGGGCGTTGTCTGCGCCGTAATAGCTTTCCGTCGTCACACGGCCGGCTTCATCGTAGGTGCGGGCAACGGCGGCGTAGCCCATTTTTTCCACGATCATGGGGGCATTGTCCGTGCCGTAGTATTCCTCGGCGGTCACGCGGCCCTCTTCGTCGTAGGCGCGTGTGATCGCGGCATAGCCGTATTTTCCCACGATCATGGGTGTGCCGTCCTCGCTGTAGTAGCGCTCGGCGATGGCTTTGTTGCTGTCATTGTATTCCCGCTCGGCCGAGGCATAGCCCCGGGATGGCTCGACATAGGGAAGCCGCTCCGGGGTCATAAATTCCTCCCGGCCGACATAGGCGCCCTCGGCCTCCTCCCAGGCGGGCAGAGGGGCCAGGGCGATCTGCTGCCCCGCCGCCAGGGAAAGCCGCCCCGGCTCCGCAAGCAGAAGAAGGCCCGCGAGCACGGCGGCCGTAAGTCTGATATAGCGGTTTTTATGGTTTCTCTCGTTTCGCAAAAAGCATTCCTCCATTTCTTCGTTTTTTCTGGTGCGCACGAGGATGTGTGCTTTGATTTTTTTACTGTGTACCGCTTTATTGTAGCAAAGTCTCGTTAAAATGGCAAGCCCGAGAGAAGTAAGAAAAGGGGAGGGCTCTTCTTAAAAAAAGAAACCTCCCCTTTTTCTTTATCGCAGGGGCGGCGTAAGGAAATTACCACCTTACGGTGAACGCCGCCCTGCAGGCAAGCAGGAGAGTAGATTCCCCCTGCTCGATTTCAATATTCAAAAATATTGTATAGCATTTCGTCATCTATCAGTAGCAACATTGGCTTTGTACCTGTTATATCCAGTTTTTCTTCATCGGTAGGTGCGATATATTGTGTGATTTCTTCGAAGTCGTTTTCTTTATACAGTTGGTAGCCCTCCTGATTAGCATTTAAAAATATGGCATGAAATCCTATAATCTTTGTTGACATCTCATAAAGATTCTGCAATATCATTTTAAAAATGATATTGCTGTACGGAATCGTACTATCATGTTTTTTCCGAAGCTGTTTTGCAACCGCAAACATTCGAATTTCCACACACGGAAGATATCTATGCTCATCGTCAGAGGTATTATACAGGAGCCCCATCGCATTTATAGCAACGTAACCGTAAATACGGGAAATGCTATCACTATCACTTTCAAGTTCATTAGACGTGACAACTACATATGTTACAGCTTCCCCATTTTCTTGCCAATCTCTTGCTTTCTCTTTAAGGAAGTCATTGAATACATAAGAACCACAATCAAATTCATCTAAAATCCTGTCGGAAACCTGGCTGATATTAATCCAGCAAAAATCAGAAGTACTCATGATTTATACAAGGCCTCTAACTCATCCATATCTATCCTATGAGACTTCAGATAATCCTTATTCTTTTCCCAATAGTCCTTGCCTTTTTTAAACTTATTCATAAACTCAATAAATTCTTTCTTTTTATTATCAGAAATAACAACACTATTTCTTTCGATCATGGTTGAAGCCTCCTTTCTAAACGATTCCGTAATTCAAAGTATAGCATTAACTATATATGTATTTCAAGGATTATTTTACTTGCCTCCGCTTTTCTCTGCTTGTTCCGACAGCCATTCGTCCAGGGCCGGGCTGGCTTTTTTCAGGCGCAGGAGGCGGCCGTCCGGGGATATGAAGCAGTGGGAGCTTTCTCCGCGGAAGACAGAGGTGCCTTCGGGAGTGGTCATGTCATAGCCGAGGGTCAGGCGGGCGCCGGAGTATTTTTTTACGGTGACCGTGATGCTTATGCTGTCCGGAAAGGTGGTTGTTTTCAGATATTCGGCGGAGACCCCGATCACGGGAGAGAGGATGCCTTCTTTTTCCAGGCGGTCGTAGCTCCAGCCGTTTTCGGACAGGTAGGATATGCGGGCCTCCTCCATCCAGCGGATGTAGTTGCTGTGGTGGGTGATGCCCATTTTGTCGGTTTCATAATATTGTACTGTGTGGATGTATGCGGACATAAGGGCCTCTTTCTCTAAAAAAGTTTACTCTTACCTTGAACCGTCCCCTTTTCTTTCCAGCGCTTTAAAGCTTCCATTCTTCGACGGTAACACATCTAACCCCATCAAACTGCCGCAATTGCTTATCATTTGTCAGAAACACGTCACAACTTGCTGTAACGGCAGCAGCCAGCTGTAAGGCATCCATTGTTTTAAAATGCTCATATTTTGCTCGTATTTCGGCAGCTTTATCAGCAATTTTCACTGTAATAGGCAGCATCTCAATGCCGCAGACGAGACAATCAGCTTATTATCGTTCAAAATCTGTTCCAGGATCTTCTGCGTTTTTAAGCCAAAATTAACATCTCTATCCAGAAAATAAATAAGTGGGGTTGTATCAAGAAACACCTTATTATATTCTATCATTTTCCCGAAGTTCCTTTACATACTCTCCTGCATCTCCATGAAACATTTTCTTCCCACGTCCCATATATTTTTCGAGAGATATATTTTTAGGAGACTTCACATCTTCCTGGGCTGCAAGAATTGTTATGATCACACGCTGCCCAATATTCATCGGTACCGCTTCATCCATCACGATTCCGGTTCCATCATAATAGCCGCTTACAGCTGTCAGCATGTTTTTCTCCTTTCCGCAAAAATGATCCCATTCTATCTGTTTGCTCAAAAAGAACCAAAAAGGGGTATTAAAACACTGCTGCTCCGCCCGGAGGGGCACAAGGCTGAAAGCCTCGGCCTCTCTTCCGGAGAAGCGCGAAGGGATCAGGCGTTGAGAGCTTTAATGATATCGGGCAGGAGGGCGTCGACCTGGTCGTTGGGGAGCTGGCAGGTGCCGGCGTTGCGGTGGCCGCCGCCGCCGTATTTCAGGCACAGGTCGCCGATGTCGGCCTGGGAGGCTTTGTTAACGATGGATTTTCCGATCATGACGGCAGTGTTCTGCTTCTGGAAGCCCCAGGCTACGTGAATGGAGATCTCGGTCTCGGGGTAGAGGGCGTAGATCATGAAACGGTTGCCGGCGTAGATGACATCCTCGCTGCGAAGGTCCAGGACAACAACCTTGCCATACACCTTGGCGATGCGCTGAAGCTGCTCTTTAAAGAGGGCGGCCTGCTCGAAGTAGAGGTCGGTGCGCTCTTTGACATCCGGGAGGGCCAGGATCTCATCGATGGAGTGGTCCAGGCAGTAGTCGATGAGCATCATCATCAGGGCATAGTTGGAGATGCGGAAGTCGTGGAAGCGTCCCAGGCCGGTGCGGGCGTCCATGAGGTAGTGCAGGAGCACCCAGCCCTTCGGGTCCAGGATCTCGTCGATGGTAAAGTCGGCGCTGTCGCCCTTGTCGACGGCGGTCATAAGATCCTCGGAGATGCGCTTAAAGCGCTCTTTTCCGCCATAGTAATCGTACACCACGCGGGCCGCGCTCTTGGCCTTCGGGTCGATGATGAGGGTGCCGTGGGTCTCCACGGCCTTTAAGCGGTCCATCTCGGATTCGTGATGGTCGAAGGCGATGGCGACGCGGGGGTCGTAGGGCAGGTTGGTGGTGATGTCGTGCTTGCTAAGTTCGACCTTGCCGTCCTGGACATCCTTGGGGTGGACAAATTTGATCTCGTCGATCATGCCCATTTCTTTAAACATCATGGCACAGGCCAGGCCGTCGAAATCGCTGCGAGTGACCAAACGATATGTTTCAGACATTGTGATGCCTCCTTATTTAACAGTAGGGTCTTTTAAGACATTCTGGGTTAGGTTTATCTAACGGTGGGGTTCGGGTGCGCCATGTTTCTTTTTAGCTTTCCTATTTTACCTTTACCTGGCGGTAGGCGTAGGGGAGGGGGACGCGGGCCCCGCAACTCTGAGCGGCCCCCCCTCCCCTGCGCCTACCGGCAGGTAAGAGTAAAATAGAAGTCATCAGGAATAATATACTTATCCTTTTGCCGTGCGCTC
>CAMNNO010000125.1 GCA_946545475.1 uncultured Blautia sp.
GCCATTCATCCCACGGCCCAAGGGCACGTGGGTTTTCTGGCGGATTCTTATAAAACCGACAGGGCATCCGGCGGGTGGTCTTGCGGATACAATTTTGTGCATGCAGCGATAAGGAACGGGCGGATTTATGTATTGTACCCGATTGCCAAGCGCCATGATTTCAGATATAATAAACTATCATACTGTCTCCCGGGGCGTCCGGGCGGCAAAAATTATAATCACAGGAGGCTGCATATCATGAAGCAGACAAACAGATGGTTTTACGCGATCATCGGCGTCATCATCAACCTTTTCGCGGGCATGGTCTATGCCTGGAGTACCCTGTCACGCCCCATTGCGGCGGAATACCCGGACTGGACGGCGGCTCAGCTGTCCCTCACCTTCACGATCGTCATGATCATGTTCTGCGTCGGCGTTATGGCCGGCGGCTTTCTGGGCGCTAAATTTTCCGAGCGCACCTTCCTCATGGCCTCCGGCGTTATCTTCCTGCTCGGCTTTATCGTAGCCGCCGCGGCGACCACGCCCATTGTCCTTTACCTTGGCTTCGGCATCCTCTGCGGCTTTGCTTCCGGCCTGGCCTACAGCGTAGTCATGGGGAGCGTCGGCAAATGGTTCCCGGATAAGCAGGGCGCGATCTCCGGCGTCCTGCTCATGGGCTTCGGCATCAGCAGCTTCATCGTCGGCAAGGTCTACCAGGCCTTTATCGACGGCGGCACCTCCTGGCGCGCCTTCTTCCGGGTGTTCGGCATCCTTTCCCTTGTTATCCTTGTCATCTGCAGCTTCTTCATCAAAAAGCCCGGCGCGGATTTTGTTCCCCCCAAAGCCTCCGCAAAATCCAAAAAGTGGAACAACCCGCTGGCCATGGAGGTTAAAACTCCTGACATGATGAAGAGAGTGGACTTCTGGCTGTATTACCTGTGGGCGATCCTCTTAAGTGCCGCCGGCATGGCCCTCCTCTCTCAGGCCAGCGCCATGGCCAGGGAAGCCGGCTCCTCCGTCAGCGCCGGCACGATCGCTACCGTCGTCGGCCTCATCTCCATCTTCAACGGTGTGGGCCGCGTGATCCTCGGCGCCGGCTTTGACAAGATCGGCCGCCGCGCCCTGATGCAGATCAATAACGGCATCTTCATCGTGGCCATCCTCATCATCATGCTGGCCCTTAAGACCAAGAGCTTCCCGCTCATCGTTGTGGGCTTCATCGTCGGCGGCTTCGCCTACGGCGGCATTACCCCCACCAACTCGGCCTATGTATCCAGTTACTTCGGCCTGCAGAATTACTCCAAGAACTTCTCCATCATCAACACCAACATCATCATCGCCTCCTTCGGCAGCGTGATCGCCGGTGCCCTGTACGACGCCTCCCAGTCCTACATCTCCACCTGCGTCATGATGGTGGTGCTGGTAGCCCTGGGCGTCCTGGCTTCCTTCGGGATCAGCTGCGTCAACGCCAAAATGATGAAAGATAAAAAATAAGAAATGACAGGAAATGGGGACGATTATCTTTTCTTAGTTTAAGGAAAGATGACCGTCCCCATTTCCTGTATGGCAGGCTAAGGAAATTATCTTGTAATTTTTCACAAAAAGAAGTAAAATAGGATCAACCTCACAATATAAGCTCTTCTCCAGGGCAGTTTTCACACAAGCAAAGGAGGCTTTATATGGCAAACGGAAATGAATTTGACGCCTTGAAAGAATGGGGCGCGGACGTGGACCTGGCTATGACCCGGATGATGAACAATCCGGATTTTTATAGACGCATGCTCAGCATCTTCATAAAGGACACCAGCGCCGAAAAACTTTTCCAGGCGGTAGAAGACAAAAACTATAAGGACGGCTTCTTCCTGGCCCACACCTTAAAGGGAACCACAGGCAACCTGGCCCTCACGCCCCTGTTCGACCTTTTCCACACAATAACCGAAAAACTCCGCAACGAGGACAACTACCAGGATGTCACCGAAGAGATCCGGCAGGCAAAAGAAAAATATACATCTCTCCTGGGTATCCTCGAAGGCATAGGCATAAAACGAGAATGAGCCATGGCCGTAGCAGCCGAAACTCCGGGGCCAGCTCCCTTCGCAGGGGGCTGGCCCTTTTGCAAAACACAGAATAGAATAGAAAGGACTTTTTATGCGTCATAAGATAACACTGGTATGCGCCTCCCTTTTGTTGGCCGCTCTTGTGGGCGCGGCCCCTCACGCGGCGGAAGACCCGGTCATTTTCACCTTCAACGGCGAAGCCTTCCACCAGAGCGATGTTTACCGCCAGGCAGCCGCCTACGCGGACAAGGGCGTCCTCTCTTCCGACACGGATTATGAAGGCGCCATCAACTACTATGTCGAGGACTATCTGGTCCCCCGGGCGAAGGCCAGGGAGCTGGGGCTTGACACCTTCACGCCGGAGGAGATGGCGGAGATGGAAAAGGCGGCAGCCGAATTTTTCGACGCCCAGGTGGAGGTCTATGTGGACTTTTTTGCCTCCGGCCGGACGGACGAAGAGAAAGAACAGTTCCGCCAGGAACTCCTGGAATACTGGACATCTATCGGCACCGACGAAGAGGCCGCCAGGGAAGCCTATATTTTCGAAAAGACCAAGGAGCGCCTGATGGCTGCGATGCAGGTGACGGTTACGGAAGAGGAGATATCGGCCACCTTTGACGAGCAGACCGCCAAGGATGAGGCCTACTTTGCCGATAATATCCCGGCCTACGAGTTTTATACCTATTATCAGAACGGCGATGTCTGGTACGTGCCGGAGGGCGCAAGGCTTATCGATGTCATTACCCTTAAGGGGGATGAGGCACTCATAAACGCTTACCAGGATGCCATCTACCATCAGGACGACATCTTTTCCGCCGGGGCCTCTGCCGCTGAGGCGGTCCTATCGGACCGGGCGGATACCTTAAAGGCGCTGACGCAGGCCCTCTCCCAGGAAAGCTTTTCGGAGGCGGCCGGGCGCTTTGAGGAGAGCGGCCGGGAGGACGCCTGGGAGATCCGGGTTTACGAAAACAGCACCCTCTACAGCAAGGAGCTGGTATCGGCTGCCTTTTCGGAGGAGCTTAAGGCGCCCGGCGACATCTCGTCGCCCTTTGTCGATAAGGACGGCATCCACATTCTGTATTATAAAGACGACGTTCCCGGCGGCATCGTCCCCATGGACGAACGCATCCACGACAGCATCGCCTCCTACCTGACCAATCAGAAGCAGGCCGCCCTCATCCGGGAGTGGGCGAAGCAGTATGAGCTTGTCATTGACCGGGACGCCCTTAACGCCATGCGGGGGGACAGGCAGCCGCAAAACGATTAGACTGAGAAGAGAAAACAGACAAAAACATTGAAAGAAACGGTTGAATTATTGGGCATAATATGCTAAAGTAAAAATATATTCGGAAAAATTAGCTGTGCAAATAGCTGATACCAATTGGCGGCGGCAAATATTAAAAAGAACCGCTTGCCAGACACAAGATCATCAATTCAGTTTAGCCAGTAGCTCAATTTGATCAGTAACTTAATGTCAGTAATTTACTATAAGGAGGAACTAAAAATGAAAAAAGCAAAATTGTTATGTGCGGCCCTTGCAGCGGTGACACTTCTCACAAACGCGGCGACGACCTTTGGCGCCATCTCCGGCGACGAGCTTAAAACCTATGAAGCTCCGTTCCTGATCACCAATGCCGGCCAGGGCCCCGGCGGCAAGATGGCCCGCCTTCTGGTGAGCCAGGCCAAGACCGTGGAGCTGGACAAGGACTACTTCTACAACGCCGAGCCCGTTGAGGCCGACCTGGACGAGAGGGACTATTCCGTCCTCGTCGTCGTCATCGGCTCTACCGATAAAGGCCTTGGCGCTTCCGGCATCACCATCGAGGATGAGCTGGCCCGCCTGGAAAAGATGGTCAAGCACTGCCAGGAGATCGAACTCCCCATGGTCGGCGTCCTTCTCGAGAAGGATAAGAGGTCCGAGATCAAGACGAACGCCAACGAGCGCTGCATCGATGCCATCTGCCCCTACTGCGAATGGATGATCGTCGTAGCCGACGGCAACACCGACGGCCGCTTTGACGCCCTCAAGGAAGAGTATGACATCCCCCTGACTATCATCGACAATGCCATGGACTTCACAGCCCTTGCCAAAGACGCGTTTGTCCTTCCGCAATAAGCCGCATCCGGGAGCTTAGGAGCTCTGCTATAGTCTTGACATTGCTATAGTTTTGTCATTGCTATAGTTTTGTCATTGTTATGGTTTTGTCATAAGGGAGGGATTTACTTGACCTATACAATTCCCCAGATCGTGGTGATCATCATCGCGATGGTGCTGACATTCATCTTAAGCAGCCGCAAATTCAAGTCCACCGAGCTTTCCATGGCCCTGGCGGGCGTGACGGCGGTGTTCTTTACCGCCTACAGTGGCTGGACGGACGAGCCCATCCGTATCCTGGTGGAAGGCCTTTTCACCAACATGGACCTGGCGATGACCTTCATCTTTGCCACCCTGTTCATCCAGATCTATTCCCACAGCGGTGCCATGACGGCGGTCACGCGGGGGATCATTTCAAAATTCAACAGCAAATGGGCCGTCATGGCCTGCATGGCCGTGCTGATGCTCATTCCCGGCGCCATCACCGGCGCGGGCTCCGTGTCTGTTTTCGTCATGGGCGGCATGACTTACTCCATCGTCCGCTCCATGGGCGTTTCGGAGAAGAAGGCCACGGCCTTCGTCTTCATTTTCGCCATCCTGAGCGCGGCGGCCCCGCCCATCAACCTGTGGACGATGCTGATGACCGCCCAGGCCAACATGCCCTATGTGGGGTTTGAGCTTCTTCTGCTCCTTCCCATCCTGATCACGGGCGCCTTCACCATCATCTACCTGGGCTGGGGCGCCAAGAGGCGTCCCAAGGAGGAGATCCTGGCCGAGCTTCCCGAGGTCAGCGAGAAAATGCAGGGAAAGGGCGGCATGGTCCGCATCCTTCTCCCGCTCGTTGCCCTGGCTCTCATGATCGTCCTGACGCTTGTGGCCCCCTTCCAGATGCCGGTGCTTGGCCTGCCGCTGATGTTTGTCATCTGCGCCGTCATCGCCCTCATCTGCGATCCCAACAAGATGGGCTTCAAGGGCTTTTACAAGCTGGTTGACGAGGTCATGGAGCAGGTATTCCCGCTGGCGGCCACTGTCCTTTCGGTCGGCGTGCTCCAGAATGCCATGGCGGCTTCGGGCGTCAAGGGCGCCATCGGGACGGCCTTCGTCCTGCTGCCCTTCGTCTGGATCTACGCGCTCATCCTCATCGTGGCTCCGTTTGCCCAGGGCTGCATGAGCTACGGCAGTGCCATTGTCATCGGCACCCCGCTGATCTTCATGTTCAACACCGCAGGCATGAATACCACGGTCGTCTGCGCGGCCATGAGCCTTATGTTCCCCATTGGCGACTGCCTGCCACCGTCGCGCATTACCGGGCGCCTGACATGCGAGACCACCAACTACCAGGGAAGTTATATGTCCTTCTTAAAGCAGGTCTTCCTGCCCTGCCTGGTCCTGGGGCTTCTGGCTCTTCTGATGCTTATTAAACCCGCCTGGTTCAGATACCTGATATAAGAAGGGAGGGAAAATCATGACACTGGTTGAGGCTGTCATCCATTATGCCTATTTTGTCATGGCCGGGATCATTGGCCTGTTTTTCCTCAAAGGACTGTTCAAAAGGGAAAAGCATAAAGGCCTGGCCTATGATGTCGTTTACGCTTACTGCATCATCCCGTTCCTTCTGCGCATACTGTTTATAAAGTGACGGAAAGAGCAGAGATCAGAAGGAGGGGAACACATGAGCGAAGAAAATACGAAAACCATTATCGAAACAGAGACGGCTGCCCCGTCCCCGAAAAAGAAAAAAAGGATCGAGAGCAACTGGATCACCAAGAGCATCTGCCTGATCGTGGCCCTTGCTCTCGCCGCCGTTGCCGGCAAGAGCTTCTACGACCAGAGGCACTTTAAGGAAACCGTCGTTTCCGCCCCCGGCCTTACCGAGATCAAATATTTAAGCGACTATGTGCCGGCGCTTAAGGGCACCTACGGCGATACGCCCATTTTCGTCTATGACTCCGGCGTGGAAGGCGGAAGCGTCCTCTACTGCGGCGGCACACACCCGTATGAGCCCGCCACCAGCCTTTCTGCCTACATCATGATGGAGAACATCGAGGTGACCAAGGGCAAGGTGTACATCATGCCCCAGGCCAACTACTCCGGCACCACGCTGGGCATCATGGGCAACGCCTATCCCAAGGACTTTGACATCGAGACTGAGTGGGGAAAGGCGACCTACAAGATCGGCGACCGCACGAGCAACCCGCTGGACCAGTGGCCGGATAACTTTACCTACATCCACTATCCGTCCAAGCAGTCCCAGGCCTATAACGACCTTCGCAACCTGAACCGCTGCTTCCCCGGAAGGCTGGACGGCACGTTCACGGAGCGCGTGGCCTATGCCATTATGGAGCTCATCCGCAACGAAAACATCGACATGGCCATTGACAGCCACGAGGCCTCCATCATGTACCCGGTCGTCGGCGTCTATGTTGCCCACAACGATGCCATGGATATCGCCATGATGGCCGCCATGGACCTGACCAGCACGACCTTCGATATGAAGATCGAGCAGTCCCCGGGCAGCCTTAAGGGCTTCTCCCACAGGGAGTGGGGCGACTACAGCGATACCCTGGCCGTCCTTATGGAAACGCCGGAGCCCTTCATTGACCGCATCGTCGGCCCCATGACGAGGGACCTGATGCTTACCGGGCAGGATCTGTTCCTTTCCTTCGCGGGAAAGAAGGGCCTGACATATGTCCCCTATGAGCTGGAAACCGGCTGGCCCATGGAAGTCCGCGTAGGGCGCCATCTGTCCAGCGCCGAGCGCCTGATCTATTACATGAACATGTTCTTCCCGGAGAAGGAAGTGCAGGCCACCTGGCCGGGCTATAACGAGCTGGTTGAGAAGGGCTGCGGCGCCTTCCTCCACAACCCGGAAGAGGCGGACCCGGAGCTGGTCTTCAAGGTCTGATGTTCCCGGCAGCCGCAGGCGTAAACTTTTCGAACTGTGCGGTCACTAAAGTGACCGCTACCAACGGCATTCGCAAAATTCGCGCTACGCGCTCCTGCGTCTGCTGCGCATCCGCATTTTGCTCATCCCGTTGGTGGGTGCCTCGTAAGCATACGATGTTATGCCTGGATAAATCCAGTCATAACATCGCATACTTACGGTCACCGCACAGTTCGAAATTTTTTCAGACACTCGCCGGCCTGCGCCGGCTTGGGTTATACACGAGCGCTCCTTTGGCATCCGGCCGGAGGAGCGGAAACAGTTGTTCCTGCATGTATGTAAACAAGGAGGTTTGAAAATGCGTAAAATGAAAAGGTTTTTATCAGCAGTCGCAGCTGTCCTTACCGTGACAATGGCGGCGCAGAGCGCATCGGCCTGTACCATCGTCATGCTTGGCAAGGATGCCACAACGGACGGCTCCACCATCGCTACCCACAATGACGACTCCAGCGGCGCAGACTTCCGCCTGTGGATCATCCCGTCCATGGAAGGCGGCGAGGGCATCACCCGCGATATCGTCATGGATTCCCATAACTATGGCGACTACAGCGACTATCCCAACACGAAGGACTACGGCAACGGCATGCTGATCAACACCATGGACCAGCCGGAAGATACCTACGCTTACCTGCATTCCCGCTACTCCTTCATCAATGAGAAGGGTGTCGCCATCGGCGAATCCACCTTCTACCCGGATGACAGCGAGCAGGGCAAGAAGGTCATGGAGCATGTCTATGGCAGCAACACCGGTATCATCGACTGCTGGAATGCCCAGGATATCGCTCTTGAGAGAGCTTCCACCGCCCGCGAAGCCGTTGAGATCATGGGCAAGCTCTGCGAAGAGTACCAGTGGTATGACTGGGGCGAGACCATGGACATCGTTGACGGCGAGGAAGCCTGGGTCTTTGAAGCCTACGGCCTTGGCCTGTGGGCAGCTGTCCGCATCCCGGACAACGCTTTCTTCGTATCCGCCAACCGCGCCAGGATCAACGAGTTCGATTTTGACGATCATGAAAACTATCTGTGCTCCCCCGACCTCAAGAGCTTTGCCGTAGAGCATGAGATGTGGTCCGAGGAGGACGGCCCCTTCTATCCCGCCCAGGTTTACGCTCCCGACAAGGGCGCTTACAGCTACCTGCGCGAGTGGCGTGCCTTTGACCTTGTAGCTCCCAGCCTCGGCCTTGAAGTTCAGCCGGATGAGTTCTATCCGCTGTATGTCATCCCGGATGAGAAGGTTTCCCCGTGGGATGTCTTCCGCATCAAGGGCGACTACTATGAAGGTACAGACTACGATGTTTCCCGTACCGCCTATGCCGGCGACTATGGCAATCCTCTGAACGTCAACAACATCTATCGTACCATCAACCTGTTCCGTACCTGCTACCTGATGATGGCCAACATCAAGAGCTGGCTGCCGGATGAAGTCAAGTGCCTGGTATGGTACGGATACGGCGCACCGGATTCCAGCTTCCTTGTCCCGCTGTGGCCCTCCATGACAAGGCTTCCCGACCTTTACAACCATGGCAGCCGCTATGAGGACTTCGACCGCACCTCCGGCTGGTGGATCAACTCCTACGTGCAGCAGGTTGCTTCCATCAACTACAACTACGCAAGGCCGATCATCCAGGAACGCCGCGATGAGAAGATGAAGGCTCAGTTCGAAGAGGTTGCCGAGCTTCAGGAGAAGTGGGCAGCCATGATCGAGGAAGGCAAGAAGGACGAAGCCATCGCCGAGCTTACCGAATATGCCTGCACCAATGCCGAGGAATGGTATGACATGTGGCTGTCCCTTGGCGACGAGCTTCTTGGCGACCTTATGTGGGGCATGACCAACATGAGGAACCCGGGCTACTCCGACTGGTACAAGGGCATCATGAACGGCGCTGAGATGAAGCCTCTCCCCGCTGCCGAATAAAGAATCCTGCCATTACACAGCTTGAGCGGCCAGAGTTCCTGGCGAAGTCTGGCCGCTAAGCAAATGGAACAGGAGAGGGACCACTCCTCCTGTTCGCTGCCCCTGCGATAGTAAAAAAAGGTTCCGGAGAAGTATACTTCCCCGGAACCTTTTTTATGGCAGGGCGGCCCGCCGGGGGTAGAGGCGAGGCAAGTCTCTCTCTACCTTATTCACATACAGAGGACACCACGATGAAATATTTTATGATAAAGCTTGTGGCAGGCGCCTACATATTCCTGGTCCTGTGCGGGATAGCGGAAAAGCTTTTCCACCGGAAGAATCTGGCGGCTATCCCGATTCGCATCCTGGTCAACGGCACCAGGGGGAAGACATCTGTCACCCGCCTTTTGACGGCGGCCATGAACGAGGCGGGCATCCGGACCCTGGGAAAGACCACGGGAACCGAGGCCGCCCTCATCCTGCCGGATGGCACCGAGGCATCCTACAGGAAAAAATGGAGGCTCATAAACATCCGCGAGCAGATCCCCTTCGCCCGGAGAGCGAAAAAGCTGGGCGTAGAGGCTGTCGCCGTCGAATGCATGGCCCTCCACCCGGAAAACCAGCTCATGATGGGAAAGG
>CAMNNO010000126.1 GCA_946545475.1 uncultured Blautia sp.
TGGCACCTACCGGCAGGTAAGAGTAAAATAGAAAAGCCATACCCCCCCCCTCCCCTGGCACCTACCAGCAGGTAAGAGTAAAATAGAAAAGCCATAAAGCCCCATATCGCCCCAACACCCCACCAGCACCTAAGAGCAAAACAGAGGGCATCCAAGGGGTCCCAGGGGTTCCCCCTGTAATTTTATAAAAAACTCTATTAAAATTTGACGATTTGATGTATACTGTAGGACACAGGTTCCCCCCGCCCCTCAAAAATGTCGTCCAACAGGCATTACAGCGCGGGAAGCGCGATACCCTATAATCGCTATGATCGAACCGATCCGTTCGAACTCCCCCTCATCCGTTCGAACAGAATCCGCAAAGCCTTTCTTTGCAAAAGAGATGCAGACGAAAAAAAGAAAGCTTTGCTCTACATTTAATAATCTGGAGGCTTACACATGGGTAAAAAGCTGTTGAATTTCATCCTGTTTTTAGTTGTGACCGCCACGGCCGTCATCATGACCATTTATGTGGGGCAGGATCAGAAGAGTATCATGATCTATAACTTTGCCTTTCTGGGCGCCATGTGCGTGTTGTACCTGGGCGGCATGTTCACCGGCATGTTCCGCATGGAGGACATCGCCAACGCCCTCTCACGGGCAACGAAGGACATCAGCGAGGTGTTCAAGATGCCGGGCAAGGTTGCGGCCAAGGACTTACAGATGCTGGATGGCATGTTTGAATACCGCTATCTCGACCTCAAATACCGTGCTTTTTCCGACGATATCGGCAAGACCCCGGAGGGCATTGGCGATGTTGAGGATTATATCAACGAGGAGGAACTCTCCATCCGGGTACACAAGCGCATTTTGGAGATGATCCCGGATATCTTTACCAGTCTCGGTATCCTGGGCACCTTCGTCGGCTTGGTGTGGGGCCTTCGGAACTTTGAACCCAACAATTACGAGACCATGACCACCTCCGTCACCTCCCTGGTGGACGGCATCAAGGTGGCCTTCCTGACATCCATCTACGGTATCGCCTATTCCATCGTCTACAGCTACGGCATGAAGAGCGTTTACTCGTCCATGACCAGCCGGCTGCAGGCCTTCTTAAATAAATTTCACAGCTACGTTATGCCTGCCGCGGAGAATGAGGCGATGAACATGCTGGTTTCCAGCCAGAAGATCCAGACGGACGCCATGAATACCATGACGGACAAGTTCTCGATCCAGATGGCGGACAGCTTTGAGAAGGTCATCACCCCCACCTTCCAGAAGATGAACGATTCCCTTGACATGCTGATCAATTCCGTGACCCGCGTCCAGACCGACGCCATCCAGGATATCCTGAACGTGTTTGTCAAGGAGATGCGCTCCTCCTTCCAGATGCAGTTTGACGATTTTAACATGGCCCTGGAATATATGAACAAAGCCCAGAAGGACAATACCGAATATGCGGCGGATCTTTACCAGGCCATGAGCCGGGAGCTGGAGGCCAGCTTTGTCCAGCAGGATAAGAGCATGAAGGATTCGGTCACACAGATGGGCAACCTGCAGACGCGCTTTATGGCGGCGGCCACCAAGATCATTCAGGAAAACCAGGCGATCCAGAAGGCACAGCAGGAGGATTACCAGCACATTATCGACTACCTTAAGGATGCCGAGGAATCCTCCGCCAAGTTCTGGGTGGCCTGCAACCAGACCATGAAGCGCTATGTGGAGGCCGCCGCGGACAGCATGGAAGGCATCCAGGTGCAGAGCGCCAACGGTGTCCAGGTGGTGAACGAGGCTTCCCGTGTCACGCAGGACTTTGAGGTGCGCTTGAAGGAATTTGGCGAAAACCAGAAGGCGACCATAGCCCTTATGCAGGAGGTCAGCCGGCTGCTCAGCGATATCGGCACGGCCGGTTCCCGGGATGTTTACCTGTCCGGAGGACGGAGGGATGAGGTCGGCCAGCAGAGGGCCCTGGACCGCCTGTACCAGCTTATGGAGAAGCAGGGCGAGCAGCAGCTGCAGCTCCTGCAAGAGATGGGAAAGGACATGAAGGAGCTTAAGACGGCCCTGCAGAAAGGAAAATTCAGTCTCTTCAAGTAATTTTTGTCAAAAAGAGGATTATGCATGCGAAGAAATAAAAAAACGGAAGACAGTGGCTTTAATGTCTGGCGGTCTTATTCCGACATGATGGCCGGCGTTCTTTTGCTGTTTGTGCTGATCATGAGCGTGACATTATTCCAGGCACAGGAAAACTACAAAAAAAGCCTCAAGGAACAGCAGGAGAAGATAGCGATACAGGATGCCTATATCACCAAGGTCCTGGAGCAGCAGACGGCTCTTGAGGAAAAGGAGAGCCTTATTGCCTCCCAGGACGAGACGATCAAGAGCCAGGACGAGGAGCTGGCGATGCGGGAGAGGATGCTTGCGGAGCTGGCGGCCAAGCTGGACGAGCAGCAGGCCCAGCTTCTGGAGCAGCAGGCCCAGCTGGATACCCAGAGCCGGACCCTTAAGTCACAGGAGCAGCAGCTGGGGCTCCAGGCCCAGAGGATAGCGACCCAGGAGACCAGCCTGAACGCCAAGACAGCCCAGCTTCAGGAACAGCAGCAGAAGATCGACAATATTATCGGTGTCAAGGCGGAGGTTGTGGAAGCCCTTCGCCAGGAATTTGCCCGGAACAATGTGTCCGTCGACATTGATGCCCAGACCGGCGCCCTGACGCTGGATGCCAATGTCATGTTTGAGGTGGCGGAGTCCGAGCTGACGGATGAAGGTGAGCGGGCGCTTAGCCGTATCCTGCCGATCTACTGCCGGGTGCTCTTGAATCAGGATTATAAGCAGTATCTGGCCGAGATCATCATCGACGGCTATACCGACACGGCCGGTTCCTACGAATACAACCTGGAGCTCTCCCAGCAGCGCTCGCTGGCGGTGGCCCAGTATCTTCTGGATATTATGGGCGATTTTCTCACCTACCAGCAGGAAGGCGAGCTCAGGAATTACCTGACCGTCAACGGGCACTCCTACTCGAACCCCATCCTGGACGCGAACGGAAACGTGGATATGGACGCTTCCAGGCGAGTGGAAGTCAAGTTCCGGCTTAAGGATGACGAGATGATCCAGGAGCTGAACAATATCATGGCAAGCCAGAGAAACGGCTGACATGCCGCTGTTGAAAAAAACATTTATAGGAAACGTTTCCTGCGCCGGATTTTTGCCGCTGCAAGCGGCATCATTACGCTGAAAATCCGTGCGCATACTATAACATACAGGAGGCGCTTGGCGTCATGCACATAGGAAGGAACGACCCCTGCTGGTGCGGCAGCGGGATAAAGTATAAAAAATGCCACGAGGGCTTTGATGCGAAGGTTGCGCAGTTTGAAAAGATGGGGGTTCCCTGCATCGACAGGAAGCTCCTCAAGAAAGCCTCAGACGTGGAAAAGATAAAGGAAAGCTGTGAGATCAACATGGCTGTCCACGATATCATAGCCAGCCGGATAGGCCCCGGCATATCCACCCAGCAGATCGACGACTGGGTTTATGAGGAAACCGTCCGCAGGGGCGGCATTCCGGCACCGCTCAACTACAACGGCTTCCCGAAAAGCGTCTGCACCTCCATCAACGAGGTGGTCTGCCACGGTATCCCTTCTAAAGATATCATCCTGAAAGAGGGAGATATCGTAAACATCGACCTTTCGACTATCTATAACGGATATTTTTCTGATTCCTCCCGCATGTACGAGATCGGAGAGGTTTCGGAGGATAAGAAGAAGCTTGTGCGGGTGACGAAGGAAGCCATGGAGAAGGGTCTCGAGATGGTAAAGCCCTTCACGCCCCTTATCAACATGTCCCAGGCCGTCTACGACCACGTCCGCGAAAACGGCTACCACGTGGTGGAAAACATCGGGGGCCACGGCGTGGGCTTTGAGTTTCACGAAGAGCCTTATGTCGGCTATACCCCGTTTGTTGTGGAAAATGTCCTGATGGTGCCCGGCATGATCTTCACCATCGAGCCCATGGTCAACATGGGCACCCATGAGGTCGTGACCGACGAAACCGACGGCTGGACCGTCCGCACCGCCGACGGCCTCCCTTCCGCCCAGTGGGAGATCATGGTGCTGGTCACGGAAGAGGGGAACGAGGTACTCTGCTGGTAGCATGAGTTATCGGAACCGCTTTTGCAGATCTGATAATATATTATCTGAAGAAGAGGAGGAGAGGAAAACATGGAAGCAAGTGCGCTTATGATCGCAGACTGGCTGATTGCCCACAATAATGCCGTTATCCGCTATAACTCCGCAGATGATATTTCAAACTTAAAGATCCAGAAGCTGCTATACTATGCCCAGGGCTGCGCTCTGGCTTCCCTGGGAAAAGCTCTATTTGATGACCCGCTGATTGCCTGGAAGCATGGACCAGTTGTCGAGAGCGTTTACCGGAAATATCAGAAATATGGAAGACAGGGCATTCAGGAAACACCGGAACTGCCGCTTCTTTCACCGGATATCGAAATTCTGCTCATCAACATATATAATGCCTTCGGCAAGTATTCAGCCTGGGAACTGGCGAATCTGACTCACAGAGAAGACCCCTGGCGGGAAACTCCGCTGAACCAGCCGATTTCGCTGGTTCTGATAAAAAACTATTTTATGGCTCATTATTCGGACATCAACCGGCCAAGCATCCTGACGGATAATATTGACCAACTGCGAGAGATCGGTAAGCTGGAGGAAAACTGGGATGGAGAAGGCGGACTGCCTTTTGGACGGAAGTTTATACAGGATATGATCCAGCTTGTTTCTACTATGCAGAATCAGCCAGACCTGGGACCGACAGGTCGGGGAAGCATCCAGTTTGAGTATGGATCACGGAGAAAAGGAAATCGCTATCTGGGACTTGAAATATTTGAAAAAGACAGGCTTGTAACCGTGTATGAAAAAAATGAGCTGGAGGAGCGGGTACATGAAGAGATAGAAATGGAGGATATCAATGGCCGAGTACAGCAGTTTTGAACTACCGTTTGACTATACGGATCAGGACCAATACATTCGTGCCATACGATATCACTTCATCCGGCGCAACGGCGACATAAAAGCCGGAGCCTTTAAAAGCCATAATGGCGGCGTATCTGTTACGCGTAGTAACGATTTATTGCTGAGCCGGGCCTTAACGTATATGAAAGCGCATTTTGAAGGCAGGATGGCGGTTTTTCCTCAGGCAAGCTGCGCATCGGCAGAGATTTTTGAAAAGTACAGTCCCAGCCCTGGCCATAATCTCCATCATTGGGAGTTGTTTGGCAACAGAGAATGTGGAGAACTGACGGAAGAGCAGATTGATACTTTAATTGATGAGAGTGTCCTTTTGTAAAGCTATTCATCATAACAAACTTCAAAAAAGAAAGGATAGGCAAAATGAAGATAGGCTGTGTAAAAGAGATCAAAAACAATGAGTTCCGTGTTGGCTTAACTCCGGATAATGTCCGGGCGTATGTTTCGGCTGGCCATCATGTCTATATGGAAAAGGGCGCCGGCGTGGGCTCGGGCTTTTCGGACAACGAATATGTGGATGCCGGAGCTTCCCTCATCGACAATGCCGCCGATGTCTGGCACCTGGTCGATATGATGATCAAGGTTAAGGAGCCCCTGGAAGAGGAATATCCTCTCTTTCACGACGGCCTCATCCTGTACACCTATCTTCACCTGGCTGCCGACAAGGGGCAGACGGATGCCCTTCTGGCCGGCAAGGTCAAGGCAGTCGCCTACGAGACCATCCAGGAGAGCGACCGCTCCCTTCCCTGCCTCTCCCCCATGTCCCAGATCGCCGGGCGCCTGTCCATCCAGGAGGGAGCCAAGTATCTGGAAAAGAAATTTGGCGGCGAGGGCATCCTCCTGGCCGGCGTTCCCGGAACGCCGAAGGCGAATGTCGTCATCCTCGGCGGCGGCACGGTCGGCATGAACGCCTGCAAGATCGCCGTGGGCATGGGCGCCAATGTCACGATCCTGGACATCAACTTAAAGCGCCTGGAGGAGCTCGACAACATGTTCGGCGCCCACATCCAGACCCTGGTATCCACCGACAGCAACATCGAGCGCGTAGTTAAGGACGCCGACCTCGTCATCGGCTCCGTCCTGATCCCCGGCGGCACAACGCCAAAGCTCTTCAAGGCAAAATATCTTTCCGAGATGAAGGACGGCGCCGTGTTTGTGGATGTCGCCATCGACCAGGGCGGCTGTGGCGAGAGCAGCCGCGCCACCACCCATGACGATCCTGTCTTCATCAAGGACGGTGTGGTCCACTACTGCGTAGGCAACATGCCCGGCGCCGTCCCCCGCACCAGCACCATCGCCCTGACCAACGCCACTTTAAAGTACGGCCTCCAGATCGCCGGAAGCGGCCTCGAGGAAGCCAGCAAAAAGAACCCGGCCATCGCCCTCGGCGTCAACTGCTACCTGGGCAGCTTGACCAATCAGAACGTGGCGGCGGCCCATGGGTATGAATATACAAAGCTGGAAACTCTGATATAAAAAAAGGCAGAGAAGCCGTGAAAGAGTTCAATACGACCGCGATATGTATACCGTCAAAGCACTATATGGTCGATCTTTCCGAGCGGGTTAAGGAAATTAAAAAGCTTGTGGACGCCGGCAAATACTTTACCATTAATCGGGGCAGGCAATATGGGAAAACAACAACCATTGCCTGCCTGGCAAGCTACCTGGAGCCCTGGTATGAGGTTTTAAGCCTGGACTTTCAAAAGATCAGCCATGCCAGCTTTAAAAGCGAGGAAGCCTTCATCCAGGCTTTTAGCCGCCAGGTGCTGGCACGGGGAAAGAAGCTGCCGATCCCGGAAGACGTAAAAGCCGAGCTGCAGGATTATATATCCCGGAGGGAAGACCGGGCGATATTCGATGAGCTGTTTTTTACTCTGGCCAGATGGTGCGAGGAAGCCGAAAAGCCTGTCGTCCTCATTATTGACGGAGTCGACACGGCCGCGGATAACCAGGTCTTCCTGGATTTTCTCTCTCAGCTGAGAGCCGATTATCTGGAAAGAGAGAACGACCCGGATGAGAAAACCTTCCAGGCCGTTATCCTTGCCGGAGTTATTGATGTTCGGCATCTGAAAAGCCGGATCCGTCCGGAGGATGCCCATAAGGTGAACAGTCCCTGGAACATCGCCACGGATTTTGATATCGACATGAGCCTTTCAGAGGATGGTATCAAGGGAATGCTGGATGAGTATGAATCGGATCACCACACCGGCATGGACACATCGGCCGTGGCCAGGCAGATCCGGGAATATACCAATGGATATCCCTACCTGGTAAGCCGCATCTGCCAGCTGATCGATGAAAGATCCGTGCCCGGATGGTTTCCGTCTCTTTCGGATGCCTGGACAGTCTGCGGCGTGGACGAAGCTGTAAAAGTCATCTTATCAGAAGACAACACGTTTTTCGAGTCGGTTATGGGAAAGCTGATCAATTATCCGGACTTAAAAAGCCAGCTTCGCCGGATACTCCTTCAGGGTGAAACCGTTGCTTACCTCCCGGATGATGAGGAACAAAAGCAGCTGAGAATGTATGGCTTTGTCCGGAACAATCACAATACACTGGCCGTGTCCAATCGGATATTTGAGATGAGGCTGTATAACTATTTCATCGGAGAAAGCCGTAAAAACGAGAATCTCAAACAGGCAGCAGCCTCGGCAAAGCCAATATTTGTGAACGATGACGGATGGCTGGACGTGCCGAAGATCATGGCACATTTCATAGAGGAACACAACCGGATATACAAGAACCGGACAGAGATATTCCTGGAAGAAGAGGGGAGAGATGAGATGACAATACGCCAAGAAGCCTATAAGCTAATAGATACGTTGCCAGATGAGAGTGTACGTTTTGTGGTGCAGATTATTCGCAATATGTCCCCTGCTTTTTTTGATGGACGAGTGATTCTGGAACCTTTGGAGCCTGATAACAGTGCCAGGATTAAGCTGAGACAGATTTCCCAATTAAAAGAAGACTGGAATGGAAACGGGGCTGCTTCTTTTTCGGTTCAGCACATTAAAATTGTCGATGAATTACTTTCTGCATTAAAATATATTCCGGAAGTTTTTCCGACAGGATGTGATACCATTCAGCTGGAATTTGATAAAGCCAGTGGGGAACATCTTGAAATTGAAATTCCTGAGACGGGAGTTTCCGAATACTATTATGTTGACGATGCGGGAAGTGACCGCACAGGAACTGTTGGAACGAATGCTGATACGATCAATGATCTGGTAGGACGTTTCTATGAATCAGGACTTTGACAGTAAAGAAAAACTGTATCGAGCCGTATATCCGCCGGAAATCTGTGACCTGTTCTGGAAATCAAACGGCGAGCTGTCTTCAGCTGCATTTTCAGATAAAAAAGGCCTTTCTGTTGACCGAGGCGATAGCAGGCCGGATCGAGATGTGATAACAGATATGTTAAAACGTTTTAGCGGCCGTATTGTTTCTGTGACTGTTGAATTATGCAGAGATATTGAAGCAGAAGTCTACTATCGTCCGTCTCACAATAACCCTTATCATTCAGAGATACATGGCAGCAAGGAAACAGCTCTTCTGAGTAAACCGCAACGAAGATATTTGGCACGTTATGCGAAAATAGAGTATTCACCGGACAGTTGACCGGAGAAAAAAGAGTGATGATGCAAATGAAAAAAGGAAAAAGCAGTAATATGCCCGCAAAACTACGACAGCACCATAATTCCTGCGCAGTGAAAACGTTTGCCTGTAAGGGCGTTTCTCTTTCCTGCTTTGCAGCAGCTTTACTTAGTACATTCCTGATGCAGATGAATGCCAGCGCCGCTTCTCTTGTCGCGGTTGAGAAGAACGAGGCCGGCAAGGCCACAAAGCAGGAGTATCAGGAAGAGAACGGCACCCTCACCCTCGCCAAAACAGGATATGCCATCGTCCGGCGGGAGTATAATGAAGCGAATAAGGAAACCCGGATAGCTTATTTTGACCTTGACGATCAGCCGGCCATGCTGACTAGCGGCTATTCGTATGTGGAAAAGACCTACGATGACAACAATAACTGTGTTCAGGAGGACTATTTTGACACAGAGGGAAATCCGGCTGTCATCAGCAAGGGCTATGCCACGATAAAAAGAGTTTTCAGCGAAAACAACAAGGCCATTCGCGAATCCTACTTCGACGCGGAAGGACAGCCGGCTCTGAGCACAGCGGGCTATGCCTCTATCGAAAAAGGCTATCATGAAAACGGAAAAGTCTCCCACGAAGCCTATTTCGGCACCGATGGCACCCCCATCGCCGTGAAGGCCGGGTATGCTTCTGTAGAGAGGGAGTATAACGACCAGAAGCTGGTCAGCCGGGAAGCCTACTTTAACACGGAAGACGATCCGGTTCTCTGCTCCTCCGGCTATGCTGCCATCACCTACGGTTATGACGACAAAAAGCAGGTGACAGAGGAGGCCTACTTCGGCATCGATAGCAAACCGATCCTTGTGTCGGACGGCTATGCTTCGGTAAAAAGAGAATACGATGAGGCCGGGCGCGTATCCAAAGAGTCCTACTTTAATGCCGCCGGCAACGCCG
>CAMNNO010000127.1 GCA_946545475.1 uncultured Blautia sp.
CATCTATGCCTACGATATCTACGGGAATGTTTCCAGCTACAGCGGCCTGGGAGAGATAGTGGTTCCCACGCCGGTGGATGATATTTCCCTGGACAAGGCTACACTGTCCTTTACAGAACTAAACGCCAGCGAAACGCTGGCAGCCACAGTTACGCCGTCGGCGGCGACGGATAAAACCGTGACGTGGAAGTCGAGCGATACCAGCGTTGCGACGGTCAGCAACGGCAAAGTCACGGCTACAGGCTTTGGAAACGCCGAGATCACAGCCACAGCGTCCAACGGAATATCGGCAGTCTGTACGGTGTTTGTGCTGAGGCCGAGCTATATGGTGTATTATGACGCCAACGGCGGAAGCGGTGCCCCAATGAACCAGCTGAAAACTTATGGCGTCGATCTGACGCTGAGCAGCACCGAACCGGTGTTCCCGGGATATATCTTCCGGGGATGGGCAACCGACAGGGCGGGCAGCGTGGCCTATAGCGCCGGAGATACCTACACCGCCAACGAAACGGTGACTCTCTATGCCGTCTGGGAGACGGGCAGCGTGGCCGTAACGGGCTTCCGGCTTAAAGAACAGCTGGTCACGGTTGAAGTCGGAAAACAGGCGGTTCTTGAGCCGGTGTTTACGCCGGCCAACGCCACCAATCAAAAAGTCACCTGGTCGAGCCTGAAACCCGCGGTTGCCGCCGTCGACGCGAACGGGACCGTAACCGGCGTCAGCGAGGGCACGGCGATGATCAAAGCCGTCTGCGAGGACAATGGCGCGGCTGTCTACGCGAGGATAACCGTACAGAAGCCGGCCGTGCTTCACTTGCCGGATGGCCTTATTGAAATTGAAGCCGAGGCGTTTGCGGGAGACACTTCCCTGGAACGGGTAGAGATCGGCGATAAGACTGTGCGTATCGGCAGCGGCGCCTTCATGGGCTGCACCGGTTTGAAGGAGATCTGGATCCCCGCCGGGGTGACGGACATTGCCATAGACGCCTTCGACAACTGCCCCGCTCTGACGATCCACTGCAGCGAGGGCAGCGCCGCATGGGAGATCGCGCTTCTGAACGGTATTCCCTTTGAAACGGATATGTAATTCGCCGGATTGCGGCTTATAGCAGGGAAGAAATGGGGACGGTTCTTTTTCTTACGAATCACAAGAAAAAAGAACCGTCCCCATTTCTTCCTTCCCATTTCTTCCCGGGGCATCTTTTTACTATACTCGAGAGGACAGATTTTCCATTTGTAAAACCATCTTCTCGATTTTGCAGTAATGCTCCTTTTCCCGTTTGTCCGCATCATAGCTTATGCTGACAAGGAGGATTTCTCTTCCCCCATATTCTTTGAAGCGTTCAGGATATTTTCTTGCCTTAATCTGGCTCATCCCCGTTTCTACAGCGCGGTTTTTCTTTAGTTCTATGATAAGAAGAGGATGTGTGCCGCGCATTTTTGGATACAAAACCATGTCCGCATACCCCTCCCCACTGGGAAGCTCATACATTCGAATATAAAATCTTTCGGCCGTGTAATAAGCCAGATCCACGGTCTCTTTAAGCGTCGCTTCCGAGTTGTAGGCTTTGGGGTCCGCATATTGGCAATGGATTTCCCGAAAAGCTTCGGCGACCATTCCTTCATTTCTCAGAAGTGTATTATGCAATATGCGGTCCGCCTCCGCGATTTTTCTGTAGATGGCCGGATACGTGCTGTCTTTCAGCATGTTAAGGAACTGTGTCCGAAGCTCCTTATTGGGAATGCAGGCGCTTCTCGTTTCCTGGCGGAAACTAAGATAGCCCATATGGACCATGGCTGCCAGGGTTGCACTGTCGCCGCTTCGGTCTGCGCCTGGCAGTGTCCGGAGATCGTTGTCGAAAGCCGCCATGCTGACAGGAACCTCTTCGCCCCGGAGCATGGCCTCCACATCCCGGCGCAGGCTATCCCGCTGAAGCGACACCAGCTGATGAAACTGCTCATTGCTGGCGCTGTCTGCCCAGTAGGCCTCACAGAAATGGCTGTCGATGGCATTGATGACGGATTTGGGGTTGAAAAGAGGACCGGTGCCAGGAAAAGCATAACCCTCATACCACTCGGCCATCTCCCCATAGCTGATGGGACAATCCGGATTCCGCTTTAGAAGCTCCCTGACTTCCTGCTCCGTGAATCCGATATACGAGGCCAGCCCCCTTGGCGTAAACATGCTATAGTTGTCAAATTCCGTAAGGGCGGACTCTCCCTTCATCTTGATCATGGGAAGGATTCCTGTCATATAGGCCCCTGCGAACACGGTAGCTGTTATGTCAATATCTTTGAAAAGGCTTCTGAGCCATTCGATGTAGTTTTGCTGCACATAAGGGTCTTCTGACGGTTCCCGAAAGAAATTATCCCATTCATCGCAGATCCAAAAAAATTTACGCCCGGTCTTCTGTACCGTATTGACCAGGGTCTTCGCCAAAGACTTTTCTGAGATCACATCCGTGCCATACGTATCGCCCACTTCCTGGATAATGGTATCAGAAAGATACTCGATCCAGTCAAGTGCCTGCGCGTTTTTTCGCCTTTCCGCCTTTTCGTTCCGGATGGCCTGTTCGCTCCTGGCAAAGCTTCTTACCTTAAGCATATCAATGTAGATCACATCAAAAGCGCCGTGATAGGTGAGGGCCGGGTCGATCTGCCCTATTTTTTTCTCCTTAAAAAGCCCCTCCGTCTCGTACCCCAGGGTATAATACGCTTTCAGCATCTGCGCCGCATAAGTTTTACCGAATCTTCGCGGGCGGCTGACAAGAATAAGGTTTCCCTCTTTGTTGATCCGCTCATTGACAAACTGTATGAGGCCGCTCTTGTCGACATAATTTCTGGAACGGCATATTTTCTCAAACCCTGCCGGGCCTGTATTTAAAAAATAGTGCATCATAAACAAATCTCCCTTGACGCAGAGAAGTATTTGCTCTCTTAGAAATATGCTTCTGAAAATTCAGCTTGGGCTTTTCTACGCGTTCATTTGCTTGACACTCCATATAGTTCTGTCAACTGACTTCAAATAATTCTTTTGGTAATTTATTATCAAAGTATTTTAGCCCATATCTTTCACCGCTCTCTTCATATAGAATATCTCTTATTTTTTGCAATTTTTCTTTTTCATTATAGCACAAAGATTCATTCATTTTACAGTTCCTTATGCGTTCTGATCAGGACTTATACTCGCGAATACAATAAAGTAACATTTTTTAATTCTGTGCCGCGGTATATGCAGAAGTACTAAGAAAATTACCGGTGGTAATTTTCAAGTACTTCTAGTATAGATACAAAAAGCGAGCTTAAAATAGCTCGCTTAATTTGCTTGCGGGCAGGAGGGGGATTTCCCCTCCTGCCCAATCTTTTACTTGTTGACACCTATGCTATGCTCAGCCGCGTAAGCTGCGGAGGCACTGCCCTCATTGCAGAGGAAGATGACGAGGCTGCCGTCAAAGGCATCGTCGGCCAGATTCTCGACGCTGTCGGGAATGTCTATGTAGCGGAGGAACGGGCAGTCGGCAAAGGCTCGGGAGCCGATGGTATGAACGCTGTCCGGGATAACGACAGTATAGGCGTCGATACCCTGGAAGGCCTCATCCTCAATGACGGTAAGGTCTGCGGGGAGAGTGAGGACATCCTCGGCATAGGGATTGTTCGAGCGAATGAACAGGGTGATGGTAACCGGCGAAGCGATGGTCGTGCCGTTGAGGCTGACCATGCAGCGGTAGCGGTAGCCGTTGGAGGATTCGTGCATCGTGAATTCAAGTTTGCTGTTTGTGGCACTTGCCTCTGTACAGTTCGTCCAGGTCCGCCCGCCGTCGGTGCTTCGCTGCCACTGGAAGGTGCTGCCGTCACCAAGGCTGCCGGAAGTAAGGCTAAGGCCTTGATTTTCCTTGCCGGTCATGACACGCGTCTGAGATTCGGCATAGGTAGGTTTCCTCTTGAAGGTGGCGATGTAACCATCAGAAGGATGGTTGGAGACTGTTGCGACAGAAATCTGGTAGCCAGCCATGGGTTCGGAAGCGACAGAATAGTCACCCCCGTCCTCCAGGGCAATCCCCGTGAAAGTGGAGGCCCAGTTGTCATCGCTGGTGATGTAGAGGACATCCCCGGTGCGTTCACCGTTATTCATTAAATAGAAAGTAGTGAGTAGCCCATGGGCAGGTAATACCGGTGTCTGACCGTCTGTATCGACAAAGCGGACGGAGACGGGGATGTCAATGGGCGGGTTCACGATCTTCTTTATGTTGGTAATGGTGTAACCCTGGGTCAGGTCTGACGCATCGTTAGGTGCGATATTGCTGCGGTAGCCGGAGACGGGGTCGCACGTCACAGAGCAGTGTACATTGCCTGCCACGGTGAAGGTGTCAAACACCGCCTGATAGTTGTTGGATTTGGAGAGAATGACAGGATTGCCGCTCTGCTCGCCGTTGACAAAAAGGCGGGCAGTTACCGTGAGGCTAGCATCCGGCGTGACAGGCGTGGTCTCGTCTGTATCCCTCCAGACGGCGGCTACGGGGATGCTCATCGTGATGGGAACCCTCTTCTGGTTTGTGATCGTAAAGCCATCGTCCACTTTGCCTTCGGTGACTTCGCCGCGCTCGACCATCTGGTAGCCGCTGACCTCGTCTTCTTCCACAAGGTAGGCCTTACCCTTCCTGACAGTGACATCCGCGAAGGAAGAAGCCCATCCGTTATTTGCATTTAAGACAACCGAATCACCGGTGCGGACGAGGTTATTCATGGAAGTGCCTTCCAGCAGATAAACGGTGACAGACGTAACATCATCGGGAGATACGGGATTGTCATTGGCATCCAGCCACGTGATGGAGACGGGAATCGTGGTGATACGCTCGCTGGCGGAGGCCTGTGCGGTCAGGTTAATATTGAACCCCTGAGAGGCGCTACCGGACTGAACAGGCGCAATGCTGGCGTTAAAGCCTTCCATCGGGTCAATGGTCACACTATAAGAAACATTGGCTTTATGCTCAAGGCCTGTAAAGGAAGCCTGCCAGGTGCTGGAAGATACCGTAATCGAATTGCCGGTGCGTGTACCATTCTCAAGAAGATAAACCGGCAGGGAACTGATGGGCACAGCAGACAGAGGCGTGGTGCCATCCACATCATACCAATGGACATAAACCGGTATGTTTAGGGTGTTGCTGCCAGAAGATGCTTGTTTGAAAGTGATGGTAATATTAGTTCCAATGGTAACATTGCCCTTCATGATAAAACTTTTTGAAGAGCTGTAAGAGGAGAATCCGGCAGGAAATTCTGGTTTGACTCCATAAGTATAAGATTTGCCGGTGACAAGCGGCAGAGATTTGGAAATACTCCAGCTGCCGGATTTTGTTAATGTCTCATCAAAAGTTTCCACTTCTCCGGTGTCATCATCTTTACATGTAACATGGACAACAAGTTCGTTCAAGTCCGGAACGCAAGGAGTTTGTCCATCAGATTCAACAAAAACGGCATTGATGTTTAAAGTATAAGCGTCGGACTGGCTACTGGCTTTTTTCTTAAAAGTAATAGGAGCGGTGAAGTTATTATCTTCATCAATAACAATATCATCTTGATTAAGATTATAAGTGTAACCATCAACTTCAATTTTCATAATGCCATAAGCAGCCTCAGCAACCAATTCCATTTCGACGGAAGAAGTCCAGTTGTTGCCGACATTAAGTGTAATGATGTCTCCGGTTGCAGTCATTTTGTCTGCACCTTTATCCTTACGTCCCATAGTGAGGGTAGCAATGACTGAATTGTCTGGTGTTATTGTCTGGTCGTTAGTATCTTTCCAGGTGCTGGTAACAGTATAAGTGATTGTTTGTGAAGCAGCATTCGCTTCGTGTGAAAGCCATCCAGGACTTAAAATGGAAATGGCTACACATGCCATCAGCATGGCAGCAAAAATACTTGCTTTTGGGGTTACTCTTTTTAACATATAAATCCTCCTCCTTTAATTATACCTAATCACGCGAGAAACCTTTTAAAAAAATTGACGTAATTTCTCACCTTTGTACTTCTAGCCGTTTTTAGATGCTTGGACTTGGCATAACTATTTTAAGTCTAAATCTAACATCAAAAAAAGTCAAGAAAATTGAGTTTTTCGAACACGCCTATTATATCCATTGGCAAATATTCACAATCTACACCACAGCCAGTGCCCGGCAAATGGTCTGCATGTCTTTGGAAAGGACGTTTATGATAGCTATGCTTAAACCAGGTCGGGCCATAAGCCACGTTTCCTTTTTCTCCAAAGTATATTTTTAACATGAAACCGATTTCTCCCACTACTTCCGCGAATTGCGCACCGCCCATGCGAAAGCCCGTGCTGTTCTTATATCCGCCTCTTTGAAATGGTTGCCGGGATTCCATTCCAGGACGGTGCGTATTCCCTGGCCCGCCAGCAGATCATGCGCTTCCCGGATGCGTTCCCCAACGGTGGCCATTACGGGATTCCGCGTTTTCTCTTCTCTGTCGCCCAGGCTCAGATATACAGCCTTAGCCTGAATCCTGTTTTCCTTCATATGATCCAGAAAGCCCGGAAACCAGATGGAGGGGGAAGCGGCGGCCACGGCTGAAAAGGCGTCCGTCTGACAGGCCGCCCATAGAGCAAACAGCCCGGCCAATGAGTAGCCCCCAATGATATAGGTCTTCTCCCTGTCCGCGCAGAGCTGTAATACCTCTTCAAGGGTCTTTTTTGCCCCGTCCCCGAAGCTCTCCTTCCCAAACACGGCCGGCGCTGTCCAGGGAGACAGATCATAATTCCATCGGCTTACCGTCACAGCTGTAAGGTCAAACGCCTGATCTGTCAGCCTCCGGATTTCAGCCACTTCCGCTTCCATTTCGTCAAGTTCCCGCTCATCGATCATCTGGATCAGAACCGTTGAAACTCCCGGAGAGCCGTATCTGACAACCATAACCAGTTCCTCCTAATATAAAATGTATATGTTTTCTCTGAAATTTCTTCCCGCAATTCATTGATAGAATTTCTGCCAGTCGCAGGAGCACATGCCTGTGCCTTACAGTTCGATCCGATAAAGCCTGTCCAAAACCGCTTCGGCCAGAAAAGAAGGCACATCTATGTCTGCCAGCCGGACACTCTCCTCCGTCTTATTTCGTTTTCCCGCCCATGTCTTGCTCAGGTAGATATTCCTGGCTCCTTTTGCTTTCTGGAATGAATGGAACAATCTCTCAAGTTCCTTGAGCTCCATCGCTTCCGGATCTTTGCTCCCTATGGGAAACTCACAGTCACAGACCCAGTCCGTCACGCGAAATGAGGCATCATCCCGAAGGATCGCCATTTTAACATCATGCTTGGTCCCAGGACGAAACGAATATGGGGATGCCTGCTCAATTTCTCTGTAATCTTCAAGGTCTATCTCCTTATTTACCGCCCCATACAAGATATAGCACATAATCGATGCCCCCTCCATGTCACCCCCGGATATTACAGGGTGGCGTTATTGCAAATCTCCGTCTTACAGGCATGCTTTTTTGCTGCTTCGCTATAGCTCACTTCATCTCATGATCGTCAACATGTACTTCTCCCAAAACCACCCGGCATTTCTTCCCGCAAAAAGCTATCCCATACGTGATAATCTTCTTATACCCCTCCCTCTTAAGCTCCGCCACATACCTTTTCGCCCGAATTTGCCTGGCCGCTGCCTTAGCGTCGGACAGCATATCCTCACTTCCGTCGGAAATCTTAAACTCCAGAATAAACGCCAGGTTCCAGTCCCGCGCCTTCCTGCATTGGACATCAAAGCGACCGCTGCCGGCTTCCCGGTTGCTTGTGCACAGATAATCCGGATTCAGCTGCATAAGTGTCAGCGTCACGCCATGGTAAAAAGCCTCCACCGTATCGTAATAGCTCATGGCAGAAAGAAACTTATCGTTCAAAATGCTCTGCACCCTCTCAGGCTGCTCGTCCTCCATCGCATGATAGAGCTTCCTGACATCAAAGGAGGGCAGCGTTCCCAGAAACCACTCCTCCACCTTATCCCTAAAGATCTTATGCACCTCTTTGTTGGGTATTCTAGCCCTTACCTCATAGGCATCATACCGCACGGCTGTCAGGTAGCCTGTCGAGAGCATCACGTTAAAGACATTATCCGGATCCTGGAACAGGTTATCATAAACGATATCATTTCGCAGAGAAAACGTGATCTCATCTCCCTGCATCAGCTGCTCCACCTTCTGCTTTGCCTTGTAGTCTGCCCGCTCCGCCAGTTCACGGATGATGGCATTCTCGCTGGTCCCTGCCCAATGTGCGGCCGGGGAAGCACATCCGTTCCTGCTAAGATCTTCTATATGCCGGATAACAGACCATGGATTATAGATTCGGGAAAGATCAAACAGGTAGCCGTCGTACCAGGCTTCAACCTCTTCGTAATGGTCCGCAAAGCCGGATTCTGTCAAAAGCTCTTTAACCTCCTCCTCTGTAAACCCGAAAGCATCATTTCTCCCCCTGGTCAGGACTGTATTGATTTCCGGATTGTTAAGCCCTGTATAAATCCCCTCCTTCGCAATCCTGAGGCACCCTGTCACCACCGCAAACTGAAGATTACCGGAATTTGTCTTTAACCCATTCTGGAGAAACGGCCCGATCACATCCACCATCTGCCGGTAATAGCCCTTCTGATAGGCTTTTTCAAGCGGGACATCATATTCATCGATCAGGACAACCGCACGCTTTCCCGAATCCTTTCGCAAAAACTCGGTCAGTCTCTTCAAAGCATTCTTGTAATCCGTCCGCGAAACCTTTTTCCCGGTCTCATCAACCTCATCCAGTATCCTCCGGAAGAATCTCTTGTCCAGCGACGACAGCTTCTCGCTCGACAGCAAATAGGACTTATCATCATACAGCCTCTGCACCAGATCCGTCAATTCCTGGAAGGCTTCTTTAAAATTATCGCCTTCCATCGTCTGAAAAGTAAGGGAAAGTACAGGATATGACGTCATCTGAGATGTGTAATACTCTCCGGCCTGCATGATCTTGAGGCCGTCAAACAGCCGCCGGTTTTCTTCATTCAGGACAGGATCCCCCGTATCTTCCACAAAATACCGGATCATGGAAAGCGTCAATGTCTTGCCGAAGCGCCGCGGCCGTAGAAAAAAAGTCGTCTCATGATCCCGTCTGAGCAAGGGAACCAAAAGCTTTGTCTTGTCAACGTACCTTTTTCCGTCCTGTATGTTGTCCTTAAAATCTTCCGATGCCGTCGCGGTCACTTTTTCCGGTTCTGATAAAGCGGACATTTTCACACCCCCTTAGAAAAGTCTCATTTTTGAACAATTTTCCAATAGGTTTTTACAGAGTGGCGTTAGCGAAGATCTCCGTCTTACAGGTATGTTTTTTTGTTGCTTCGCTATAGTTCAACCCGACTAGAAGGACACGGGGATAATCTTTCAGCCTTTTTAAGTATTCTCTCTCTTTAATGCAGGAAATCGCATTCTGTGCGGAATGATTATATTTAAGTTCCAGGATAATAGGCGGGTCATAAATCACCTTTCCAGTTAGTATAGGCGGAAACCCACAGGCTTGCCTGT
>CAMNNO010000128.1 GCA_946545475.1 uncultured Blautia sp.
CCGTGTATCCACATGCCTGAGGGCATGTGGATACACGGCTGATATTTTATAAAAAGAAATTAAGAAAGGAAGAAATTATAGATATGGGTATTGTGTTTCCGGAGGACGGGCCGGACAGGCCAAAAACGCCGGGACAGCATGAGGGCTTTACCATTGTCCTCGACTCACAGCCGCAGGGCGATGGGGAGGGCTACCGGGAAACGGCCCTGCCTTTTGCGGGAAATGTTCCCCGTCCGGAAAAGGAGGCGGTCCCGGAGCGGCTGCTGGAAATGCGCCGCCTGTTTGACTACACCAGGGTCTCGCCCGAGGTCAGGGCCAGGAATTTTTACCGCCAGGCCGTGTTCATGAAGGACTATGAGGACGATTGCCCGTGGACGGGCGATTTTATCCACTTTTTTCCCACCTATCAGGACATGGATGTCCGGCAGCTGCGCGGCTATTTTACCTGGCGCACCCGCCTGCGCCGGGGCGATTACCAGCCGATCGCCACCTCCGCCGCCTATATTTACGTTTACGAGCTCCTGAATGGCGTCGGTGGGGCATCTCCGGAGGAGTGCCTGGAAAAGCTGAGGGAGTTCGAGAGGGGATATCTGGACTCAGGGGTCGGGGACGCGCACATGCGGCAAAATTTGCGCCGGTGGATGCTGGAATACGCCGTGCTCTGCGACCTGCCGCCATCGCTGGCCTGTCAGGCGCTGGACGCGGACATGGCAGAAGAGGATGCGGCGCTTGCCGCTCTGCGCTCGCCGGCGGCCCGCCCGGATGAGGAGATCTTTTCTGCCCTTTGCCGCTTCGGCGGAAAAAAGCTGGCGGATTCCCCCGTACTGTCCGGCGACCGGGAGAGGGGCGTGCATCTGTTTGCCGAGGCCTGGCGGGCGGCGCTGTTCTACCGCCGGAATGAGAGGGACCTGTTTACGCTCTGCTTCGGTGAGCGGCAGACCCGCCGGTGGTATCCGCTTTACAATGCCATTTATTACAGCCGGAAGCGGCCGGAAGACCGGGACTATGTGCTGGATGACTGCCGCCTCTTTCACTGCAGAAACGGAAACTGGACCGCGGAGGCTTATGAAAAGCCCCCCTGTGACAAGGCCAGGCTTAAGGGATTCCTTCGCGAAACCGACGCCAGGCTGCGCCGCTACCTTAAGACCGGGCGGTACATAAAGGAAGACCCGGCGGACGCCTGGTGTGCCCCGTATATCGAGGCGGTGATCGCTGCCGACAAAAAAGCCGCCATCGAGGCGGCCAGGCCGAAGATCAGCCTGGACCTTTCCGGCCTGGAAAAGATCCGCCGGGACGCGCTCGCAACACAGGAGAGCCTGCTTGTCGATGAAGAAGCCCTTTTACCGGAAGAAGCGGCTGCCGCGGAGAGGGTTTCAGCAGAAGAGCTTTCAACAGAAACTGTTTCAACAAAAACTGTTTCGACAGAGGCTGTTTCAACAGAAACCAGCGCGGCAGAAGATTCCGCAACCGAAACGGACGGCATCCCTCTGGACCGCGTGCAGGTTCAGATCCTGCGGGCGCTTCTCGATAAGCGGGATGCCGGAAAGATCGTCAGGGAGAACCACCTGATGCCCACGATCGCGGCGGATGCCATTAACGAGGCCCTGTTCGAGGAATTTGGCGATAGCGTGGTATTATGCGAAGGAGAAAAGCTTTCCCTTGCAGCGGATTACATAGAGGAACTGGAACAATACCTGGGAGGAACGACCCATGGAGGAACATAAAAAAGTGCCGAAGCGCATAGCGCAGACGGTGCTGAATTCTTTAAAGGGCGGCGTGGTGCCGCGGATCGGCCTGCCGTATGTCACGGTGGGCCGGAAAAACGAGATCGAAGCTCTCCTGCACGATGTGGACATCATCGCGGAAGGAGGCGCGTCCTTCCGCTTTATTGTCGGGAGATACGGCAGCGGCAAGAGCTTTCTTTTGCAGACCATCCGGAATTATGTCATGGACCGCGGCTTTATCGTGGCCGATGCGGACCTCTCCCCGGAGCGGCGGCTGCAGGGAAACCAGGGACAGGGGCTGGCTACCTACCGGGAGCTGATCGCCAACCTCTCCACCAAAACCAGGCCCGAGGGCGGCGCCCTGACGCTGGTGCTGGACCGGTGGATAAACGCCGTGCAGAGCGAGGCCATGCAGGAGACGGGCCTTTCGCCGGACGATCCGGCCCTGGCCGACGCCACGGATAAAAAAATATATGCGGTGACATCCTCCGTGAGCGAAATGGTCCACGGTTTTGAGTTCGGCAGGCTTCTGTCCGCCTATTACCGGGCCTATGTGACGGACGATGATGAGACCAAGGCGAAGGTCGTGCGCTGGTTCCGGGGGGAGTACGCCACAAAAAAGGAGGCCAGGGAGGCTCTCGGCGTTGGCATGATCATTACGGACGACGACTGGTACGAGCACATCAAGCTCTTTGCCACCTTCTTCCGGCTGGCCGGCTATACCGGCATGATGATATTGGTGGATGAGCTGGTGAACCTCTACAAGATCCCCAACGCCATCACCCGGCAGTACAACTATGAAAAGCTGCTGACCATGTACAACGATGCCCTGCAGGGAAAGGCGAAATACCTGGGCATCATCATGGGCGCGACGCCGCAGGCCCTGGAGGATAAGCGCCGGGGCATTTACAGCTACGAGGCGCTGCATTCCCGCCTCTGCGAGGGGCGCTTTTCAAGGCCGGGGGCCCGGGACATGCTCTCCCCGGTGATCCGCCTGGACCCCCTGACGCCGGAGGAAATGCTGGTGCTCTGCGAGAAGCTGTCCGGGATGCATGCCGGGCTTTACGGCTATGAGCGCCAGGTGACGACGGAAGACCTGGCCGGCTTTATCAAGATCGAATACGGGCGCATCGGGGCGGACCAGAATATCACGCCGCGCGAGGTGATCCGGGATTTTATAGAGCTTCTGGATCTTTTATACCAGCACGAGGATATGACCATTGAAGCGCTCCTGGAATCCGATGAATTTTCCTATGCCCGCTCGGAAGCCGTCTCGGACCGGACGGCGGCGGATTTTGTCGAGTTTACGCTATAGCAGCCTGAGCGATGGTCAGTTGTCGGCTGTGCCCGCCGGCGAATTTATGTAGGTGGGCGAGAAGGTCTCCATGATGCTCTGGAAGAACTCAACATCGTCCTCGCTGATGTCGGAATTGATGGTTCCGTCGGCATTGAGAAGATAGAAATAGAAATCAAACGCATAAGCGTTGATCATAACCTCGCCGAACAGATAAGAGCCGTAGTCGTTGGTTCCGGTGATCATAACGCCGGGATATTTGCCGGCGGAGAACCGCGTGACCACTTCCGGGCTTTCATCTTTAAAGTCATCCAGGATAAATGCCATATAGTCTTCCCATGTCCCGTCATCCGCGATCCACAGGGAATCCTCGGCCCAGTCGCTGTAATAATTCATTTTGGCTTCGATGAGCATGGTTTCGTCTTCTGAATACATGAAGCCGAAATCCAGCATTCCCCAGTAATCAGCGGCCGTTGAGGTATCGATGACCCAGTCTCCCGGAATGAGGAGCTGAAAGTAATCAGTGGAAAACGTCTGCACCATCTTTACGGCACCGGCCGGAACGCAAAGCGAAAACGCGAGGGTAAGAGAGAGGAGAACAGAATTAAAGTGTTTTGAATTAAGGAGTTTTGAATTAAAGTGTTTTAAATTAAGGAATTTTGAATTAAGGAGTTTTGAATTAAGGAGTTTCATGGAATAGCAACCTCCGGAAAATGGCAGATCCCGTCATCAGGCGGAGCGGATGCCGGAATATCACAGAGCCGCCCGTCACCGGCAGGTGACACAACGGGCGGCTCGTGTGCGTGTGGATAACACAGGAAACGAATGAAAACGCAGGCGCTCTATTCATTTCCTGTATAAATTGATAGGCTTGGGATAGTTACTGCGCGGATATCTCTTTGAGGACCTGGGCGCGGGCGGCAAAGATAAGGCCCTGGATCCAGGCATCGCTGGTTGCGCGGTTGGTCTTGCTGCCAAGGAGCTCAGAGTTCACGCTGCGATGCGTATGGTCACAGAAGATCGGGCCGTTGTAGCCGCTGCGGACAAACTGCAGCATGAGCTCATACATATCGCCGTAGCCGTCTTCCGCCAGCGTCTCTTCAAAGTAGCCGGAGTAATCCGCGTTCAGAGGACCGGAAACATTGCGGAAGTGTACTTCAAAGACCTTGCCCCTGCGGACAAACTCGTCGATGTCGCCGAGCATGTCGTCGGTGAACAGAAGGCCGCCTTCCAGCCAGCAGCCGGTGCAGAGCTTCATGCCAAGATACGGGCTGTCATTGGCCAGGTCAAAGGCGCGGCGATAATCATCGGCGCTCATGATCAGGCTGCCGACACCGCCCAGATAGGGAACCGGAGGATCGTTGGGATGCAGGGCCATGCGGACATTGGTCTCTTCGCAGACGGGAAGGACGCGCTCCAGGAAGTCGCCGAAGGTCTTCCACATTTCATCGCGGGTATACATCCTGTCGTTCTTGAGCTCATAGGGGTCAATGCCTTCCATGTTGGTGGCCCCGGCATTGGCGCCGTGGATCATCACGGGGACATCGCCGGAACGGGAAATGCCGTTGGGCTGCCAGGCGATGGCGACGGTGCGGATGTTGACCTGGTCCATCAGGCGGAGATAGTCATTGAACTTTTCAATCTCTTCTTCCCAGCCTTCCAGCTGCAGGTGGATGATGGTATCCTTCTGATATTTGCCATAGCTGGCCAGAAGGATCTCAAAACCGCCGTTTTCAAAATTGCGGAGGCGCTCAACGATGGGATAAAGGGCTTCATAGGTAAGCTCCTCGGCGCCGATGGAAAGCTCGACGGCGTTAATGCCCATCTGCTTCCACATTTTGAGCTCATCGTCCGTTGTCGAAGAATTGACGCCGGCGATGATCTGAGGACGGGCAACGGGATTCGTTTTCGCGTTGTTGAGCGGGATCGCGGAATATGCGGGGGTCAGTGTGGTGCTGGCGGCGATCTCCTCGGCCGGCGTTACGGTGCTGGCCTTGCCCTGAAGGGCGTTGGGCTCGATCTTAATGGCTTCCGCAACCTTGTCCGGGTCAACTTCTTCCAGGGCAAAAGCGGGAACGCAGGAGAAAGACATGGCAGCAGCCAAAAGCAAAGCAAAAACTCTCTTCATGATAACCTTTTCCTCCTTGTGAGTTATTTTCTATACTCGCGAGCAAATTTAATTGCCAACTGCAATTTTTGCCGCGGTATATGCAGTATAATGTCAAAGGTTAGCGCTTAACCATAATTCGATTATAAAACACAGGGAAAGAATCCGTCAACGAAAAAATTGTTGAAAAAGTCGATTATCAGGCCTAAATGCGGTGAAAAAATTATTGACTATTTCAGTTTCTGATCAACGATTTGCAATTTCTTTCAAAATATTTCACAGGATGAAACCTTTTGCCCTCGCGAAAACGTGAATAATAACGAAGGCAAGCATGTATATCTTGCGGATGTTTGTGGAGATTACGCTATGAATGTGTTTGAGAGATACGCGCCTTTTATTAAAGACTATATCTACCGCTCCGGCTGGCAGACCCTTCGGGCGGTGCAGAATGCCGCCGGGGACGCCATTTTCGGCACGGATGAAAACGTGCTGCTGACAGCCTCCACAGCCTCCGGCAAAACGGAGGCCGCTTTCTTCCCGATATTGACGCTGCTGGATGAGGAGCCCTCCCGCACCGTCGGCGTCCTGTACATCGCGCCCTTAAAGGCGCTGATCAACGACCAGTTCGGACGCCTCAACGAGCTGTGCGAGGAGGCCGGCATTGCCGTTACCCGCTGGCATGGCGACGCGGCCCGGTCAAAAAAGCAGAAGCTTTTAAAAAAGCCCTCCGGCATTTTGCAGATCACGCCGGAATCGCTGGAAGCGCTGATGATCGGCAAGCATATGGAGATCCCGTCGCTGTTCGGCGACCTGCGCTTTATCGTGATCGACGAGATCCATTCCCTGCTCCGGGCGGACAGGGGATTGCAGACCTTCTGCCTTATCGAGCGGCTGTGTGCCCTGGCCGGCTGCCGTCCGCGGCGGGTCGGGCTCTCCGCCACCATTGGAGATCCGGAGCTGGCCGGAAAGTTCCTGGCAGCCGGGAGCGGGCGCGGCACCGTTATCCCGAAATTCGACGGCGGCCGGGAGATCTGGCGCCTGTCCATGGAGCACTTCTATAATTCCGCGCCCCAGGCGGATGAGGGGGAGAGCGGGGCAGAAAAGATCCCGGCCATGGAAGAAGCCACCGATACCGCGCCATCCGCGGCCGACCCGGGCATCGACTATATTTTCGCGCACAGCCGGGGGAAAAAGTGCCTGATCTTTACCAATTCCAGGGAGGAATGCGAGAGCGTCTGCCAGCAGCTTCGGCAATACTGCGAGGCAAAGGGCGAGCCGGACCGCTTCCTCATCCACCACGGCAATCTTTCGGCCTCCTATCGGGAGAGCGCCGAGGCGGAGATGAAGGACGACGACTCCATGATGTCGGTGTGCGCGACCGCGACGCTGGAGCTGGGGATCGATGTGGGGCGCCTGGAGAGGGCCTTCCAGATCGATGCGCCCTTCACGGTTTCCGGCTTTTTGCAGCGCATGGGGCGGACCGGAAGGCGGGGCAGCCCATCGGAGATGTGGTTCGTCATGCGGGAGGAGCACCAGGAGGCGAGGGCCATGCTGCCGGACAGCATTCCCTGGTACCTGGTCCAGGGGATCGCTCTGGTGCAGCTTTACATCGAGGAGAGATTCGTGGAGCCGCCAAGGCTTTTCCGGCTCCCCTACAGCCTTTTATATCACCAGACTATGAGCACGCTGGCGGCATGCGGCGAGATGACGCCGGGGGAGCTGGCCTCCCGCGTGCTCACCCTGAGCGGCTTTCACCGCATTACCCGGGAGGACTACCGCGTCCTGCTGCGGCATCTCATAGCGATCGACCACATCAACCGCACGGAAAACGGAGGGCTGATCGTGGGGATATCCGGCGAGCGGATCGTGAACAGCTATAAGTTTTACGCGGTGTTCCAGGAGAACGTGGAATACACGGTGCGATCCGGTTCCGAGCAGCTGGGCACCATTGTCAAGCCGCCGCCCGCCGGGGATAAGATCGCCATAGCGGGCCGGGTCTGGGTGGTCGAGGAGGTGGACCACAAGAGGCACGAGGTCTTCTGCACCCTGGTCAAGGGCAATATCCCGGCCTACTTTGGCGACGTGCCGGGCGATATCCACACCCATATCCTGGAGAGGATGTACCGGGTGCTCTGCGAGGAGAAAACGTACCCGTATCTGATGTCGCACGCGGTCTGCCGCCTTAAGTCGGCCCGGGAGACCTTCCGGAAATCCGCCATGGCGGACCGCCCCCTGGTGCATCTGGGCGGCCAGATGTGGGGGCTGTTTCCGTGGCTCGGCACTTACGCTTTCCTCGCCCTGGAGCGCCTGCTGAAGCTGCGCTGCCGGGAAAGGCTGGGCCTCAAGGGCCTGCAGTCCTCACGGCCCTATTATATGCAGTTTACCATGCGGGTAAGCGAAGAAGAATTTTATGCCATCGTCCGCGGGGCGGCCGAGGAGGACTTTGACCCGATGGAGCTGCTCTACCCCAGGGAAGTGCCGGTGTTCGAAAAATATGACGAATATGTGCCGGAGGAGCTGGTGCGAAAGGGCTTCGCCTATGGGGTGCTGGATGTGGAAGGCATGAAAAAGCGGGTGTTGGGATGGCCGGCATCCTATTGCCAAACGGGGCTTGCCAATCTCAAAAAGTAGCGGAGCGCTGCTTTTTGGGTATCTTTTTACGAAAACGTTTTAGTGGAATCAAAATGGAAACAGGCCCGAAAACGACGATTTTTATTGTTAAAAATTGTGCAATCTGCCGCTTGACTTTCCGGTAATACGTGGTAAAATACTAATTGTAACCAAGATATGAAAGTTACGAAAACACGAAAATAGAAGATGTCTTCTAAAGAAAGGAAGATGTCTTCTAAAGAAAGGAAGATGTCTTCTAAAGAAAGGAAGATGTCTTATGAAACTGAGAACTCTTATTTCAGCAGTTGCCCTGACAGCGGCCATGTGCCTGACCGTTCCCGCAGCAGCCGAGACCTTTACGGCAGCCAACGGTGTAGTATCTATTGATCTTCCGACCGAAAACTGGAAGGAAATGAATGACCCCGCCAAGTGGATCGTTTTAAGCGACGGTGCCAGCACCATCACGATCGAGCATTTTGCCAACGGCGAAAAGCTTCCGGAAATTTCCATAGCTAATGATCACTATGTCAATGTTTATCAGGCGGTTTTCTCCACCCAGAACGAGGTGTTCATTGTTACCGGTTCTGTCATCAACGCTGCCGATATCCCGGACATCTGCAATTCCATCATGTCCGTGAAGGTTCTGAAATATAACACCAAGCAGGCTGTCAGGACTCAGGCCCCCAAGGCTTCCGATTTCTCCGTAAGCCCCATGGATGCCATCTACTATGTCACCTCCAACGGCCTTAACGTCCGCTCCGGCTGCTCCACCAACGAAGCCGTTCTCGGCGGCTTCGGCTACGGCGCCAGCGTTCATGTCATCGGCAACGTCCTTCAGAACGGCGCTGACCTTGGCTGGTTCCAGGTTGAGTATAACGGCGGCACCGGCTATGTAGCCTCCAACTTCCTGTCCGCTACAAAGCCCGCTGTCAAGGAAGAGCCCAAGGCTGAGCAGAAGAAAGAAGAAGCTCCCAGCTACTTCACCGGCAATGCCCGCACGCTTTATGATGCCAATGGCAACGCCGTCACGGTTTATGAAGCGACCGATGGCCTGTGGTACAACACATACGGTACGTACTACTATGCAACCGTAGAAGGCGAATACGCCGGCTCCGACGGCAGCACCCTTACCGTCAACCAGCCGGTATCCGGCCCGACCTTCACAGGCTATACCCACACCATCTACTTTGTAAACGGCAATGCCATCACCGTCAGGGAATTCAGCAACGGCTCCTTCTACAGCGATGACTGGACTGAGTACGTTTACTTCAACCAGGGCGTCTGGCTGGCCAGCGACGGCTCCATCCTTTACGACTTTGAGCCGCACCTTGGCAACGGCAACCCCGGCGAGTCCCACTATCTGTATCAGCCCGAAACCGGCAAGACCACTCAGGTCTTCTCCTACGGCGCTGACTTCGTCGACCTGTCCTACATGCTTTACACCAAGCTTGACAACGGTGAGTTCGTCGACTACTTCGGAAATCACTACGTGGTCCGTGGCGAATAAAACAAAAACGTAATTTTTAAAAAAAATTAATAAAAAAGGCCTCTTCCCGCAGGCGCGGGGAGGGGCCTTTTTACATATCCAGATTTACCTGGCGGTAGGCTGAGCTGTGCGCCATGCCTCTTTAATGTCTTTTATTTTACTCTTACCTGGCGGTAGGCTGAGCTGTGCGCCATGTCCCTTTAATGTCTTTTATTTTACTCTTACCTGGCGGTAGGCGCAGGGGAGGGGGGGCCGCTCAGAGTTGC
>CAMNNO010000129.1 GCA_946545475.1 uncultured Blautia sp.
CTACCGGCAGGTAAGTGTAAAATAGAAGAGTTAAAGAGAGCATGGCGCACCCAAAGCCTACCGGCAGGTAAGTGTAAAATAGAAGAGTTAAAGAGAGCATGGCGCACCCAAAATCTACCGGCAGGTGCGCACAACCCAGAATGATCTACAGGGGGTAATGGGGTCTCCCCAAAAAACGAGCACTTTCAGCTGGGGAAGAAAAAAGTTGCCTTATGAGGTTTTCGGTGCTATTCTGTTACAAAATCAGAGAAATGGTGATAAGCGGCAAAGGAGGGAAACGTGTATGCGAGAACAGTTTTCTCGGACAGAGCTTTTATATGGAGAGGAAGCTATGAAAAGGCTGGCGGCCAGCCGGGTGGCGGTGTTTGGCGTTGGCGGCGTTGGGGGATATGTGGTGGAGGCGCTGGCCCGCTCCGGAGTGGGGGCGCTGGATGTGATCGATAATGATACGGTCTGCCTAAGCAATATCAACCGCCAGATCCTGGCTACGCATAAGACCTTGGGGCGGTATAAGGTGGATGTGGCGGCTGAGCGGGTGGCGGATATAAACCCGGACTGCACCGTCAGGGCTTTTAAGACATTTTTTCTGCCGGAAACGCAGGATCAGTTCGATTTTTCAGTTTATGATTATGTGGTGGATGCCATAGATACGGTGACCGGGAAGCTGGCCATTATCGAGTGCGCGAAGAAGGCAGGGGTTCCGGTTATTTCCAGCATGGGAGCGGGCAATAAGGTGAATGCGCAGGCTTTTGAGGTGGCGGACATCTATGAGACATCCATCTGCCCCCTGGCCAGGATCATGCGGCGCGAGTGCCGGAAAAGAGGGATAAAATCTCTTAAAGTGGTCTATTCCAGGGAGGAAGCCCTGACACCGAAGGCGATAGAGAAGCCATCGGCAGCAGAAGCGCAGGAGCCCTGTGAGGCCGATCCAGGTAAAAGGCGCCGGAGCACTCCGGGGTCCACGGCCTTTGTGCCGTCGGTGGCCGGACTGATGATCGCGGGGGAGGTTATCAATGACCTGACAAAAGAGCTGCGATAATCGAGCAGGAGGGATGCCCCCCCTCCTGCTCGTCCGCGGGTCGGCGTTCGCCGAAAGGCGATAAAGAAAACGGTTCATTCATCTTCAAAGACAAAGATGAATGAACCGTTTTCTTTATATTATGGCAGGGCCACCCATAAGAAATTTGTCACCTGACGGTGACGGGCGGCCCGCCGGGGGTAGAGGCGAGACAAGTCTCACTCTACCCTATTACTTGCCAGGATATGGAACCATCGGATGACAGCACGCGCACGATGGCAGCCGGGGGTGTTTTACAGAGTGTCATCCCTCTGGATGTAGCCGGGATCTGCGGGATCGCTGACGATCTCTTTGGCGTGGATGATCTGGGCCCACTTGTCAACGATCTGGTTTTCCAGATGGACGCCTTCGCCGATGGTGGAGTAGGCCAGGACGATGCAGTTCTTGACGACAGCGCCCTTGCCGATGACGCAGCTGCGGCCGATAACGGAGTTTTCGACCGTGCCTTCTACCTGGCAGGCATTACTGATGTAGGAGTTCTTGACGGAAGCGCCCTCGAAATACTGGGTGGGGCAGGCGTCCGTGGTCTTGGTGTAGATGGGCCATTCCGGATCGAACAGGGTGGAGGCCAGGCTGTAGTCCAGAAGGTCGAGGTTGGCGTGATAGTAGCTCTTGAGGTCGGTCAGGGTCGCGAAATAGCCCTTATGGGCAACGCCGCGGACATCCAGCTCGCCACACTCGGCATTGACGATATCGCGGAGCGTGTACATGGAGGAGGTCTTCTTGGCCTTCATAATGAGCTCGACAAAGAGCTCCTTTTTCATGACATAGGTGTCCATGAAGATGTTCTTATCCTTGGCGCTGCCGATGTTGCGCTCGATGGAGGCGACACCCTTCTGGCGGTTAAGGTTCAGGAAATCGCAGTTCAGGAAAGCATCCTTGGCATTCTCTACCTTGTGGTAAAGAAGGGTGACATCCGCGCCGGATTCGACATGGGTGTCCAGAAGGCGCCTGTAATCCTGGGTATAGATCATGTAGCTGGGAGCGATAACGACATAATCCTCGCGCATGCGGCGGATGGAGTCGATATATTCCATGAAGTTGGCGATATCGGTATTATAGATATCGTTCAGGGCGTTCTCTTCAGAGAAGAGGAGCTGGAGCTTGCCGCGCTTGGAGTTGATGTTGTAATGACGCCCGCTGCCCAGATGCTCGGCCAGGGAACGGACACGGCCCTGAACATAGACCTGGATGCGGGTAAAATCGCTGTTGCTCATATTAGAGATCGGGAAGTCGATGGCACGGTACCTGCCCAGGAAGGAGAAGGCGCCGATGGGGCGGTGCTGCTGCAGGCCCTCAACCTTGATATGACTTGCCGGTGTATTGATAATTCCAAATGCTTTTGCCATCTTATTCTACCCCTTTCACGCGTTTTGCAACAAGAAGGATGTTTTCACTGTCTGCACTTCCCACAACGGCATTCTTGCCGATCCGGACGTTATCGGCCACAAGGGCGCGGGTGACAACGGCGCCGGCTTCCACATAAGCCCCGGGCATCAGGACGGAATCGATGACCTGGGCACCTTCTTCCACAACGGAGTTGGTAAAGAGAACAGCATTCTTGACTTTTCCTTCGATACGGCAGCCCTGGGTAATGTAGGCGTTTTCCACGCTGGCGTTGGCGCCGATGTACTGCGGAGGCGTGGTGACATCCTCGGTATAAATGGTCCAGGTCGTGTCGTTCATGTTCAGATCGTTCTGCTTATTGAGAAGATCCATGTTGGCTTCCCACAGGGAATCGATGGTTCCCACATCCTTCCAGTAGCCTTCGAACTTGTAGGCGTAGAGGGCCTTGCCGTCATTTAAGAGGGTGGGAATGATATCCTTGCCGAAGTCGTGGCTGGAATCCGGGTTCTTCATATCCGCCAGGAGGAGCTTGCGGAGCGTCTTCCAGGTGAAGATGTAGATACCCATGGAGGCCAGGTTGCTCTTGGGATTCTTGGGTTTCTCTTCAAATTCGACGATCTTGTTGGTCTCGCCGTCGGTGTTCATGATGCCGAAACGGCTGGCTTCCTTGATCGGAACGGGGAGAACGGCGATGGTGGCATCGGCACCCTTCTCTTTGTGATAGTCCAGCATTTTGTCATAGTTCATCTTGTAGATGTGGTCGCCAGAAAGGATGAGAAGGTACTCCGGGTCATAGTTGTCGATGAAGTCAATGTTCTGGGAGATAGCATCGGCAGTTCCGCGGTAAACATCCAGGCCGGCATCCGCTTTTTCACGGGGCGGGAGGACGAAGACACCGCTGTCTCTGGTATCGAGACCCCAGCGGCGGCCCTGGGCGACGTAGCTGTTGAGGAGCACGGACTCATACTGGGTCAGTACGCCGACAATATCAATGCCGCTGTTGGCACAGTTGCTGAGAGGGAAGTCAATGATCCGGTACTTGCCGCCGTAGGACACGGCAGGTTTGGCGACTTTGTTCGTGAGGTCGTGCAGACGACTTCCCCGGCCGCCGGCCAGAATCATGGCTAACATGTTGTTTTGACTCATAGTGGAACCATCCTTTCATTATCCTTTCGCATTGCTCCGGCCCGCCGGGGTGAGGGTCCGCCCAAGAGAAAAGTACACCCCTTCCCCAGTCAGCCCCCCGGTACTCTTAGCCAAGCCGGATGTTAAGGGGACGCATGGCAGCAAAAAAACATTGCGGCCATTTTCAGAATACCCCTGGTAACCGATATTTATATTATAAAAGAAATCAGGGATTAAGTAAACTGTTTTTGTGAAAAGTAGAGAAATTTTTTGAAAAAAAATATCACAGATTTTGTGTTTCTCCGGACAGTTGTGCCTCTCCGGACGGCCGGCATCGGGTATGGCATGTCAGGGGGGACAAGGGCCCGCCCTGAGTTGCGGGGCCCGCATCCCCCTCCCCTGCGCCTACCGCCAGGTAAGCGTAAAATATACTAGTTACACTTAATAGTTGCCGAAGGCAACTATTCTAGTGTAACTGCATATACCGCGGCACGAAATTTAAAACTGCAGTTAAATTCGTTCGCGAGTATAGAAGGATTAAAGGGCGCATGGCGCACCCGAAACCTACCGTCAGGTAAACATAACCCAGAATGGTCATCAGGGGACGGTGGGGTCTCCCCATTATATTTTTCTTGTAGGGAGAGTATTTTTTCGCTATAGTGAAGATAACCGTGCACCATGTCCGGACGAACGGACATAGAAAAAGAGTTTTGAGAGGTAAGCTTTTATGGTATTGTATAAGATCGGCACAACATTACACGAGTGCTCCCTGGAAGAGAGCATGAGCGGTGAGGACCAGTATGTGGGCCTTCTGTCCCCGGAGGAGTGGGCAGAGAACCGGGAGCGGTTTGACCTGGGGATCGATATGGATATGGACCTTAAGGCGATCAAAGCCACGAAGGCGGAGGTCAACTATGATTCGCTGACCGGGACCCTTTGCCTGCCGGACCGGAGGGACCCGGATGGCGCCCGCCACGGCTTTGCCTTCGCCCTGGACGAAAAAGGCATTCTGTTCATCGACAGCGGCCATACGGTTGAGCGCCTGATACTTGAGGTCATGCGGAGCAAAAAATGGAAATACCCAAGCCTGGAGCGGTTCCTCTATGACTTCCTGGAGGAGATCATCCATGGCGACCTGGAGGTTCTGGAACAGTACGAGGAGAAGCTGGATACGATCGAGGACCAGGTCTTTAACGACAAGGAGGACCTGGACCCCCGCGCGGTCAACGAGATCCGCAATCACCTCCGGACGCTGCGCATCCACTATGAACAGCTGATGGATCTGGGCCAGGAGCTGGAGGAGAACGAAAATTCCTTCTTCCGCGAGGAGGATCTTCGCTTCTTCCACATGTTTACCGGGCGGGTGACAAGGCTCCACACCATTTCGACATCCCTCCGGGACTATGCCATGCAGCTTCGCGATCTTTACCAGGCCCAGATCGATGTCAAGCAAAACCGCATCATGACCGTACTCACGGTGGTGACGACGATCTTTATGCCGCTGACGCTTATCGCGGGCTGGTACGGCATGAACTTCCAGTATATGCCGGAGCTGTCCTCGCCCTACGGCTATATCGGGGTTATTGTGGTCAGCGTTCTGGTTGTTGTTGTGAGCCTTCTTATTTTTAAAAAGAAAAAATGGCTGTAACGGCATATGTCGCGATGCGAGCTTTAAAACAGCAGTTAAATTTGATCGTGAGTATAACGGCAAGCGTTTTATTCGCTTCCCATAAGTTCACTCGCGAGTATAAAGCTCCCCGGCTTCGGCGAGAGCGGCTATGCGCTCATGCAGCCACCGCGTAAAGGCGTCGGCACCTGGCGGCAGGGGGCGGCTGGGATTTCGGGCGAGGACAAGGTAAAGAGGCTGAGGGACTTTAAAGGAGTGGGCGTTTTTCCTGGCTTCCTCGGGAAGAAGGCAGGGCGGAAGGATGATGTCGCCTCCGCCGATGGAGACGAGGGCTTTTAGGGTCTGGGTGTCGGCATAGCTGGCGATGGTGGGAGGGCTGTCATACAGACGGCTGGCCAGCCGGTTCTGCTCCGCGTGGAGGGTGGTGCCGGCAAGCGATAAATACAGGCGCCTGGGCGGGAGGCGTTCCGGCAGGGCTGCGTCGGCTTTCAGGCCGGGAATGGGGTCCTGGATATCCGGCACATAGACAAGATGCGTGACGGCGAGGACCTCATAGGAGAGCAGGGGGTGGTTCCTGGCACTGGAGAAAAAGATCCCCAGATCGGCCGAAGCGTTCTGCAGGGCTTCTTCCGGCACGCTTTCGCCGCCGTTTTCCGGCAGGAGGACAACCTCGGGCGGGGAGGACGTATGCGAAGAGCTCTGGCATGACAGATGGGCGAACAGGCAGCAGTCACACAGGAGGGTCAACGTTTTGCGGCTATCGTTATGGTAGCCGCCTATTTTTTGCTTCATTTCCTCATAAAGGCGCAGCATGTTCCGGGCACTGTTGATAAAGACGGTGCCGGCTTTGGTGGGGACCAGGCGGTTGTGTTTGCGGGAAAATAAAGCGAAGCCGACCATATCCTCCGTATTTTTCAGATGGCGGGAGAGAGCGCTCTGGGCAAGAAAATAGCGCTCGCCGGCCCTGGAAAGGCTGCGCTCTTCGACAATAGCGATAATATACTCAAGAATCTTGAAGTCGAAGCTCAGGGATCTTATGGAAACATGGCTGCTGCCGGTGCCGAAGGGCAGGGGAGCGGCTGGCGGGAGGGCTTCCTCCACGGCCTCCACGACATGGACCAGGGCCTCGGCTTCGGGGGAATGGATTGGCTCATAGCGGGCATCCTGGAGACGCTCGCGGACCAGGAGGCTGGCCAGGTATGCCTCAGCATCGGTGAGGATGTGGCCTTTGGGATAGCGGATGTGCTGGGTCTGGTAAACGGGAGGGTCGAGGGAGAGATAGGCCACCTCATCGCAGGGGCTGACATGTATCCTGGAGACAAAGCCGGCGCCGATACCCTGGCGCATCATGGCATCCAGCAGGAGAACATCATCCGATTCGAAGGCGATGACCGGATAAAAGCCGGCCTTTTCAAACAGCTGTTCGGCTACCAGGCGGATGTTGTGCTTTCGGCTTTGCAGGACAAAGGGCGTATCGGCAAGCTCCGAAAGGCGGATAGACCGCTTCCGGGCCAGAGGATGAGCGATGGGAAGGGAAATAAGAAGCTCCTCCCGGGCAAAAGGGATGTCGGATACGCTGTCCGGGGAGGAGAGGGGGCTGCCGGCCCCTATGGCAACGTCGACATGTCCCCGCACGATAGCTCCCGGCTGTTCGGCGGCATGGAGTTCGGTAAAGCTTAAGGAGATTTCCGGAAAGCGGCGGGAAAAGGGCTTGATGATCTTGCTGTAGAGGATGGCGGCCCGGTAGGGAGCGGTGCACAGCCGTATGCTCTGCTGCTCGTTGCCGGTGACGGTCCGTATGGTGAGCATCATGGCATTCTGCTCATCCAGAATGCGCTGGGCATAGGATGAGACCAGGGAGCCTATGGCCGTGGGGCAGAGCTTTTTCCGGGAGCGGGTGAACAGAGGCTGGCCGCACAAAGCCTCCCAGTCCGACAGATAACGGCTGAGGGCCGGCTGGGAAATATTAAGGGCCCTGGCCGCATGAGAAAGAGAACCGAACTCTGCAATGGTGACCAGATACAAGAGCTGACGCGTATTCATGGCAGATTCCTCTTATACTAGTTACACTTAATAATTGCCGCAGGCAATTATTTTATAACAGTATTCAAAAATGATAATAAAGCGAGGGTAAGTATATCATTCGTAAGAAATTGGGACGGTTCTTTTTTCTTACGGATCACAAGAAAAAAGAACCGTCCCAATTTCTTACCACTCAGCTTTATCAGCATTTTTGAATAATGCTATAGAGGATGGCGCCTTTTTGGAGCGCTGTGAAGGAGATATTTTCCATGATGGATTTTCCTTCGGTCAGAACCGTATACGGAAGCCTTGAGAGCATGCTGGCCAAGTTTGACAAATATTCGAGGAGGAGCCGCTTTACCGGAGGGTCCCGGGAGGAGCTGGAGGCGTGGCAGAGGGAAAGCAAAAAGACGCTTTCCGGCCTTCTAGGACTCCACAAGATGGACGAGGCGCCTCTTATCCCTTCGCGGACGGAAAGCGTGTCCCTTCCGTGGGGTATAGTCCGGGAGAGATGGGTCATCCAGACAGAGCCTCATGTGTTTATGCCCTTTTATCTTCTGATCCCGGAGAAGAGGAAGGAGGCTTTCCCTATCCTCTGCCCGCCGGGGCATGGCGGCATGGGAAAATATACGGTGGCGGGGCTGTCGGAGTATCCCCGCATCCGTGAGCGGATCGAGTTTTACCATTATGACTACGGCCTTTTTTTCGCCCGGAACGGCTATGCAGCGCTCTGCCCGGATGCCCGGGGCTTTGGGGAGAGGCGGGAGAGCCTTTCCGACGCCGGCAAGCTGCCGGAAGCCATGATGGGGGACTGCCGGCGCCTGGCGAACATGGGAAATCCGCTGGGAATCCCCGTGGCGGGTATGCTGGTGTGGGACCTTTGCCGGGCGATCGATTTTCTCCTCTGGCACGGCGAGTGGGATACATCGCGCCTTTTATGCGCCGGCTTTTCCGGCGGAGGCATGCAGACGCTGTTTCTTGCCGCGCTGGAGGAGAGAGTGAAGGGCGCCTTTATTTCCGGGTACTTTTACGGATACCGGGATTCGCTTCTGCGGCAGAACGAGAACTGCGCCTGCAACTATGTGCCCGGGTTGTGGGAGCATTTTGACATGGGCGACATTGCCGCCCTGATCGCGCCGCGGCCCCTCCATATCCAGTACTGCCGGGAAGACCGGCAGAACGGCCCGAGAGGGATCGACAACGTGGCCGATGCGATGGCTATCGTAAGAAGCGCCTATGAGCTTTACGGTGCGCAGGGCCGCCTGTGGCACGAGATCTGCCCGGGACCCCACCGGTTCCACGAAGAGACGGCGGCCAGGAGCATCGACAGGATGCTGAAGGAGTGTGCGCATGGATAAAAATAAATTGCGGGAGGAGATCCTGTCCCATATTCATATGCCGAAGATACCCCAAAGGAAGGTAAATGCCCGGGAGATCGGCATTATTCCGGGAACGGGCGAAAACCTGCGGCGGAAGCTGCAAAATGCCATAGACGACCTCTCGGCGGCGGGCGGCGGAACGCTTGTGCTGCCGGAGGGCGAGTATCATACGGGCTCTCTACACTTAAGGAGCGGCGTGGAGCTCTGCCTTTGCGACTGGAATACACGCCTGGTATTCGTTTTTGAGGACCTTAAGGAAAACTATCCGCTTTGCCGCGCCCAGTGGGAATCCAGCCCCTGCGTCAATTACTCGGCCCTTATCTATGCCTGCGGCCAGACGGACATTGCGCTGACGGGCGAGGGAACGCTCTGCGGCGGGGCTTCGCGGGAGCAGTGGTGGAACTGGCACCATCAGGTGGAAGAGGCCTGGTCGGAGAATAGAGAAGATCTGCAGCAGAAGGCCCGGGAGGCGCTTAGGAGAATGAACCAGGACGGGGTGCCCGCGGATGAGCGGGTATTTGGGGACGGCCACTTCCTGCGCCCGAACTTTATCCAGCTGATTGGCTGCGAGAGGGTATATCTTAAGGGCTTTACCGTAACTTCGTTCATAGAAAAACATAGAAAGCTTCTAAGAACACCCCTTA
>CAMNNO010000130.1 GCA_946545475.1 uncultured Blautia sp.
GTGTATCCACACGCCTAAAGGCATGTGGTTTTACGGCTGACATTTTATAAAAGCCTTTCGCCAAGTCAAAAAGGCAGCTCTTGCAGGCTTTAATTTCCTGCCGAGCAGTAAAAACGCATGGCTTTCGTGAAGAGAAGCGCCATGATGATAAAAACCCCGATCCCGGACAGGGGGCAGAGATAGAAGGCCCAGGCGGGCCAGGGGAAGATGGGCTTTTCAAGGATAAGGGAAGCCGGGACGTGCATGACCAGCGCAAACGGGGCGATAACCGTAAACAAAATTCTTAAGGGGCGCGGGAAAGCATCCACCGGATACTGGCAGGCGCTCCGTCCCCCATAGGTCAGAGCGTTTGCAACCTCCACCGATTTCACGCTGTAAATGCAAAGGATGGCTTCGATCAGGAACAGGCCAAGGATCATAAAAAAGCCGCAGAGGATGCTCTCTGCGAGCAGCAGGATATGGAATCCTGTCCACCGGACGCCCGCCATTCGGCTTCCCATGAAAAGGCTGGTCGCTCCGATAACAAGGCAGGTTACCCGCCGCGGGTCCATATCGCTGCACATGACCTGGACTAAAATCCCTCTTGGGCGGATAAGCAAAGTGTCCAGCTGTCCGGTACGGACCAGGGAAGAAAAATTTCCCGTTATCCCCCTCCCAAAGCATTCCGTCAGGTAAAAAGTCAGGGACATAAGCCCAAAGAAAAAATACAGGTCTCCCGGCATCCACTGATTCAGATGCCTGAACCGGCGGACCAGCAGAGTCACGGCCAGCAGCTCGCCGCCCTCCATGATAAACTGAGCTATGGTCTGAAGAAAGAAGGAAAGCGGATACTGGAGATGGCTCTTTATCAGGATAACCACGGCGCGGCCGTATAAGCGCAAAGTATTCATAAGCATTATCCCCCCTGGATCACAAGCCGGCGAAGGTTTTTCCGCCATAAAAGACAGCCGGCCAAAATGAGGACCAGCACCCAGGCGCCCTGCAGCAAAAGCACGCGGTACACTCTCTGGCCGATATAGTCTCCGGTGTACAGCCGGATGGGCGCATCCAGGAGCTGGGCATAAGGCAAAAGGCTGATCGCCTTCTGGGCGCTGTCCGGATACAGGGTAAGAGGCAGGACACTGCCGGACAGAATCATCATCAGCATGTTCAGCATGGCCTGAACGCCCCTCCGGTCAAGCAGCCTCATGGTAAAGCCCATGGTGATATTCTCCATGGCGCACACGCACAGAAGACCGAGGAAAAGGGCCGCTGCCGAGAGGACAAGGGAAGACGGAGAAAACGGGAGGGAAAGCCCCCAGCCTTTTGGCAGGCAGGCGGCAAACAGGATCATAGGTGCCCCCCGCAGAAGGCTCCCCGTAAGCTTCTGCGCCATGATTCGGGCATAGTAAAAGCCGTACAGGTTCATAGGACGGCACAGGTCGCAGGCGATGCCTCCCGTGCGGATCTTCTCCATCAGATCTTCGTCCGAAGAGAGCAGCATGCGGAAGAACGCCTGCTGCAGCCAGACATAGGTTGTGATATGGGAAAGGGGCATGTCCTGCGGGGAGCCGAAATATAAAGCCCGGTAGACAGAGATCAAAATGAGGCCGAAAAAGATCTGGCAGGCAATCCCTCCCATAACAGCGCCCCGGTACTGGGTTTCCAGGCGATGGCGCAGGCGGAACACAGAAAAATAAGCCCTCATAACCCCATCTCCCGATACATGTCTGCAATCATATGGTCGATGGTGCGGGGCTGTATGATCATTTCCCGGATGGGACCGGCCTTCTGAAGAAGCGACAGGAGTTCTCCTGTGGGCGTGATATCCGGCTGATAGGTAAAGCGCAGAACTCCATCGCGGGACTCTATGGTAACATCCGGCAAAAGAGAGGGCACAGTGCCTTCTTTGGCATAGCGGACCTCTACCGTCCGCACCCGGTCGAAGCGGCCAAGAAGCTCTTCCAGGGAGCCGTCATATAATTTGGTGCCGTGCCCAAGCACCATGACCCGGCGGCACAGGGCGGCGATGTCTTCCATATCATGGGTGGTGAGCAGGATCGTCGTCCCATGCTCCCGGTTCTCCTGCCGCAAAAAATCCCGGAGCGCGATCTTGCTGACCGCATCCAGGCCGATGGTGGGCTCATCCAGGAAGAGGATCTCCGGCTCGTGAAGGAGCGAGCCGCACATCTCCGCCCTCATCCGCTGCCCAAGGCTCAGCTGCCTTAAGGGTGTCCGCAGGATTTCTGTAAGGCCAAGGGCTCCGGACAGCTCTTCGAGGCGCCTTTTATAGCGCTCTTCCGGGATGCGGTAAATATCCCGGATGAGACTGTAGCTATCCAGGATGGGAACATCCCACCACAGCTGCATGCGCTGGCCAAAGACCACGCCGATGCGCTGCACATGCTTTTTTCGGTCCTTCCAGGGGATAAGGCTGCCCACCCTGACCTCTCCCCCGTCCGGCACCAGGATGCCTGAAAGGATCTTGACCGTTGTAGACTTTCCTGCGCCATTAGGGCCGATATATCCGATCAGTTCTCCTTTTTCAATGTCAAAGGACACATCCTTCAAAGCCTGTATCTGCTCTTTTTGACGGAAAAGCGTTCCCTTTTCCTTCTTCTTTTTCACAATATAATGCTTGTTAAGATTATCAACATGAATAAAACTCATTCTAAATTCTTTCTTATCAAAAGACCGTTTATATGTGCGGCGCAAAGCGCCGCCAGTTCGCAAACAAGGCAGGCACTTTGCCGATTTTTCGCAAAGCGCCTGCCCTCTGTATGATCATAGGGTTTCCAGACATATTTCAAAATGCCCTTCCGTAAGAGCATAAATCGGATCAATATGAAGGGGCTGGTGTTCTGATAATGGCATAAGACAGCGCCTTTCACAGTTCACGATAACTTCACTCCAGAATATTCAATACAAATTTGTTTCCCAGGAAATCTTCCGTCTCCAGGGTTCCGGGATTGACATAATACCAGTCAAGGGTCGCTGTGTGGCCCGTATTGCCGCTTCCTCCGACATCCTCATATATATGGACGACCACCCGTCCTTTCTGGTCTATGCCTTCCGCCTGCACTTTGTTTTCCGCATTGTAGTGGAAACGGTGGAGTTTTGCGAGGATTTCGATCTCGCGGGAGCTGTAGGGCGCATTCCGCTGATAGTACTGAGTATAGACATCATTGATGTTCAGCGTCATCGTTCCCTCAGGTCCGGAAAAATCCATGATGGAATAGGTATGGGTTTCATCGCCGCTGACGAACCAAAATTCGCGCTCATTATCGTTATTGTGCCAGGTCTTCCGGAAGTCGCCGTCTATGAGTTTTCCTTCTCCGTCCAGGCGGATGACAAAGAAATTGTTTTCCCCTGGGAACTGGACAAGGAGGATGCGGTCATACCCACTTTCATAACAGCCGACGCAATTCTCTATGGAAAAAACGTTCGCCGTGCTCTGATCTTCCTGCTGCGCCGACGGGTTCCCGGCATAGGAGTACGCTTCATTCAGCACCCGCATGCCCCAGATTTCGTAGCCCTGCAGGTTCCCGTAATCATAGACATTTCCGTCCGCGTCGATATAGCGGATCAGCTCATCGTTATCATAGTAGAATCTCTGCTGGTTGCCCGGGAGATACAGGAAGGCGAAGAACAATTTCCCGTTATGAAAATAGTATTCCGAATTGTACTCCCAGCCATCCTCCCCGCCCGGAATGTACACGTCCTGGACCTCCGGGGTAGGCGAATAATACCAGGAACGTATGCGGGAGATCGCCTGTTCCAGCTCTTCCTGGCTGTACGGCCGCGCCGCGGCGGGAAGCGCACTAATGCACAGGGTTCCTGCTGTAAGAAGGGTGAAAAACAATTTTTTCAAAAACCTGCTCTTCTTCATGTCGGCCTCCTTTTTGTGATAGGAATAATGTCAGATACACCGGTTTTGGCATATCCTGTCCAGCCATTATACTCACGGTTTGCCACGAAACGGCTATGCCGCGGTATATGCAGAGGTACCAGGAAAAATGCCGTTGGCATTTTCAAGCACTTTCAGGATACCATCACATCAAAGCGTCCTGTAATTGTCAAGTTACCATTCTTCACGAGGTTGGGCCCTGATACGAAATATACTAGTTACACTTAATAATTGCCGCAGGCAATTATTTTAGTGTAACTGCGTATACCGCGGCGTAAAACTGCAATTGGTGGTTAAATTCGTTCACGAGTATAGTGTTTTTTTCGCTCCATAAATCTGAATAATGTCCGGATAAATTCTATGAATTTGATTATATCCCGCCGGTTCCCTATAATCATCTCACAGATACTCGTATCTCAGAGCATATGGAACAGGAGGAATAATCATGAAGAAGGCTGTATTTTCTCTTCTATTAACCGCAGCGCTGTTCGCTTTCTGTATCCCGGCGATGGCCGAGACAGGAACCGTTGTGAACGTGTCTGCCGAAACCCGGGTCTTTCCCGCTTATCACCAGATTTCCTGGATCGCGATCGAGTATTCGGATCTCGTTTCCGTAAACGGCGTCGAGGATTTCACCATTATCGATTTTGCCAACTCCCACATGTATCGGGCAGATGAGTCCTACACCTTTGCCCAGGCAAAGATCGATGCGGTTTATACAAACAGTGAGCCGCATCCGGCAGAAGACAAAACTTCTGTCGAAGGAAAATATGTCATCATCGAACTGGGAACCACAAGCAAGTGCGTTTATTTCGAGGATGAAAAGATCTGGAAGCCGGATGTGGACGCATGCCTTGGCACATGGCGCCTTAAGGGCCAGTCCAAAGACTGCATACGCAAGGATTTTTCCGAAATGATCATCGACCAGGCGCATGACCTGACCAGCCCCGACGGAACCATCACCTATCCGGCCGGGATCATGCCCGAGCTCAAATATGAGCAGATCTCCTGCCCGGATTACGACCAGTTCGAAAAGATCATCATGCCGGCCAGCGATGGCTCGGCCGACCTTTACTTCATGGTTTACGCGCCGGCGGATTACGATCCGGCCAAAAAGTACCCTCTGGTCTTTAACGTGACCGGCAGCGGCGGATTCCTCAGCCTTAAGGATCTGGATGAGGATGGCATTCCCGTGGCTTTTGGCGCCCCTGTTACCAGGGATGCCGTGGCTGTGACCATCGTCGATTATGAAAAGGACTGCATCATGGTATGCCCGCAGCCCGGCAGCGGCAGCACGGACGTCCTCTTTACCGATACTCTGCAATATGCCCTCGATCATTATTCCATCGACACAAACAGGATGTACGCCATTACCTCCTCCGCGGGCGGAATGAACATGAGTTCCTACCTGATGGCGCATCCGGACATTTTTGCCGCCTATGTTCCCTGCAATACCTGCTGGAACGCCTATGAAGGCAAAGGCAAGGTAAACGCCTATCAGCAGGACCCGGCCACCTACATGGTGGAGGGCGAACGCGATCCCTTTGGCGTAAAGCCCGTGGACAAAACCTTTGAGGATATCCGGGACAGCATTGAAAACGATTTCCTGCCTGACGAGGAAAGCTGCAAAGCCTTCCAGGCGGTTGTCGACAACGATCTGCCGGTGTGGGTATTCCACGGCGTCAACGACGACACGATCAGCTTCTACGCCGGTTACTCACAGTATTCCGTGATGAAGTACATGTATGAGCAAAAGGGATATACCGGCGAAGAGCTGGACAACCTGATCCGCGTAACCCCGCTGGAAAACGAAGATTTCTTTAGTGTTGGCGTTCCGGAAAGGCACCAGGCTTCCAAGCTGGCTGTCATGAACACAGAGATGCTTGACTGGATGTTCGCCCAGAGCAAGTAAAAAAATCCCCCACCCCCGCCTAGGCTTTGTCGGCTTAAAGGCGGGGGCGGGGGATTTCCTTGTTGGGTCAAAAATTTTTAATTTCCTATAATTCCTGTAAAAAATTTAAGGCAGACGGGCGTTGGAAAGTCTGCGCGGGCGCAGGGCAAGAGAGAGCCATTCTCCGAAACTGTGAAAATCTCTATGCTGTCGCTGTCCTGGTTTCCGACAAGGACATACCGTCCGGACGGATCGATGGCAAAGCTGCGCGGCGTCTTTCCGCCGCAGGGCACCCAGCCGGCAGAGCTTAAAGCACCGTCCGGACCAACCCGGAAGGTGGCAATGGTGTCATGTCCCCGATTCGAGGCGTAAAGGAAACGGCCATCGGGCGTCAGGTGCAGATCGGCGCAGCCGTTATCACAGGCTGTCCCCTCCGGGAGCGCGGAGACCGTCTCCCGGACCGTCATCCTCCCGCCCTCATAGGTCATATGTGTGATAGAGGAGCTTAGCTCATTTGTCAGATAAAAGTGCCGGCCATCCGATGACCACTCCCCGGAACGCGGTCCGCTTCCGGGTATAACGGCAACGGAGCCTGCCTCGTCGGGGAGAAAGGTCTCGCCCTGTTTTCTATACGCGGCCAGCCTGTCGCTTCCCAGGTCTGCGGCAAAAAACCGGCCATCCCTCGCAAAATTGATGCTATGGGCATGAGGCCCCTGCTGCCTGTCCGGATAGATGCCTCCAAAAAAGGGGAGAAGCCGTTACATCGGCTTCTCCCCTTTTTAATTATGGCAGGGCCGAGGCAAGCCTCCCTCTACCCTATCTTGTACTTTTTCGATACCTATTTTCTTATGAAAGCCTGTCTATGATAAGAGTTTCCGGGCAATCCTGGAAGGCATCTTCGGCCAGTTCGTTAACGCTCCGAGGAATCCTGACATAAACAAGACTGGTACATCCGGCAAATGCACGTGCCCCTATGGCAGTCGTTCCTTCAGGGATGATCACGCATTCGAAAATGCCATTCATAAAAGCTTCTTCGTCAATGGTCTTAAGGGAGGTCGGCATTTTAAGCGCCAGCATATTCCCTATAGCAGGAACGTCGGACACGGTTATAGTCTGTACCTCAAAGGCCGGATTTGCAAAGACATCGGACTGGTATGTCCGCTGTCCGTTTTCTGTCTCAGTCGGAGATACTGCCAATGTCCAGGAAGCATCTGCCTCCTCATTCTGCACATGGGTATGGTCATGGTCACAGATCCGCTGCGCAAGCAAGGACAGGTGATCCTCACTCCAGGTATAGCATGGGACATTCCACTGATGTCCTGTCGCCGGAACATCTACCAGCACCTTCTGCTGCACGACAAAAGAAGGATTCGTAAAAGCGGCAGATGTGTAAGTCGTCTGACCCATTTCCTCGCATGCCGGCTCCTTTGTGATCTCGGCACTGACAGCTGCCGTCTCGGTTTCCATATGGGAGGCATCGCGGTTACACACATGTGTTGCCGTTACTGCTGTATTGCCATCAGCCCAGATATAGGTTGCCGTCTTCCAATCATGTCCCAGAGGCGCGATGTCGTCAAGCGTCACCATCTGAACAGCGAAGGCGGCATTCTGGAAAGCTTCCGACGTGTAGGTTGTCTGGCCGTTTTCCGTGCAGGTCGGCACTGTCGTCACTTCACTTCCCGCCTGTACGGTTTCCGTCTCGACATGGGTGTGGTCTCTCTCGCAAATACGCTCTGCGGTGACAGCGTCATGACCGCCCGTCCAGGTATAGACAGCTTCTCCCCAGACATGCCCAAGAGCCGGGATGTTGGTGACGGTCTTTGTCTGGACGGCAAAGGATGGGTTCTCAAACGCTGCTGATGTATATTTTGTCCGCCCTTTTACTTCGCAGGTGGGCTGGCGGCTGATCACCTGTGTGGTATTGACCGTTTCCGTTTCGACATGAGAAGCGTCATGGGTACACACATGCGTCGCTGTTACCGCCGCATAGCCGCCTGCCCAGGCATAGGTTGCGGTTTCCCAGTCATGCCCAAGGGCTGCAACAATTTCCTGTGGCAAGAGGATAACCGAGCAGTCGCCGCAGTGGCTGCCCTCAGTCAGGCCTGTTTCCGTACAAGTCGCAGCGACAGCCGGATCAATGACCGCATTGCGGTGCTCAATGACATAGCAGAAGGTTTCTTCCTGTGCCTCGTCGGCAAGAGTATAATCGTTTCGGTGGACCCAGTTCAAAGCGGCGGTTGATATACAGCTCACATGCAGGATTTCCTTCCTCTTCGGGAACGCGTCATCGCCAAAAGTGACCCTATAGGGAATTGTCACATCTCCCAGGGCACTGTCGTTCACAAAAGCAACGTTTCCGATGCGGATCAGGGTATCCGGCAAAGTAACGCTTTCCAAGGCCTCACAGTCACAAAAGGCACCTTCATTAATATATTTTACGCCTTCCGGGATTACAATCTCGGTCAGGTTATCGCAGTACTGGAAGCCGTAATCTCCGATCCGGGTAACGCCGGCGGGAATGACTGCCTGCTCTATGGAGCTGTCCCAGGCAAAAGCGTCCAGATAAGTCACGCGTCCGCTGTCATCAAACCGGTACTGCAAGGTAACATTGTCATAGCCTGCTTCAAGGAAACGGCAGCCGCTCTGGCTCAGTGTCCTGGCTGCCGTACTGCCTATAGAGGCGTAAATCCTTGCCTGACAGTCATAGAAAGCGTAACTGTTCAGGCTTGTCAAGCCTGCCGGTATCGTGACAGCGGCAAGAGAATAGCAGTGCTCAAATGCCCAATCAGCGATCTCCCTGAGGCCATCGGGAAGAATGACCTGGGACAGATTCGCGCAGCTTGAAAAGGTACTGCCTTCTATCCGGCTGATTCTGGAAGGGATAGCAGCCGTCTCAAGGGCCTGACAATTTATAAAGGCTCCCCATTCGATCGTCTCCAGGGAATCAGGCAGCGATATCTGCGTAAGAGCTGTGCAATCGCGGAAAGCCTCCGCTCCGATTTTCTCTGTTCCTTGCGGAATCTGAACAGATGTCAGGCTGCTGCAGCCATAAAAGCTGGCATTATCTACCGCTTTCAGCGTGGATGGCAGGATAACCGTTTCCATTGTCTCACAGGATAAGAAGCCGTTGCTGCCAACACGAGTCACACCCTCGGGAATAGCCGCGCTTTGAAGCTCTGTATTCCAGGCAAACACATCCAGAGAGGTAAAAGGATTGTCTTTTCCCTCGTCATATTGATACTGAAAACACAGGTCTTCATTTCCGGCGATGCTGAACCGGTTATCCCTTTTGCCGAGGGCGAGCGCCGCACTGCTCTCCAAGCCGGCATAAACGCGGGCAGGGCAGTTGTAAAAGACATTCCATCCGACAGACGATAC
>CAMNNO010000131.1 GCA_946545475.1 uncultured Blautia sp.
GCCGTGTATCCACATGCCTGAGGGCATGTGGTTTTACGGCTGATATTTTATAAGACTTAAGACAGGGACTTATCCGACAGCAGGATAGGTTCCTGTTTTTATTATGGCAGGGCCGCCCATAAGAAATTTGTCACCTGACGGTGACGGGCGGCCCGCCGGGGGTAGAGGCGAGGCAAGCCTCCCTCTACCCTATTATCGCAGGGGCGGCGTAAGGAAATCATCGCCTAGCGGTGTAGGGAAGTATCTCGGCTTATGCGCGGACAGGGAACAGCGCACTTCGTCCCCTCTGCTTACTTATAACAGAAATAGCGAAAAAATCGACAAAAATAGACGGAACGGAATGATGAAAAAATGATATGGATTATGATATAATCTAAGAGAATTACCACACACTTCAAAAGTAATGAGTTTGGCAAAATAAACATATGTACTGTGAAGGGGAAGGGATAGCTCGTGGGGATTATTTCAATCGCCGTCTGCGACGAAAAAAACAAAAATATTGCCGTTTTTTGTCGAATGCTTGAAAAGATCGTGCCGCTTGCCGTAGTTGATGTTTTTGAAAAAGAAGATAAACTGCTTGACTATCTCGAAGAAGAGGGAGGAAAGCCGGATCTTATCTTTCTCGGGCTTGAGGGAAAGCAGGATGCTGCCTTTATGATAGCCAGGCGGGTTCGCCAGGATGGGAACATGGTTCCCATCATCATCATTGCCGATACGCAGGACCTGATGCCCCAGGCTTTTGAGATATTTGCCTTTAATTATCTGTGCCGCCCGGTAAGCCAGGAAAGCCTTATGAAAGTCATGGGGCCTCTTGTCAACTATTGGGAGTCACAGGTCAGGAAATACGTTCATTTTAAAGTCCGCTCCCATTCCGAGAGGCTGTTTTTGGATGAGATCGCTTATATATCCAGCAGCCTGCATACGATCAATTTTCATCTGGCGGACCGCAGCGTCATCAAATGCCGGGGAAAACTGAGCGATCTTAACGCTCAACTGGAGGGAAGCCTTATTGTCCGCTGCCACCAAAGCTTTTTCATTAATCTTTCAAAGATAGAGACCATGCGAAATGAAAGCTGTGTCATTATGGGCGAGTCGATTCCCATCTCGCGCGCTCACAGCAAGGCTGTCCATAAGCTGTATAAAAATCTTTATGAGTAAACCTTACGGGGGCACTCCGGAAGAAATGGGGACGGTTCTTTTTTCTTACGAATCACAAGAAAAAAGAACCGTCCCCATTTCTTCCATTTCTTCCCCATTACCCTGAAAATATCATGATACCCTCTTGCAAACCCGGCATTCCGATTGTATAATGTACGATACCAGAGCGACCTTACCAGGTACTCAAGATCCTGCCGAGGGCAGAGACCTGCGAGTATAAAAGCCAAGAGTCCGCAAAAAACTGGTTTCATCAGGATTTATTTGAAAGGAGAAACACTATGGAAAAATATGTATGCGAACCCTGTGGTTATGAATACGACCCGGAGGTAGGTGATCCGGATAACGGCATTGAGCCGGGAACAGCCTTTGAGGATCTTCCGGATGACTGGGTATGCCCCATCTGCGGAGCCGGCAAAGAAGAATTTGTCCCTGCTGAATAAAAGAATTTGTCCCTGCTGAATAAAAGAATTTGTTCCTGCTGAATAAAAGAATTTGTTCCTGCCGAATAAAATAGTTTGTCCCCGCAGGATACAAGAATTTGTTCCCGCTAAAAAGATTAAGAGAGACAGAACAGGCGGATAAGCCTTAGAAACGTGCAAGGTGTTTAAAAGCCTGGAAAGCTTTTGGCACCTTGCTTTTGTGTGTACTGTGCTCATTGAACAACAATTTTTCTGTCATAAAAAGTAAAGGGTCAGCTATGGCAAAACATAATAATCAGAAAGCAAAAATCCTGTTTTTGCAGCAGATATTGGATACGACGGAAGAGGGCCATCCGATATCCATGCAGGAGATCATCCGGCGCCTGACGGAACAGGATATCCGCGCCGAAAGGAAAAGCATTTACGATGATATGGATGTCCTGAGAGGGTTTGGCCTTGATATTACATACCAGAGAGAACGCCCTTCGGGATATTTCGTCCGCCATCATAAAGGGCAGGAGACAGAAGAGAAAGCCATGGCCGGGGAGGTCAAAGACGATGAAGAGAGCCCTGTCTTTCAGGAGAAGGGGCTTGGCGGATGGATAATAACTTCCTCAGCCTTGGCGGGAAAGACCGGGACACAAAAAGTCATGAAGCTTTCCTGCACAGACGAGGGAAGGGAAGAAGCCAGGGCTTACTTTGGCTCTTCCATATCCGAAACCCGGATCAGCGATGAGGACTATCTTTTAACCGTTCCCCTTCAGAATGACGCCATGTTTTACGGATGGCTGACGGCTATGAACGGCAAGGTGCGCCTGCAAAAGCCCAGAAAAGCGATCCAGTCCTACCGGGAATTTCTGAAAGACATAGCCAGAAGTTATAAAAGCGACGGGAACAAAGAGTGAAGAATGTCAGGGGAAACCCCTAAAAGGATTTGGGCTATGGTAAGGTTGAAATATCTGTTTTTAGCGGGAGCCGCCGCTTTTGGCCTGCTCCTGTCCGGCTGCGGCTCTTCCGGCCGGGAACAGGGTGAGGCGGATAAAACGGATGAAGCGCCGAAGGAGGCCTTCACCGAAAATATCGCCATTTTGTTAAACCGCGAAGAAAAGGGGGCCGAGGCCGCCCTGATGGCTTCCGTCCTTGCGGACAGCGGTTTCGGCGCCGATATTTATTACGCCAGCGGCGACGCGGCCCTGCAGGAGCAGCAGGTTGGGGAGGCCCTGGAAAAACAGGCGAAAGTGCTCATTATAGAGCCCGCAGATCCTTACGGCTTCGGGCAGTCCATGGAGAACGCCCAGGAAAAGGGCATCCCCGTCCTCTCCTATAAAGAAATGATCATGAATACCGACGCGGTGTCCTACTACGTGGGCTATAACGAATATGAGGCCGGCCAGGCGGCCGGGAGCGCGCTCCGGAGTTTCCTGGAGAAGACAGAGTCGGAGAGCGGAGACGCTGATATCCCGCCCAGGCGCGTGGAACTGCTTTTGGGAACCGCCGAGGACGACGGCGCCTGGCTTTTCTACCAGGGCCTTATGGAAGAGATCACCCTTCTGACGGAAGAAGGGGCCATTACCATCCCTTCCGGGCGGACAACCTTTGACGATACGGTTGTGATCCGCGATAATGCCGGGGCGGCAAGGCACAGGCTCATGGCTTTTACAGAAGAATCCTTTCCGGATATCATCCTGACCAATACACAGGCGCTGGGGGAGGCTGCCCTTTCCTTTGCCATGGAAACACGGCCGGGCCTTGGGACGGTTGTGGCCGCCAGGGGAAATTCTGACAGGATACGGGATGGCCTCGAAAACGGAACCGTGGCGTTTACGCTTTACTACGACGATGAAGCCCTGGCTAGGAGCTGCGCACAGGCGGCAGCCGTCCTGGCATCCCAGGATACTCCGGCGATCTCGGACTACTCCACCTATGACAACGGCGCCAGGGTCATTAAAACGATAAGCGTGCCCCCGGTGATACAGATGCCGAAGGAGCTCCGGGAGTAAGGATCTGTTCATAAAGGTGATAAAGAGAAGAAAACGCTCACTAATACCCACAGGCAAGCCTACGGGTTTTCGCCTATGCTATACTCGCGAACGAATTTGACTGCCGTTTTAAATTCCGTGCCGCGGTATATGCAGTTACACTAGAATAGTTGCCTTTGGCAACTATTAAGTGTAACTAGTATAACTGGAAAGGTGATTTATGACCGATAAGACAGGACGGACAGAGACAGAAGAAAAAGAGAAGGCAGGCTGCGAAGCCGCCCCCGGGCTTCGCGGCCATCCCCACGTCTATACCAGGGATATCATGAACCGCCTGTCAAGGGCCATCGGGCATCTTAACGCCATAAAGAACATGGTGGAGGAAGGGCGGGATTGCAGCGAGATCCTCATCCAGCTTTCCGCGGTAAAGTCGGCGATCAATAATACCGGAAAGCTGATCCTGCAGGATCATATTGAACACTGTATCGTGGATGCCATCGAACACGACGACAAGGACGCCATCCGCGAACTGGAGATAGCTATTGACCGTTTTATAAAGTAACAGGAATGTTATAGAAAACGAATAAAACGCTTGCGTTTTGATCCGTTTCACGCGCCGGATCTTCGCCGCTCCAGCGGACAGATTTCCGCTGAAAATCCGTGCGCATACTATAGAAAACAATTTGGAGGAATAAGAAACATGGCAAAAGAGTGCAGCAGTACCACATGCGATAAGAGCAGCTGCGAGGGATGCCCCAGCCGGCAGAATGAGAAGCCGGATTTTTCAGCCCCGCTCAACAAAGATTCGAAGATCGGTCACGTGATCGGCATCATCAGCGGAAAGGGCGGGGTAGGAAAATCCTTTGTCACGGCTTCCCTGGCAAATAAAATGGCGGCCGCCGGCTTTAAGACAGGCATCCTCGACGCGGACATCACAGGGCCTTCCATTCCCAGAATGTATGGCGTCAATACGGCGGCAGTCGGCAACGACGAGGGCATCTTCCCCGATGTCACGGAAAACGGGATCAAGGTCATGTCCATGAACCTGCTCCTTCCCACGGAGGATACGCCGGTCGTCTGGAGAGGACCTGTCCTGGCCAACATGGTCAAGCAGTTCTGGACGGATGTCATCTGGGGCGACCTCGACTATCTGTTTGTGGATATGCCTCCGGGAACCGGCGATGTCCCGCTGACGGTTTTCCAGTCCCTGCCGGTGGAGGGCGTCGTTATTGTCACCTCTCCCCAGGACCTGGTGCAGATGATCGTCACGAAGGCATACAAAATGGCAGAGATGATGAACATTCCGGTCATCGGCATTATCGAGAACCAGAGCTATATCAAATGTCCGGACTGCCAGAAAGAGATCCGCATTTTCGGAAACAGCCATGTGGAAGAGACGGCCATGAACCTTCGGGTGCCGCTCCTGGCAAAAATGCCGTTGGATGCCGATATGGCCGCCCTGGCGGACAGCGGCTCCTTTGCCAAGGTCGATAATACCTATATCGATGCCGCCGCAGCCATGCTCCCCAAAGCCTGAGTGGCATCCATTGATCCAAAAAACCGGCTCCAATAAAATCAGCTCCAATAAAATCAGCTCCTAAAGGGAGGAATATATGGGCGTAAAACGCATCTATGTAGAAAAGAAAACGGCGTATGCCGTTAAGGCAAAAGAATTAAAAGAAGAGATCCGCAGCTACCTGGGAATAAGCTCTGTCGAAAACGTGAGGGTGCTGATCCGCTATGACACAGAAAACATCCCGAACGACATTTTTGACAAAGCCCTGAAAACCGTCTTTTCAGAACCTCCCGTGGATGACTATTACCTGGAAGGCTTTAAGAGAGGACCTAAGGACAGCGTTTTCTCCGTGGAATACCTGCCGGGCCAGTTTGACCAGCGGGCCGACTCCGCCGTCCAGTGCATCCAGTTTTTGAAGGAGGATGCCACCCCCCTTATCCGCTCGGCAACGACCTACGTGCTGACCGGCGACATCACTCAGGAGGAGCTTGCAGCGATCAAAAGCCATTGCATCAACCCCGTGGACTCCCGTGAGGCCTCAGCCAAAAAGCCGGAGACCCTTATCCAGACCTTTGAGGAAAGCCCGGAAGTGGCTGTCCTTGACGGCTTTACCGCCATGGACGAAGAAAGCCTGAAAGCTTTCTACCAGACACTTTCCCTGGCTATGACATTCAAGGATTTCCTTCATATCCAGAATTATTTTAAAACGGATGCCATGCGGGACCCGACCATCACCGAGATCAGGGTGCTGGATACCTACTGGTCCGACCACTGCCGCCATACCACGTTCCAGACAGAGCTTAAGAACGTATCCTTCGGCGAGGGCGATTACCGGGACATGCTGACCGGCACCTGGGAGCGCTACTTGGGCGACAGGGAAGTCCTCTACAAAGGAAAGGACGGCAAGTTTGTCTGCCTGATGGACCTGGCTCTTCTGGCCATGAAAAAGCTGAAATCGGAAGGAAAGCTTTCCGACCAGGAAGAGTCCGACGAGATCAACGCCTGCAGCATTGTCGTCCCCGTCGACGTTGACGGGAAGGAAGAGGAGTGGCTGATCAACTTCAAAAACGAGACGCATAACCATCCCACCGAGATCGAGCCCTTCGGCGGCGCGGCCACCTGCCTTGGCGGCGCCATCCGGGACCCGCTCTCCGGCCGGACGTATGTCTATCAGGCTATGCGCGTGACTGGAGCCGCCGACCCCACAAAGAGCGTAAAAGAGACCCTTAAGGGCAAGCTTCCCCAGAAAAAGCTGGTGCGGGAGGCCGCCAGGGGCTACAGCTCCTACGGCAACCAGATCGGCCTGGCTACAGGCTATGTCAAAGAGATCTATCACCCGGACTATGTGGCCAAGCGCATGGAGATCGGCGCTGTTATAGCCGCCGCGCCCAGGCGGGCGGTCATCCGGGAGCAGGCCATGCCGGGGGATGTCATCATCCTCCTCGGCGGGCGCACCGGCCGTGACGGCATCGGCGGCGCGACGGGCTCCTCCAAGGTACACACCGAGGCCTCCATAGAGGTCTGCGGAGCCGAGGTGCAGAAGGGCAATCCGCCCACGGAGCGCAAGATCCAGCGCATGTTCCGCCGGGAAGAGGTCAGCCGCATCATTAAAAAGTGCAACGACTTTGGCGCCGGCGGCGTGTCGGTAGCCATCGGCGAGCTGGCGGACGGCATAAGGGCCGACCTCGACAAGGTCCCCAAAAAGTATGCCGGCCTTGACGGCACGGAGCTGGCCATATCCGAATCCCAGGAGCGCATGGCTGTCGTCGTGGACGAAAAGGACGCCGATCTTTTCCTCTCCTACGCGGCGGAGGAAAACCTGGAGGCCGTCAAGGTCGCCTGTGTAACCGAGGAGCCCGACCTTGTGCTGCTGTGCCGCGGCAAGGAGATCGTGCATCTTAAGAGAGCCTTCCTGGATACCAACGGCGCCCACCAGGAGACGGATGTCCATGTGGACGTGCCGAGCCGCGAGGGAAGCCCCCTTCTTTCGCGCCCGGATGTCGCGGATATCCGGGAAAAATGGCTGTCCGTTCTCTCCGACCTTAACGTGTGCTCCCAGAAGGGCCTGGTGGAGATGTTCGACAGCTCCATCGGCGCCGGGAGCGTGCTTATGCCCTACGGCGGCAAATGGCAGAAGACCGAGACACAGGCCATGGTAGCCAAGGTGCCTGTCCTTAACGGCAGCACCCAGACAGTGACCATGATGGCCTATGGCTTTGACCCCTATCTGTCTTCCTGGAGCCCCTATCACGGCGCCGTTTATGCCGTTACGGAATCGGTGGCCCGCATTGTCGCCTGCGGCGGCGATTTCCACAAGATCCGCTTCACCTTCCAGGAATACTTCCGCCGGATGAGCGCCGATCCTTCCCGCTGGAGTCAGCCCGTGGCCGCCCTCCTCGGCGCCTACGCGGCCAGCCTTGGCTTTGGCCTGCCCTCCATCGGCGGCAAGGACAGCATGTCCGGAAGCTTTAACGATATCGACGTTCCGCCGACCCTGGTTTCCTTCGCCGTATGCACGGGCAAGCTTGCGGATGTCATCACGCCGGAGCTGAAAAAGAAGGGCAGCGTCCTGGTGTGGCTGCGCACGCCGAAGGATGGCAATGATCTCCCCGATTACGAAGCCCTCATGCGCCAGTACAGCCTCCTGCGCGAGGACATGCGGGAAGGGCGCATCCTCTCCGCCTATGCCCTGGATGGGCACGGCATGGCCGCGGCGGTGCCCAAGATGGCCTTCGGCAACGGCCTGGGCGTCCGCGTTGAGCACAACCTGGACCCGAGGGACTTCTTCGCCCCCGGCTTTGGCGACCTGCTGCTTGAGGTGGCCGAGGGAGAGGTCTCCCGCCTTCACATCACCTACACCGTCGTGGCGCAAGTGACCGGGGACGACGCCTTCTCCTACCGGGAGGCCACCATCCCCATGGCCGAGGCCATGAAGGCGTGGGAGGAGCCCTTGCAGAAGGTCTTCCCGGTACATGCCGGATATACCCCGCAGGAAGAGAGCATAGCGGAGGAGCCTAAGAGCTACGCGCCGGAAAAGGTGTACATCTGCCGGCATAAGGTGGCTGTTCCCAAAGTTTTCATCCCGGTCTTCCCGGGAACCAACTGCGAATACGACAGCGCCGCGGCCTTTAAGAGGGCCGGCGCCGAGGTGGATGTCCGCGTCTTCTGCAACCAGGACCCGCAGGATATCATCTCCTCCGTGGAATCCTTTAAAGAAGCCATCCAGAGCGCCCAGATCATTATGTTCCCGGGCGGCTTCTCCGCCGGCGACGAGCCGGAGGGCTCGGCCAAGTTCTTTGCCACGGCCTTCCAGAACGCCCATATCAAAGAGGCGGTCATGGATCTTCTGACAAAGAGGGACGGCCTGGCGCTTGGCATCTGCAACGGCTTCCAGGCCCTCATAAAGCTCGGCCTGGTTCCGGAAGGGCGGATCGTCGGGCAGAATGCCGATTCCCCCACCCTGACCTACAACACCCTGGGCCGCCACATCTCCCGCATGGTCTATGTCCGCGTGGAGAGCAACAAGTCGCCCTGGCTCCGCCTGGCCACCCCCGGCGGCATTTACGCCAACCCCGCCTCCCACGGCGAAGGCCGCTTTGTAGCTAACGATGCCTGGATAAAGAAGCTTGCCGAAAACGGCCAGATCGCCACCCGCTACGTCTCCCCCGACGGCATCCTCTGTGCCGGAGACGAGGACATCAATGTCAACGGCTCCTACTACTCCATCGAAGGCATCACCAGCCCCGACGGTCGCATCCTAGGCAAAATGGCCCACAGCGAGCGCCGCGGCGAAGGCGTAGCCCTGAACATCTACGGCGACCAGGACATGCACATCTTTGAAGCCGGCGTAGAATACTTCAAATAATCGGAAATTCAATATAAAAATAGCAAAATAAAGCCAGGGTAAGCGTATCATAGAGTAAGCGTATCATTCGGAAGAAATGGGAAGAACCGTCCCCATTTCTTCCAATGTAATGTTACGTTTTCAACTATTAAGTATCCTACCCTCACAACCAATTGGCGTGCCCCTGGGGGGAGGGGTGCAGGGGAGGGGGAC
>CAMNNO010000132.1 GCA_946545475.1 uncultured Blautia sp.
CGGCCCCCCCTCCCCTGCGCCTACCGCCAGGTAAGAGTAAAATAGAAGAGTTAAAGGGAGCATGGCGCACCCAAAACCTACCATTTAGGTAAGCATAACCCAGAATGTTCTACAGGGGGCGATGGGGTCTCCCCTAAAAACGTGCGTTTACTCTGGGGCTGGAATAAAAAAAACTTGACAAAGCGGCGATACAATATTAAAATCTATTCGTAACGAAACTTAATAATTTCGTAATATTTGAAAGTGTTTTTGAAACAGGGGGTTATAGATAATGAAACATATATTTGGAAAGCATAAATCTGCCCGGCTTCTTGCTGCGGCTTTTATAGGGACAGCTCTTATGTCGGCGGAGGTTCCGGCTATTACTAATGGCTATGTGGTCATGACCGACCAGGTCAATGTCCGCCAGCTGCCGTCTGTAAATTCGAATATCGTTACCGTTCTGGACGAGGGCGACCCGGTTCTTGTTACTTTTGGTCCCTCGGATGGGTGGTATGAGATCTATATGAACAACAGCTGCTTCTATGTCAAAGATGACTATATCGTCCTTGAGGGGCAGGTCGGCTTTGCCGAATATTACTATTTCCAGCACGGCGTCACTTATCCGGGGCCGGCGCTTAAGGCTACGGGCAGCGCTTCCTCTTCGGTTCCGTCCGTGTCTTCCTCCTTAAGCGGCACGGGTGCTTCCGCTTACAGCACCAGCAGCCTTTCCTCTGTCTCTTCGTCAGAGGATGACCGCTCCTACAGCAGCTATAGCAATAGCAGCAGCTCTTCCAGTGATACGTCCTATAGCAGCAGCGACTACAGCGATACATCCTACAGCAGCAGCGACTATAGTGATACCTCCTATAGCAGCAGCTCTTCCAGTGATACGTCCTACAGCAGCAGCGACTATAGCAGCTCCTACGATGACAGCGGGGCCTCCGATTATACCGGCAGCTCCTCTTCCAGCCAGAGCGGCACCTACCTTGGCAATTTCAAGCTGACCGCTTACTGCCACTGCGCCATCTGCAACGGCGTTGCCGGCAATCCGACGGCCAGCGGCGTGATGCCCACCACGGGGCATACGGTCGCCATGGGCGGCATCCCCTTCGGCACTCAGCTTCTTATCAATGGCACGGTCTATACCGTTGAGGACCGCGGCACGCCCTATGGCCATGTGGATATCTTTGTCGGCAGCCATGACGAGGCGCTTCAATTCGGCGTCCAGTACGCGGATGTTTACCAGCTGAACTAATGTCCCATGAGCAAGAAAAATACCCGCAATACCCGCAGCCGCATTGTCAAGGCTGCCTGGGATCTGTTTTACAAGCAGGGCTACCAGAGCACCACGGTCGAGGAGATCGTGGAAACTTCCGGCACCTCCAAGGGTTCCTTTTACCACTACTTTTCCGGCAAGGATGACCTTCTCGGCACCCTGAGCACACTGTTCGACGAAAAGTACCAGGAACTGGAGCCCCTCCTTGACCCCCACATGACGGCCATGGAAAAACTCCTGGTTTTGAATGCCGAGCTCTTTGGCATGATCGAAGAGAGCATCTCCATGGAGCTTCTGGCCCAGCTTCTTTCCAGCCAGCTTCTTCTGCGGAGCCGACAGCAGCTTCTGGATAAGAGCCGCTTTTACTATAAGCTCCTCCGGAAGATCATTGAGGAAGGGCAAAGCTGCGGCGAGTTTGAGACCGTCACCAATGCCAATGATAAAGTTAAGCTCTATGCCCTCTGCGAGCGGGCTCTTCTCTACGACTGGTGCCTCTGCCAGGGGGAATACTCCCTGAAAGATTACAGCCGCAAAGTGTTTCCTTCCTTTTTGGAAAGTTTTAGAAAAAAATCCTGATAAAAAATCCCCATCTTCTGCCGCAAGCAGGGACGGGGATTTTTTTATTTATTATCTTCAATTTTTTTCTTCTGCCTTATCGTCACCTCATTTATGCTCTTTTTCGTCTTGTAATTTTCTCTGTATTTAACAGTATTTTCGCTTATTTTTTATATTTTCGTCCAGACTATAGTCTGGACTATATTCTGTATTGCATTCTACCTTTGATGTATGCTATTATTCTTGCGTTGTGTTTTTATACTGTAAAGCGGGAAACTGTCGTAAGGCAGAGATACGGACAGCAGCGCGGCAGGGACATCCCATCACCACCATTTTGCATTAAGGAGGTATTTTGACATGAGTTCAAACGGTGCGATCATTCTGGTCATCATTGCCTATCTGGCTCTTATGATCTTCATCGGCGTTTACTACGGCAAGAAGAGCGATCCGTCCACATCCGGCTTCTTCCTGGGCGGCCGTAAATTAGGCCCGCTGGTGGCGGCCATGAGCGCGGAAGCGTCCGACATGAGCAGCTACCTGCTGATGGGCCTGCCGGGCCTTGCCTATATTTCCGGTACGGCCGATGTCGGCTGGACCGTTATCGGCTTGGCTCTGGGCACATATTTTAACTGGCTCCTGGTCGCCAAGCGACTCCGCCGTTATACCATCGCCACCAACGCCATCACCATCCCCGAATTTTTCTCCAAGCGCTTCCGGGATAAGAGGGGCATCTTGAGCTTTATCGCCGGCCTTGTCATCCTGATCTTCTTTATCCCCTACACGGCCTCCGGCTTCAAGGCTCTTGGCACCCTGTTCTCCACCCTGTTCGGCACCGATTACCACGCAGCCATGCTGTGCGGCGCCATCGTTGTTGTCATCTACACGGTTCTGGGCGGTTTCCTTGCGGTTTCCACCACGGACCTTATCCAAAGTATCGTTATGACCTTCGCCCTGGCGGCTATCGTCATCTTCGGCATCAATTCCGCCGGCGGCTGGGCCCAGGTTGTCGATAATGCCAGGGCTCTGCCGGGCTACATTTCCATGACCGCCACCCACAACATGGCCACCGGCGAGAGCGTTCCCTACGGCTTTATCACCATCATCTCCACCATGGCCTGGGGCCTCGGCTACTTTGGCATGCCCCACATCCTGCTCCGCTTCATGGCTATCCGCAAGGAAGAAGAGATCACCCTGTCCCGCCGGATCGCTTCCATCTGGGTCGTGATCTCCATGGCTATCGCTGTCCTCATCGGCATCATCGGCTACAGCGCCTCCCTGGCCGGAAAGATCCCGACCTTCACCACAAGCGCCGAGTCTGAGACGGTCGTTATCGAGTTCTCCAACCTTCTGGCCACCTATGGCTTTATCCCGGCCATCATCGCCGGCCTCGCCCTGGCTGGCATCCTGGCCTGCACCATGTCCACGGCGGACTCCCAGCTCCTGGCTGCGGCTTCCTCCATGTCCCAGAATGTCATGCAGGACTTCCTGAAGCTTAAGCTTTCCGAGAAGGCTTCCCTGATCGCCGCCAGGGTGACCATCTGCGTCATCTCGGTCATCGCGGTCTTCCTGGCCTGGAACCCGGACAGCTCGGTCTTCCGCATCGTCTCCTTTGCCTGGGCCGGCTTCGGCGGCGCCTTCGGCCCGGTCATGCTCCTGTCCCTGTTCTGGAAGCGCACCAACTTCGCCGGCGCCCTCGCTGGCATGGTGACCGGCGGCGCGACCATTTTCATCTGGAAATTCATGGTTCGCCCGATGGGCGGCGCCTTCGATATCTATGAGCTGCTGCCCGCCTTTATCGTCGGCGCGGTGTTCACAGTCATCGTTTCCCTGATCACCCCGGCTCCCTCTGAGGAGATTGTTAAAGAATTTGAATCCATCTGATCCCTTCTATAGCAGTATTCATAAATAACGATAAAATAAAGAAAACGAGAAGAAATGGGGGCGGTTCTTTTTCTTGTGATTCGTAAGAAAAAAGAACCGTCCCCATTTCTTCCTTTCGACGTAAGCCGAAATACTTCCTTACGCCGCCCCTGCAATAATAATGGCAAAGTAAACGGGGACGTTTCTCTTTTCTTAAAATTATAAGAAAAGAGAAACGCCCCCATTTCTTTTTATAGGAAACGAATAAAACGCTTGCGTTTTCATTCGTTTTCTGCGCTGAATTTTCGCCGCTTTAGCGGCATTATTCCGTTGAAAATTCGTGCGTATTATAGGCTTGTCTCAAACTTATTCTTCTTCCTCGACGAAGGGCACAACAGCGCCGTCGTATTTCTCAAGGATGAAGTTTGTGATCTCTTCGCTCTTCAGGACTTCCACAAGGGCTTTGATCTTGTCCAGGTTTTCGTTGCCTTCATAGACAGCGATGACGTTGACATAGGTCTTAGCGGCTTCGGATTCGCTGAGCTCATAGGCCAGGGCGTCCTTGCCGACGGAGAAGCCGGCCAGGAGGGCGTAGTTGCCGTTCATGATGAGGTAGGCGATCTCATCCTGGTAGCGGGAAATGCTCTCGGCGGGAAGCTCCTTGATCTGGACGTTGTGGGGATTTTCCACGATATCGAGGGCGGTGATCTGGGCGGAGGTCAGGTCGAGGCCGTCGGCCAGCTTGATGATGCCATTGTCCTGCAGAAGGAGGAGGGCGCGGGCCTCGTTGGTGGGATCATCCGGAACCGCGATGGTATCGCCATCGGCCAGGTCCTCAAGGCTGTCCTTGGTGCCGGGATAGATGCCGAACGGCTCATAGTGGATGCCGCCGGCGTTGACCAGATGGGTGCCCCAGGTCGCGTTAAATTCGTTGAGATAGGGGATATGCTGGAAATAGTTGGCGTCAAATTCCTTGCTCTCGACAACGTCGTTGGGAACAATATAATCGTCGAACTCGGTCACGCTGAGGTCATAGCCCATCTCCTTAAGGATCGGCTTAGCCTTCTCCAGGATCTCGGCGTGGGGAACGGCGGAAGCGGCGACAGTGATGGTTGTGTCGTCAGAAGCAAACGCTGCCGCTGACAGGGCGCCGGCTGCCAGAATGCCGACAAGTACGAGACTGATGCTTTTTTTCATGATGAAATACCTCCTCTTCGGAAAAATAGTTGCGAAAACAGATCAAACGCTCGCGTTCTCATCCGTTTCCTGCGCCGGATTTTCAATGCTTTACGCCCGCGGACAACATGCCGATGGCAATTTCCGTCCGCGGTAGATGCCGTTACACGGGTATAACGGCATCTGCCGAAAATCCTTGCGCGTAGTATGGTGAAAATATATGGTTTACCCGGCGCGGACGCGCTGGGATGAACCCGATGGATTTACTCCGTCGTGCTGGCGTTCTTCCTTCTGTCCAGGCTGCCGGCGATGAACATGCCTACGGTCTGCATGATCTGGAAAAGGGCGATGAGCAGGGCGACCGTGACGATCATGATGTCAAACTGATAGCGCTTGTAGCCGTAGCGGATGGCGATGTCGCCAAGTCCGCCGCCGCCTACCGCGCCGGCCATGGCCGAGTAACCGAGGATGGTGCCCATGGCGATGGTGGCGTTCACGATCAGGGAAATGCGCCCCTCCACCAGGAGGACCTTCCAGACGATCTGGAACGTACTGGCGCCCATGGAGCGGGCCGCCTCGATGACGCCCGCGTCCACTTCCTTAAGGGACGACTCCACCATGCGGGCGATGAAGGGCACGGCCGCGATCGTCAGCGGCACGATGACCGCCGTGGTGCCATAGCTCTGCCCCACCAGGACTTTGGTAAAGGGGCGGATCAGGATGAGCAGGATAAGGAAGGGCACGCTCCGGACAATGTTGGCGATAATGTCCAGGACCTTATAGACCGCCGCGTTGGGCTTAAGCCCGTCCTTGTCCGTGATGGTCAGGATGACCCCCATGGGCAGTCCGAACAGATACCCCAGGAAGGTGGAGGCCACCGTCATGTAAAGCGTTCCCCAGATGCCCTCCAGGAGCATACTGCCGTAGCGAGCCCACCAGGCCGCGAACGCGCTTCCTCCCTCCGCGGCCGCTTCTGCTGTCAAAAGAAGAAAATCATTCCCCATAATACGGCGCCTCCTCTACCGCCAGATTGCGTTCCCGGAGATAGTTCTTTATGGCCTCGGCATTCTGGCTCCCGTTCATGAGCTCCAGGATGATCTCGCCCTTGGCCACGCCTCCCACGTTTTTGGTGTCTGCCTTCAAGATGTTTACCGGCTCCCCGAATGTCAGGACAAGGTTCGAGATGACCGGCTCGAAGGCGGAATTTTCCGAGTAGACAATGCGGATGATGTTCCCGCTGTGGATCTCCGCCTGGGCATTTTTGGCGGAAGAGCCGGAAAGGGCCAGGGCATCGCTGCCCGTATCCTTGCGGATAAGCTCCTTGGCCACATCCGTTTTCGGGTGGGAGAAGATCTCGGCCACCTCTCCCTCCTCCACCACGCTGCCGTCCTTAAGGATAGCCACATGGCGGCAGATCTCCCTGACGACGGCCATCTGGTGAGTGATGATGACGATGGTGATGCCAAACCGGGCATTGATGTCCTTTAACAGCTCCAGGATGGAGGAGGTCGTCTGCGGGTCGAGGGCGCTTGTGGCCTCGTCGCACAGGAGGATCTTGGGGTCGGAGGCCAGGGCGCGCGCGATGGCCACCCTCTGCTTCTGGCCGCCTGAAAGCTGGGCGGGGTAGGCTTTCTTTTTCTCGGACAGGCCCACGATCTCCAGGAGCTCTTCGGCCTTTGCGCGGGCTTCGGCCTTTTTCTTTCCCTGGATGTAAAGCGGGAAGCAGACATTTTCCAGCACGGACTTCTGCATGAGAAGGTTGAAGTGCTGGAAGATCATGCCGATGTCCTGCCTCTGGGCGCGAAGCTCGCTCTCGGTGAGGCTCCCTAAGGGACGACCGGCAATGAGGACCCGGCCCTCGGAGGGCACCTCCAGATAGTTCATGCAGCGCACCAGGGTGCTCTTGCCCGCCCCGGACATGCCGATAATCCCATAAATGTCGCCGGAAGGGATGTCGATGGTGACATGCTTTAACGCCTCGACCGTTCCGTCCTTGGTGACGAAGGTTTTGCTTACATTTTCGACTAGAATATCCAACGCGTCGTTTCCTTTCTTTAGTATTTTCCGCCTGTACGGCTGCTCGTATCATAGCGGTTTTATACTCGCGAACGAATTTAACGGCAGTTTTAAATTCCGTGCCGCGGTATATGCAGTTACACTAGAATAGTTGCCTTCGGCAACTATTAAGTGTAACTAGTATAATTGCGAGCTCATCGCATTAAAGCCGTTATTGTACGGCAACCGTACAGGTGGAATATTTCTTTCTGTCAAACATTTCCGAAAAGATTTATTTTACTATTTTAGCAGAAAAAAAACAAATGTAAAGGCATACCTCAAAAAAAGGAACTTGACAAATGAAGCCGTTCGCCGTCACAATAGAGAAAAGCCTGAAAGGAGGGGAAAATAAGATGAGTGATGCGAAAAATGCCGTGTTCCGCGAGCGCGAGAGGGCCCTTATGCGCGAGGAGCTTGCCGGGGAGATCCTGTCTTACCAGAGAAATGAGCTGTACCTTTCGCAGCGCTACCTGGGAGCGGCCCTCATGATGCTCCGCCCCTCGCCGGACGGCGATATCAGGGTATGCGGAACCGACGGCCGGCATCTTTTTTATCAGCCCGGCGATATTGTCCGCCTGTTCCGCACTGACGAGCGGCTGACCCGGCGGGTCTATATGCACACCCTGCTGCACTGCCTGTTTAACCATCTGTTTCTCAAGCCGCCGGAGGACGCCTCTTTGCCGGACGCGGCTTTGCAAAAGGCCCCAGATCCGGCAGACGCCTTGCGGGATCGTGCTCAGCCAGGCGCCTCCGATGCCGCAGCGGCCTGGGATGAGGACGCCGCCCTGGCCCTCTCGCTTGTCCTATCCTCCCAGGAGGCCTCCCGCCAGGCCCTGTGGGAGGTTTCCTGCGACATCGCGGCCGAGCACCTCCTGGACAGCCTCCTGCTGCCCCTGATCCACAAGAGCAAGTCCGGCTTCCGTCAGGCGTTTTATGAGGAGCTTAGGGGAAGCCTGCCCGCCGTTACCGCCCAGGCGGTCTATCACTACCTGGCCGGCCTTGACGACCTGCCTCTTCGCCTTCCCCGCCTGTCGCAGGAGTTTCGCGTGGACGACCACAGCCGCTGGCACAGCCTGTCCTCCCAGCAGCAGAGGAGCCTTGAGAACACCTGGAAGGACATCTCACAGAAAATGCAGGTGGATATGGAAACCTTCTCGAAAGAAGCCTCTCAGGCCGCTGAGAGTCTGTCCCTGCACCTTCGCGTCCAGAACCGGCGGAAATATAACTACAGGAACTTTCTCCAAAAATTCAGCACGCTCCGCGAGGAACTCACGGTGGACGCCGATTCCTTCGACCCCATTTTTTATACCTACGGCCTTTCCCTCTATGAGAACATGCCCCTTGTTGAGCCCCTGGAGACCAAGGAAGTCCGCCGGATCGAGGAATTTGTCATCGTCATCGACACCTCCATGTCGTGCAAAGCCTCCCTCATCAGCCGCTTCCTCACCGAGACCTGCTCCATCCTCTTCTCCAAGGACAGCTACTTTAAAAAAGTTAATATACACATCATCCAGTGCGATGAAGCCGTCCGGAAAGATACCCTGATCCGAAGCCCGGACGACATCGCCTCCTACATGGAAGGCTTTGAGATCGTCGGCCTAGGCGGCACCGATTTCCGCCCCGCCTTCGCCTACGTCAACGACCTCGCCGCCAGAGGAAGCTTCACCCATCTCAAAGGGCTCCTCTACTTCACCGACGGCTACGGTATTTTTCCCGTAAAAAAGCCGTTTTACGATACGGCCTTCGTCTTCATGCGAGACGACTACCGCGACATAGACGTTCCCCCCTGGGCCATGAAAGTTATCCTCGATGCCCCCGGAAATGTCCGTACCATATAAAAATTCCACTTTTACCTGACGGTAGGGTCTACGGGGCGCCATGCTCCCTCTGACCCTCATATCTTACGCTTACCTGCCGGTAGGGTCTACGGGGCGCTATGCTCCCTCTGACCCTCATATGTTGCGCTTACCTGCCGGTAGGGCCTACGGGACGCTATGCTCCCTCTGACCCTCATATCTTACGCTTACCTGCCGGTAGGATCTACGGGGCGCCATGCTCCCTCTGACCCTCATATCTTACGCTTACCTGCCGGTAGGTCTACGGAGCGCCATGCTTCCTTAGCGCCTTTTATTTTACGCTTACCTACCGGTAGGTGCCAGGGGAGGGGGGGCCGCTCAGAGTTG
>CAMNNO010000133.1 GCA_946545475.1 uncultured Blautia sp.
AGCAGATCCAGCCGCTTGCGGCTGGGCTGTGAATAGTAACGCATAATTTCGCAGGCATACGTAATTTTTGGAGGCACTATTTTTTCATGGATGTAAAAGCTAATCTGACGGACAAGGACAAAAAGTTTTTAAACCAGAGCCTTAACGGCCCCATGTGGAAGGTGATACTGACCATCGGCACGCCCCTGGCCCTCTACCAGGCCTTAAGCCAGCTCTTCACGATCCTGGATACCATGATGGCCGCCCATATCAGCGAGGAATCGGTCTCGGCGGTGGCCTATCTTTCCCAGATCAACCTGATCCTCTCCGCCGTGGGCGGCGGCCTGGCGGTCGGCGCCGGCATCAAGATCAGCCTGGCCTACGGCAAGGGCGATTTTGCCCTGGTCCGCAGGCGCGTCAGCAGCCTTTACGCCATCTGCCTGGCCGTAGGGCTCGTCATGCTCTTCGCCATCCTGCCCTTTACCCGCCAGTTCCTTAAAGTAGCCGGGACGCCGGATACCCTCATCGCCGTCGGCACGCAGTATTTTGTGGTCCAGCTCTTTGCCATGGTGATCACGTTCCTGAATAACGTCTATATCGCCGTGGAGCGGGCCAGGGGCAACGCGGGGCGCATTTTCCGCCTGAACCTTCTGGTCATCCTGACGAAGCTGTCTCTGACGGCCATTTTCGTCTATGTCTTTTCCGGCGGCCTTGTCATGATCGCCGTGGCCTCGCTCCTGTCGCAGGCGCTCCTCTTTGTCTTTGCCCTGAAAAACAGCCTGGGCAGCGAGGAAGCCTTCAGCTTTTCCGCTAAGGCTGTGACGCTTAACAGGCAGGTGACCGCCCCCATGCTCACCCAGTCCATTCCGGTCATTGCGGAAAAGGTTCTCTTCGCCTTCGGCAAGACCATCGTCAACGCCATGTGTACCGTCTACGGCGACCTGATGGTGGGCGCCATGGGCGTTTCCAACAACCTGGGCGGCATCACCACCAACCCGCAGAACGGCTACCAGGAAGGCGCCTCCGCCATCATCAGCCAGAACTACGGGGCCGGCAAGTACAAAAGGGTCCTGCAGGCCTTTTACAGCGCCGCCCTTATCAACGCCCTCCTGGGGGCTGTCATTTCCGGCCTGGAGCTGTGGCAGCTGGACAGGCTCGCCGCCCTGTTTGATTCAGGAAGCCCGGCCTTTCACGAGATGATCAAGACCGTGTATCGCTTTGAAGCCCTGGGCGCTGTTCCCCTGGGCGTCAACGCCGCCGTCATGGCGCTCCTCTACGGCCTGGGCAAGACCCGCCTCACCTTGGTCCTCAACGTGGCCAGGGTGTTCGTCTTTCGCATACCGGTCTTCTGGTTTTTGCAGAACTACACGTCCTTCGGCGAGAAGAGCGTCGGCATCGTCATGATGGTCAGCAACATATCCGTCACCGTGATGGCCGTGGTCGTGGCCTTCATCGTCATCCGGAAATACAAAAAAGATTACCTGGACAAGGACAGCCTGGAGAAGGCTGCCTGAGAGAGGGGAAGAAATGGGAATGTTTCTTTTTTGATATTTTTCACAATTATTGTTGACATATCACCAATAAAAATGTTATAAATATCAATGGATTCCGAAAGGTTGATGATCATACTTTCATGGTTTGATCTCTTTCAGAGGCAGAACTTGGAGCTTTTTGGGCATTTTTGCCCTTGGCTCTGTGACGCCATGTGAATGGCAGCATTACCATATTATAAGGAGGAGTTTTATGACCAGAACAGCAAAGAACACCATCCTTTCTCTTACCCTGACCGCCGTCATGGCAGCAGGCTCCGTCCTTCCGGCCTTCGCCGCCGGCCCCGGAGCCGTGACATCCAAAGATGTCAACGAGTATGAGAAAGAAAGCGCAGCCATCTCACTCCAGATCGCTCTCGAGAGTATGGTCCTTCTCGAAAATAACAACGAAGTCCTTCCGCTCGCCAAAGAGGGCGCCATTGCCCTTTACGGCAACGGCATCGTGCAGCCGGTCAAGGGCGGCACGGGCTCCGGCGCTGTCAACAACCGAGTTGTTTATCCGGACGGCACCGTCATCGACGGCGTCGCCATTTCCTCCACCATCAAGGAAGGCTTTGAGAATGCCGGCTACGAGATCGTCAATGCCGAATATCTCGATGAACTTCTTGCTGCCCTCCCGCAGTCATCAGGCGGCATGGGCGGCGGCGGCCTCCTTGCCGATGCGGCCCTCACCGAAGAGCAGGTAGCCGCGGACGCGGCCCTCACCGATACCGCCATCCTCGTCATCCGCAGGAACGCCGGCGAAGGCTCCGACCGTAAGCCAGTGGCGGGCGACTGGTATCTGTCCGAGGAAGAGATCGCCAACATCGCGCTTCTCACCAAAACCTTTGACAAGACCATCGTCCTTCTCAACGTCACCAGCATCGACTCCTCCTGGATCGAGGGCTCCGGCGTGGACGCTGTCCTCCTCATCGGCAACCCCGGCCAGCTGACCGGCGACGCCGTCGTCCAGACGCTTAACGGCACGGTAACGCCCTCCGGCAAGCTTGTCGACACTTGGCCCCAGGACATCAACGACTTCCCGTCCACCGAGTTCTTTGCCGAGATCAACGAAGCCGACCCCTGGATCTCCAAGATCGAGTATTACAATGACGACATCTATGTCGGCTACCGCTATTTCGACACCTTCGCCCCGGACAAGATCAACTATGAGTTCGGCTTCGGCGGCTCCTACACCACCTTCGACATTGCCTGCGACGATGTGACCGTGGATGCGGAAAAGGTCTCCGTCACCGCGACCGTGACCAACACGGGCGACACCTACAGCGGCAAGGAAGTTGTCCAGGTCTACTTCTCGGCCCCGGCCGGCGAGCTGGACAAGCCCTATCAGGAGCTGGCCGCCTACGGCAAGACCGATGAGCTCGCCCCCGGCGAGAGCCAGACCCTTACCATCGCCTTCAACACAACCGACCTCTCCTCCTACAGCGAAGAGAAGGCCGCCTACATCGTGGAAGCCGGCGACTACATCATCCGCGTGGGCAACAGCTCCCGCAATACCGTTCCGGCTGCCGTCATCACCGTTGACGAGACCGTTATCACCGAGCAGCTCACCAACCAGATGAGGGTCGAGCGCGAAGGCAAGGCTGTCGGCGGCGGCACCGGCCGCGGCACCCCGCCCTACGGCAACCAGATCGAGATCACGGTTGAAGAGAACGCCCAGAACTTTGCCGACCAGAGAGCGGCCTTCATCGAAGCCAACGAAGGCGCGGCCGCCTATGACGACGGCAAGGGGACCGAAGGCGCCATCGCCCTCACCCTCGAAGGCGCTTCCATCGCGAACGCTGAAAATATCATCTATGCCGAAGGCAACAACGAGAACGTGAATGTCTACGTTTCCGCCACCACCGACGAAGAGCTCCTGAACATCAAGGGCTTCAACTATGAGACCAATGTCCCCTACGATGTGATCCCGGTCTACTTTGACGCCGAGGGCAATGCCGTTTCCGAAAAGCCGGATGCTCTTGCCGACTACAGCCAGGCGACCCTTAAGGATGTCTACGACGGCACCATCACCCTGGAGCAGCTGGTATCCGGCATGTCCGTCTATGAGCTGGCCGACATGGTCGAGGGCGGCAACAAGTCCAGCAAGCCCGCAGGCCAGTCCGCGGGCGGCGTATCCCCCAACACCAGGTATGTCAGCGAATCCGTTGACGCGGCTATCCTCGACAACTATGTTCCCGGCGAAGCGGGCGAGACCAACGGCCTCTACACCGAGAGCCGCCTGATCCCCAACACCACCAACGCCGACGGCCCCGCCGGCCTTCGCGTTGACCAGAGCTTTGTCGAGAACGACACCACCTACTATCAGTTCTGCACCGCCTATCCGGTCGGCCAGAACATTGCCCAGACCTGGAACGTGGACATCGCCTACCAGATGGGCGCCTCCGTCGGCCGCGACATGGCTAACGCCGGCGTCGACGTGTGGCTTGCCCCCGGTATGAACATCCACCGCAACCCGCTCTGCGGCCGTAACTTTGAATACTATTCCGAGGATCCGCTCGTTGCCGGCCTTACCTCCGCCGCCGAGACAAAGGGCGTCCAGTCCGAGCCCGGCCGCGGCGTAACCGTTAAGCACTACGCCGCCAACAACCAGGAGACCAGCCGCAACAACAGCAACAGCGTCGTCTCCGAGCGCGCCCTGCGCGAGATCTACCTCAAGGGCTTTGAGATTGCCGTTAAGTCCGCCCAGCCTCTGTGCGTCATGACCTCCTACAACGAGATCAACAACGTGCCGGCGGCCAACGACTATGAGCTGATCGAGAACATCCTCCGCAAGGAGTGGGGCTTCGACGGCATGGTCATGACCGACTGGGGCGGCTCCGGCGGCTACTCCGATGCCCGCGCCATGCACGCCGGCAACGACGTTATCATGGCCGGCAAGATCGTCTACAACATCCTGGGCTACATCACCGATGCGGCTCCGGCCATCGAGTTTGAAGACGGCATTGCCATCGACGGCGGCTATCCCTACACCAAGACCAGCACCAGGACCAGCGGCACCATCGTCCGCAACTCCGCCGAGACCATGTGGGGCGACTATGTCCTCGATGCCGAGGGCGGCGACTATGTCCTCACGACGACGGCTGAGCTGTTCGACAGCGAGACGCGCCCGGTGATCGTCTACACCATCGAGAACGTCAAGACACTGGAAGGCAACAACCGCACGGACTATAACGAAGCGGAAGAGTGGACCATCCGCGAGCTCTTCGACGGCAAGGACTACGAGGATGGCACCCATCTTCCGGGCCTTGTGGAAGCCGGCACCGGCAGCTATGTGGAAGACGGCGACAACATCGTCATCACCTACAAGCTCTCCAAGCTCTCCAACCGCGACAACGTCTCCACCGCTCAGGCCATGGATCCGGAGAACCCCGGCTACCAGGAGCCCTACAGCAAGGACATCACCGGCGCTGACGATGTCAACACCCTGACCCTCGGCGACCTCCAGAAGAGCGTGATCAACATCCTTAAGATGGTCATTGCCTCCAACAACTTCGCGGAGCTTATCGATGTCGAAGCCGCTCCCTATATCGAGACCAAGGCGGCCGACCTCATCGACGTTGTCACCGTGATCAAATAATTCTATCTCTACGGTTGCCGTATAATAATGGTTTTAATGCGATGAAATCGCAATTATACTCGCGAACGAATTTAACTGCCAATTGCAGTTTTACGCCGCGGTATATGCAGTTACACTAAAATAATTGCCTGCGGCAATTATTAAGTGTAACTAGTATAAAACCGCTATTATACGAGCAACCGTACAGGTGGAAATAATTATTCAGCCCGCTTTTGCTGCCAGGTAAAAGGGGGAAGAAATGGGGATGGTTCTTTTTTCTTACGAATCATAAGAAAAAAGAAACGTCCCCATTTCTTTCCATTTCTTCCCCGTCTCATGTAGGGCTTGAAAGACCCTTCATTTTTTGATAACATATTCATACTATATAAAGAGCCTTATTTTTTCACGTTTGCAGGTATAGCGAAGGTTATCGTAAGAGAGGGGAGGGAACAACGCGTTATGAAAAAGCTGGGCTTGCGTTCGAGGATACGGCTGATGGCAGCAGCCTTTCTTCTGCTGACCAATATTGCCCTGGGAACCCTGCTGATGCAGCAGTCCCGGAACGCCATGCGCACGCTCATCGACGAGCGCGTGCTGGACATCGTCAACACGGCGGCGGACATGCTGGACGGCGACGCCCTGGAATGGCTGCAGGAGAGCGACAGGGAGACAAAAGAGTACCAGGCCGTCCTGGACACCCTGATCTACTTCCGCGATAACATGAACCTGGAATACATCTACTGCGTCCGGGACATGGGCAACAAAAGCTTTACCTTTGGCATTGACCCGGACATGGTGTCTCCCGGAGACTTCGGCTCCCCCGTCGCTTATACGGACGCGCTCTATCTGGCCAGCCAGGGAACGGCCGCCGTGGACAAAGAGCCCTATGAAGATGAGTGGGGGCGTTTTATCAGCGGCTACAGCCCGGTCTTCAATTCCGCGGGAAAGGTGGCCGGAATCGTGGCCGTGGATTTTGACGCGGAATGGTATGAAGGAAAACTGAACCAGAATGTCTTGACCATCGTCATCTCCTGCCTGGTGTTCCTGGCAGCGGCCCTTTTTATCGTCATGCTGCTGACGCGCCAGTTCGACCAGCAGATGGCGGCCATTAACGGAAATCTCTATGATCTTGCCGCCGATATAGAAGACCTGACGGGAAAGACCAGGAATGAACTGTCCGGCCGCATCCGCCAAAATAGCGGGAGCATCCAGAAGATGGGCGAGGCGGTATCCGTTCTTCGGGACGATCTGCGCCGCTATATCAGCCATTCCGGGACCCAGGCCAACAGCATGATCACCGCCATGGCCTCGGATTACAGAAGCGTGTACCATGTCAACCTGGACGAGAACGACGGCGTATGCTACCGCGGCGACCCCGGCGATAAGGAGCAGTCGCCGGAGGGGGTCCACTTCCCGTTTTATGAGCGCTTCTGCTGGTATGCGGCCCATGTCGTGACGGATATGTACCGGGAGGGCTTTCTCCAGTTTATCGAGCCCGACAATATCCGGAAAAGCCTGGAAACGCAGCCCATCATAGCCTACCGCTACCTGGCCCGGCGGGAAGGGCGGGAATATTATGAGATGATCCGCATGGCCGGCGTTCGGCGCCCCGAGGACCGGGACGACCACATGGTCCACGCCATAGGCCTTGGCCTTACCGAGATCGATGCCGAAGTCAGAGAGAGTATGAGCAAAAATGAAGCCCTGGCCGAGGCCCTGACTGTGGCGCAGGAGGCCAGCAAGGCCAAGACCGCCTTCCTCTCCAACATGAGCCACGAGATCCGAACGCCCATGAACGCGATCATCGGCCTTTCAAACCTCGCCCTGAACGGGAAGGATCTTCCTCCGGAAACGCGGGACTACCTGGAAAAGATCGGCGGGAGCGCCCGGCATCTTCTGGGGATCATCAACGATATCCTGGATATGAGCCGCATCGAGTCCGGGCGCATTGTCCTTAAGAAAGAAGAATTTTCCCTCATGGCCATACTGGAGCAGATCAATACTATGGTCATGACCCAGTGCCAGGACAAGGGCCTGACATATGAGTGCCGCCTCATCAGCCATGTGGACGACTATTATATCGGCGACGATGTGAAGCTTAAGGAAGTGCTCATCAACATCTTGAGCAACGCCATCAAATTTACCGACGCGGGCGGCAGCGTCACGCTGACGGTTGAGCGGACGGCGGTTTTTGAAGAGCAGTCCACGATAAAATTCTGCATTACGGACACGGGGATCGGCATGGATAAGGACTTCATCCCCCACATCTTTGACGCTTTTTCCCAAGAGGATGCCAGCCGGAAAAACCGCTACGGGAGCACCGGCCTTGGCATGGCGATAACCCGGAGCATCGTGGAAATGATGAACGGGACGATCCAGGTGGAGTCGGAGAAGGGCAGGGGCTCGGCCTTTACCGTGGTGATCACCCTTAAAAACTGTGACCGCCAAAGCCAGAAGCCGAATGATATGGAAAAACAGAGGGCGCCCCTTGAGGGCAGGCACATCCTGCTGGCCGAGGATATCGACATCAATGCCGAGATCATGATGGACATCCTGGAAATGAAGGATGTCAAGACCGACCACGCCAAAAACGGGCGCCTCGCCCTGGAAATGTTCGAGCAGAGCGGCGAGGGATTTTACGACGCGATCCTGATGGACATCCGCATGCCGGAGATGGACGGCCTGGAGGCCGCAGCCGCCATCCGAGCCCTTCCCCGCCTCGACGCCAGGACGATCCCCATCATCGCCCTGACCGCCAACGCCTTCGACGAGGACGCGCAGCGCTCCCTCCAGGCAGGCATGAACGCGCACTTAAGTAAGCCCGTAGAGCCGGACCACCTCTTTAAGACCCTGGAAGAGCTGATCTACGAAGCCAGGACCCACGAGGATGCGCCCCAGCCAGGGCTTGACGGCGAAAAAGGTGTCACAGGGAAGCCTGTGTAAAGTCAAAGGTAAGCCGCAATCCGCTTCGCTACTTGCGGCTAACCCAATAGTCCGCTTCGCGGACTGTCAGGCGGGGCTTGAATCCCCGCCTGACACAAGTAAGTCCCCCACTCCCGCCTACGCCTTGTCGGCTTAGAGGCGGGGGACTTACTTGTTGGGTTAAAAAATCATCAAAGGAAGAAGAAAGGATGTTTTTATGAGCAAAAAAATAATAGCATTAATAGTTGCCCTGATCCTTATTATCGCTGCCGGAGCCATTTATGTGGGCGTTCGCATAAACAACCGCGGCAGGGACATTATCGGCGTAACGACCCTCTTCAAGACCAACGAAGTCATCATGAACGCAGCAACAGGCCAGGAATTTGAGGGCGGCACCGGCCAGATCACGGTGGGCAGCGGCAAGAGCATCCACCTGGAATACAAGCTGAGCGCGGGCAGCTTTGATGTCGCCTTTCATGCGGGCCACGGTGCCCGTGACCTCTTCGAAGCCGCCAATATGTCCGACCTGTCGGCCGAGGGGGAAGTTTTCGGAAAGAGCAGCGTTTCGGGAAGTGGAAGCCTTGACTTTGAAGCCGCCGAAGGCGACTATACAGTCTATTTCGTCATCCATGACACGATCGGAACAGCGAGAGTGAGCACCAAGTGAAGTGCGCGATAACACGGGGCCAGGCTCCTTTACAAAGAAGGCTGGCCCCGTTGGGCCCCTATGGTCGGGAATGGTGGTTTACGGTTACTTGCCGGTAGGTTTTGGGTGCGCTATGCGTCTTTTGAACTTTTTTTGTCTTGTTTTTACCTGCAGGTAGGGTCCTGGGTGCGCTATGTTTCCTTTTAACCTTACCTATTTTACGTTTACCTGCCGGTAGGTGCCAGGGGAGGGGGGGCCGCTCAGAGTTG
>CAMNNO010000134.1 GCA_946545475.1 uncultured Blautia sp.
GAGCGGCCCCCCCTCCCCTGCGCCTACCGCCAGGTAAGAGTAAAATAGAGGACAACAAGGTGCCTGGCGCACCCACCCCCTACCTCCAGGTAAGCGTAAAATAAAGAGCAACAAGGCGCATAGCGCACCCAGCGTAACCATAACCCAGAATGGGCTACAGGGGGCAAGGGGACCTCCCCCATACTTCTACTTCAGGCTCTCCAGATAAGCCTTTATCTGTTTTTCATATCCGTTGTCTGAGGGGACGTAGAACTGTTTTCCCTGGATTTCTGATGGGAGGTACTGCTGGCGGACGTAATGGCCGGGGAAGTCGTGGGGGTAGAGGTAGCCTACGCCGCAGCCTAGGGCTGTGTGGCCTCCGTAGTGCGCGTCCTGCAGATGGGGCGGGACAGCGGCGGCGGTTTCTTTTACGCTGTCCATCGCCGCGAAGATGGCGTTCACGGCCGCGTTGCTTTTCGGAGCGCTGGCGAGGTAGGCGGCTGTCTGGGCCAGGATGATCTGGGATTCGGGAAGGCCCACCCGCTCCACGGCCTGGGCGCAGGAGGCGGCCAGGATGAGGGCATTGGGGTCGGCGTTGCCGATATCCTCTGAGGCCAGGATCATCATGCGCCGGGCGATAAACTTTATGTCCTCGCCGGCGTAGAGCATCCGGGCCAGGTAATAGACGGCGGCATCCGGGTCCGAACCCCTCATGCTCTTGATAAAGGCCGAGATGGTGTCGTAATGGTTGTCGCCCTCTTTGTCGTAGCGGATGACCCGCTTCTGGATACATTCCCCCGCCACATCGAGGGTGATGTGGATAAGCCCGTCCTCGCTCCGGGGCGTCGTCAGTATCCCGAGCTCCAGGGCGTTAAGGGCATTGCGGGCGTCGCCTCCGGCCATGTCCGCCAGGAAGTCAAGGGCCTCCTCGCCGGCCTCGGCCTTAAAGGCCCCCATGCCCTTTTTTTCATCGGTAAGCGCACGTTTCAGCAGAGCAACGATATCCTCTTTGGAAAGAGGCTTGAGCTCGAAAATGATCGAGCGGGACAAAAGGGCGCTATTAACCTCAAAATAGGGGTTCTCCGTTGTGGCGCCCACCAGTATCAGCGTGCCATCCTCAACAAAGGGCAGCAGATAATCCTGCTGCCCTTTGTTAAACCGATGGATCTCATCGATAAAGAGAATGGTCCGCTTGCCGTACATGCCAAGCTTCTCCTTAGCCTCATCCACCACGGCCTCCATATCCTTTTTGCCGGCCGAGGTGGCATTAAGCTGGGTAAAGGATGCGCTTGTGGTATGGGCGATCACCTTCGCGAGGGTGGTCTTTCCGGTGCCCGGAGGCCCGTAAAAAATGACGGATGAAAGCTTATCCGCCTTAATGGCCCGGTACAATAGCTTATCCTTTCCCAGGATGTGCCTTTGCCCCACGACCTCGTCAAGGGTCGCGGGGCGCAGGCGCGAGGCCAGGGGAGACTCCTGTTCTTTCTGCCGCGACGCGGCATACTCAAAAAGATCCATTCTTATGCCTTTCTCTTAAGCCTAAGATAGGCTTCTTCAATCTCTTCCATGGCCTTTTCGATCCCGATCTTGCTGGTATCCAGGACCAGGTCATAGTTCTCCGGTTCCGTCCACTCCTTGCCGATATAGCGGCGGCAGAAATCGCGCTTTCGCTCGTCATCCTTGCGGAGGAACTCGATGATCTCTTTTTCCGACTTGCTCATCATCTTCTTGGCCGCCTCGACGCGGTGCTCAAAGGACGAGGCGTGCACAAAGACCCGAAGGACCCTCGGATAATGGCGGATATCCAGGATAAAGTTCGAGCATCTTCCGATGATCACGCAGTCTTCCTTTTCCGCCAGCTCGCGGATGATCTTCGCCTGATAGCTGAAAAGGTTTTCATCCGACATGAAATCCGGGCTTTGGGGCGGGAGAAGGGTGCCGGAATACACCCCCGTCTTTCCAAAGCGGGGCGTTTTGGCGCTGGTGTATTCATCGACCCGTCCGAACGCCTCCTCATGGATCCCGCTGTCCTCGGATGCCAGGCGGATGATGTACTTGTCATAAAATCCTATGCCGAGCTTTTTGGATAGCATCTGGCCGATCTCGCGGCCGCCGCTGGCATATTCACGGGCTATAGTGATCACATAAGCATCCATAAGAAACCTCCTTACAGAAATACCATGATAGGAAAAACCATAATAGGAAAATCATGATAGAAAACATCATGATAGGAAAATCCATGTCTGGAACCCCATGGCTGCCCGCTTCTCCTGTCTCACTCTCCCAGATAGGCTTTTTGAACTTTTTCGTCGTGCAGAAGCTGCTGCGCGTCGCCCTCCATGATAATGTTGCCCGTCTCCAGCACATAGGCCCGGTTGGCGATGGAAAGTGCTTTTTTCGCGTTCTGCTCTACAAGGAGAACGGTCGTCCCGCCCTCGCTGACCACTTTTATGATATCAAAGATCTCGTTAACATAAATGGGCGAAAGGCCCATGGAAGGCTCGTCCATGACAATGAGCCTCGGCCGGCTCATAAGGGCCCGCCCCATGGCCAGCATCTGCTGCTCGCCGCCGGACAGGGTTCCCGCCTTCTGGTTTTTTCTCTCCTCAAGCCTGGGGAAGCGGCGGTAGATCATAGAAAGGCTCTCCTCGATCTCCACCTTATCCTTGCGGGTGAAGGCGCCCAGTCTCAGGTTGTCATAGACGGAGAGCTGAGAAAAGACCCGGCGGCCTTCCGGCACATGGGCAATGCCCATCTCCACGATCTTGTGGGCCGGGACCTTGGTGATATCCTGGCCTTCGAACAGAATCTTTCCCCTCTTGGCCGGAAGTATCCCGGTCAGCGTCTGGAGGGTGGTCGTCTTGCCCGCGCCGTTGGCGCCGATCAGGGCGACCACTTCTCCCTTTTCCACCTGGAAGGAAAGCCCTTTCAGGGCATGGATAACGCCGTAATAGACGTGAAGGTCTGTCACTTCTAACATGGCCATAGCATCTTCCTCCCCTCTATGCGCCAAGATAGGCGGTAATGACCTCGGGATCGGAGAGAACAGCCGCCGTTTTTCCCTGGGCAAGGACCCGCCCGAAGTTAAGGACGGTCAGCTCCTCGCAGATCCCGGATACCAGCTTCATATCGTGCTCGATAAGGAGGATGGTCAGGTCAAAATGATCACGGACAAACCGGATAGTCTCCATAAGCTCCGCCGTCTCGTTCGGGTTCATGCCCGCGGCCGGCTCATCAAGCAGAAGGAGCTTCGGCTCCGTCGCCATGGCCCTGGCGATCTCAAGCTTCCTCTGCTTGCCGTAGGGAAGGTTTCCGGCCAGAAGGCCGGCTTCCCGCTCCAGGTCAAAAACCTTGAGGATCTCCATAGAGCGCTCGTTCATGGAATTTTCCATCTGCCTCTTTCTGGGCAGCAGGAAGATCCCGGACAGGACCGAATACTGATAGTGGTTGTGGAATCCGGCCTTGACATTGTCAAGGACCGTCAGCCCCTTAAACAGGCGGATGTTCTGGAATGTCCTGGCGACCCCGGCCTTGTTGATCTCGATCGTGCTCTTGCCGGTAATATCCGCTCCGTTCAGGCGGATAATGCCCTCGGTGGGCTTGTATACCCCCGTCAGCAGGTTGAACACCGTCGTTTTTCCCGCGCCGTTGGGGCCGATCAGGCCATAAAGGCAGCCTTTTTCAATGGAGACGTTAAAATCGTCTACAGCGTGAAGACCGCCGAAGGAAATGGACAGATGGTTGATATCCAGCACGGCCATGTCATTCCACCTCCTTTTTCTTTCTGCCGAAGGGCAGCTTTTCCCTTACCCTCTCTCGGAAGGCGAGAGCGGCAGGAGCCCAGTTAAACAGCATCATGGCGATAAGAAGGACGGCATAGATCAGCATGCGGTAGTCGGAAAGGCCGCGGAGCATTTCCGGCAGGGCCGTCAGAATGATGGCCGCCAGGATAGAGCCCCGGATGTTGCCGATGCCGCCGAGAACGACAAAGACCAGGACCAGGATGGACATGTTGTAATCGAACTTGCTGGTATTGAGCTTGCCGATATTGTGCGCGTAGAGGGCGCCTGCCATGCCCGCCAGGGCTGCCGAAACGGTGAAGGCCATGAGCTTGAAGCGCGTGACCGGGATGCCGATGGATTCGGCCGCGATCCGGTTATCCCTGGTGGACATAATAGCCCGTCCGGCCCGGGAATGGATAAGGTTCTGGACGATGAAAAGCGTCACCAGAACCAGGATAACGCCTATGGTGAAGGTCGAATTTTTGGGGATCTTGGAGATCCCGAGGGCTCCCTCTATGATCTTCTTGCCCCCGCTCTCCAGCCCCAGGTCCATGGAGCTCTTGGTGCTGAAATGGATCCCCCTGCTGTCCAGGCCCATGTAGACAACGTTCAGCAGGTTTTTGATGATCTCGCCAAAAGCCAGGGTCACAATCGCCAGATAGTCTCCCTTGAGCCGAAGCACGGGAATGCCGATCAGCATGCCCACGATGCCGGCAAAAAGGGCCCCGATCACGATCGCCAGGAAAAACCGGAAGCCGTCGGGGAGCCCATCGCCCACGGCCTTTGAGAAAAAGCCGCTCGTGAAGGCGCCGATGCACATGAAGCCGGCGTGTCCCAGGCTCAGCTCCCCGGAGAAGCCCACCACCAGGTTAAGGGAGATGGCCGCGATCACATAGACACAGGTCGGGACAAGAATGCCTTTCAGGAGGTTGCTGATATTTCCTGTCGTCACAAGCCCCTGCACAATGGCATAAATGGCGATCACCATGACATAGGTGATGGCAATGTTAAGACGCTCTTTGTTTTTAATTTTTTTCAGAATCTCGTTCTGATACTCTTCTGTCTTATTCATGCCGTCACCTCACACTTTCTCCTGGATATTTTTGCCGAAGAGTCCGGCTGGCCTGATAAGGAGCACAAAGATCAGGACGGCAAACACAATGGCATCGGAAACCTGCGATCCGGAAGGAATGTAGGCCTTAGCCAGGTTCTCTATGATGCCGAGAAGGATGCCGCCGATCATGGCCCCGGGAATGGAGCCGATGCCGCCGAAAACGGCTGCGACAAAAGCCTTGATGCCGGGCATGGAGCCGGTATAGGGCGTAAGGCTTGGGTAGGCGGAGAACAGAAGAACGCCGGCCACGGCCGCCAGGGCCGAGCCTATGGCAAAGGTCAGGGATATGGTCCCGTTAACATTGACGCCCATCAACTGGGCCGCGTCCCGGTCCTCGGAAACCGCCAGCATGGCGTGTCCCCGGCGAGTGCGGTTGACAAACCAGGTCAGGGCGCACATGATGATGATGATGCAGATAACGATGAGGATCGTGATACGGCTTATAGCCAGCTGCCCGTTAAACAGAACGACAGGCGAGCCCGAGATGATCTTCTGCTCATCGCGGATGCTCTCCGGGCCTGCGCCAAAGATCTTAAGAGCCAGGTTTTGGAGCAGATAGCTGACCCCTATGGCCGTGATCAGGACTGCCAGGGGCGATGAGGCCTTCCTCAGCGGACGGTAAGCGACAAACTCGATCGTCACGCCGAGCAGCGTACAGCCCACGATAGCCACAAGAAGGGCAACCACCGGCGGAGCGCCGGTCTTTGTCATCATGGTCAGGGAGATGTAGGCGCCGACCATGATAACATCCCCATGGGCAAAGTTCAGCATCTTGGCTATACCGTAGACCATGGTATAGCCAAGGGCTATAATGGCATACACGGCTCCCAGGCTGATGCCATCCTTTAGATAAGAGACAAAACTCATAAAAGTTGAAAAATTCATAGGATAATACCTCACATACGTGTCCGGCCGGGAAAGCTTTTCCCGGCAGTGCCCGTCACCGACAGGTGACATATTCCTATGAGCGCCTCTATGACAATCGAGCAGGAGGGTAGAATCCTCTCCTGCTCACCCGCGAGGCGATAATAAAGCATGTGGGGGACAGTCCCCATTAAGAATGACCGTCCCCCACATTTAAGCGGCAATCCCCCCATTATTCTAGGGAAATGTCAGTTTGTATAATTTTCAAATGGATCACATCGGCTCATATTCGCCGTTGGTGATGATGACAGCCTTCGGCTCCTTGGTGGGCTCGCCGGTGGCTTCCCAGGTGATGCTGCCGGTCAGGCCGTCGACGGTGATCTCTGTCATGGCCGTCTTCATCTGGTCGCAGAGCTCGGAAGCATCCATGTCGGGAGTGGCGCCAAAGCTTTCCAGGGCCGCCTTCATGGCATAAATGCCGTCATAGGCATCAGCCGCGAACTGGATCGGGATAAGGCCGTTGAAGGCCGCTTCGTAAGCTTCGACAAAATGGACCGTCGCTTCGTCTTCCGCGTTGGCGGTGAACGGGGTCAGCAGCATGACGCCCTCAGCCAGGGAGGTGTCAAAGTTCTCGATGCCGAGAATGCCGTCCAGACCGTCGCAGCCGAAGAAGATGGGGCTGTAGTCGATCTCTTTGGCCTGCTGGAGGATAAGGGAAGCGGGGCCGTAATAGATGGGCAGGAATACCAGCTCGGCGCCGGCATCCTTGGCCTTCTGGAGCTGAACCTTGAAGTCCGTGTTTTCGCCGATGAAGGCATCGGAGGCAACGATCTCAAGGCCCTGATTCGGCGCCTCGCCTACGAAGGATTCGGTGATGCCTGTGGAATAGGGATCATCGCCCTTGTAGAGGATGGCGACCTTTGTGGCAATGTCATGGGTTCCGATATATTCCGCAGACTTGGCGCCCTGGTCGGGATCGGAGAAGCAGACACGGAAAGCGTTGTCCTCGGCCACGCAGTCAACAGCGGAGCCGGAAGGAGTAAGAAGGAACATGTTGTCCTCGACAGCATAGGAAGCAACGGCGATGCAGGGATCGCTGGTCACGGTGCCGAGAAGGAGCTGCATGCCCCAATCTTTAAGGGTATTATAAGCGTAAACGGACTTCTCGGCATCGTGAACATCGTCTTCCATTCGGAACTCGATCTGATAGCCATTGATACCGCCTGCCTCATTGATCTCCTGTACAGCAACCTCTGCGCCGTTGCGGACAGCAATGCCATAAGCAGCCGCGCCGCCGGTGGTGGGTCCGATCCCGCCGATCTTGAAGGTATCAGCTGCGAAAACTGACGACGGAGCGAGTAAGGCTGCTGCCATCGCCATAGATGTCAAAGCAACAAAGAATCTGTTTGTCTTTTTCATCACGAGATCCCCCTTTGATGTAAATATGAAACTGTCTATACTCGCGAACGCAGAACAACAGCACTTTTGACTTCTGTGCCGCGGTATATGCAGAAGTACTAAGAAAAATGCCGGTGGCATTTTTCAAGTGCTTCCAGTATATTGCCTGGCCCTTTGCACTTCTGCGCGAGGGCCATTTCGGCATATCAGGCGATAGCCTGTTTTGCCTTCTCAGCCAGAGCGGCGAAGCCGGTGCTGTCGCTGACAGCCATCTCCGCAAGCATCTTGCGGTTGATGTCGATGTTGGCGACCTTAAGGCCATGCATAAGCTGGCTGTAGGAAAGGCCGTTCATCCTGGCCGCCGCGTTGATGCGGGCGATCCACAGGGAGCGGAACTGGCGCTTTTTCTGCTTGCGGCCGGCATAAGCTGATGCCAGGGCACGCATAACGGACTGTTTCGCGATCCTGTATTCCTTTGAGCGGGCACCCCTGTAGCCTTTGGCCAGCTTCAATACCCGATTGTGCTTTTTCTTTGCGTTTAAACCGCCTTTAATTCTTGCCATTTTTATCTAACCTCCTGTTTGTTATCCGGAAAAAAAGTCAAATTATAAGTACGGAAGAACCTTCTTCATGTTCTTAACGTTCGTTACGTCCACAACGGCGGGCTTGCGGAGATTCCTCTTCCTCTTCTGGGACTTCTTGGTCAGGATATGGCTCTTGTAGGCTTTGTTGCGCATCAGTTTGCCGGTTCCGGTCTTTTTAAAGCGCTTGGCAGCAGCTCTGCATGTTTTTACCTTTGGCATATTTATTTCCTCCTTAAAATAAGTAGATTTTTAACTAAAATATTAAGTAAATTTATTAACAAAGATAAGCGGATCTTTGTGTCAGTTCCTCTTCTCTGCCAGGAACATGGTCATGCTCCGGCCTTCCAGCTTGGGAGCTTTTTCGATGACGGACACATCGGCGAGCAGTGCGGCAAAGTCCTCAAGGACCTTGCGTCCCCCTGCGGTGTGGGTCATCTCGCGGCCGCGGAAACGGAGTGTTACCTTTACCCGGTCGCCCTTGGTTAAAAACTTTCTTGCCGCGGTAGCCTTGGTGTTCAGATCATTTGTATCAATGTTTGGGGAAAGGCGTACTTCCTTGATATCAATGGTCTTCTGTTTCTTTTTGGCCTCTTTTTCTTTGCGGGCCAATTCATAACGGTATTTGCCGTAATCAACGATCTTGCAGACAGGCGGTTTTGCCTGAGGAGCAATCTTGACCAGATCAAGTCCGGCCTCCTGCGCCCTCTGCAGCGCTTCGCTGGCTGAAACGATACCTAGCTGTGCTCCATCCGGACCGACAAGGCGGACCTCGCGGTCTCTGATCTGTTCGTTAATCATTAAGTTGCTAATGGCAGTGCACCTCCAAACCTTTAAAATGTATGAAGCCTAATGGCTACGCGCCTGGCCCTTTTTTTGATGTTCCACGGGGGCCGCAATAAAAAAAGTGCAGAGAGAAATCCGCACCTTTGCATACAAAACCTTATATTAAATACAGAGAAGCCTTGGCGGAGCTGTCCGGATGGGGTTCTGTATTATTTGGCAGTTTGTAATAACCCGAGTCACTTATGTGCTGAGGTGAGAGCGCGAACTCTGCTTCTTTTCTTAACGGGAAATATGTTAACACACCTTTTTGGGCCTGTCAAGAAGATTTTATATATTGGTTTTGGATGCGCCATGCTCCCTTTAACCCTTCCATTTTACGCTTACCTGCCGGTAGGTGCCAGGGGAGGGGGGG
>CAMNNO010000135.1 GCA_946545475.1 uncultured Blautia sp.
TCCGAATGGAGGGAGCAGGCCCAGCCGCTTGCGGCTGGGCCGTGAATAGTAACGAGTTTTGTTATACAATCGAAATTAACACGGTATAATCCATAATATGCAAATAAGCCTATTTCATTAGCTTATTTTTTACTTATTCAGGAACTGCTGATTTACCCCAACAACTAAATTTCTGAGGAGACCCATCGCCTCAGGGGCACGCCAATTGGCTGTGAGGGAAAGCCGCTCTGGAAGAAATGGGGACGATTCTCTTTTCTTGTGATTTTAAGAAAAGAGAATCGTCCCCATTTCTTCCTTTACGCTTATCTGCCGTTTGGGAATTATTCTTCGGCGGCACCTTCATCCTTGACTTCTTTAAGGTTTTCTTGGAAATTATCTGCAGCGCTGCCATCCGCTTCGGATGTCTTATCTTCGATGCGGGAGGCGGTGTTCAGGATGGCCATGAACTCGTTGCCGGTGATGGTTTCGTGCTCGTACAGGTACTTGGCCAGTTCATGGAGCTTGCCGACGTTATCCTCCAGGATCTTATAGGCCTTCTGGTGCTGGCGTGTGACCAGGTCCACGACTTTTTTGTCGAGGATCGTCTGGGTCTCGAAGGAGCAGGCCAGGGAGGTGTCGCCGCCAAGGTACTGGTTCGTGACGTTCTCCATGGCTACCATGTCGAACTCATCGCTCATGCCGTACCGGGAGATCATGGCCCGCGCGATGCGGGTGGCCTGTTCGATATCGTTGGAGGCGCCTGTCGTCACCGAATGGAAGATAAGCTCCTCCGCGGCGCGGCCGCCGGTGAGGGTGGCAATCTTGTTTTCCAGCTCTTCCTTGCTCATCAGGAAATGCTCCTGCTCGTCCACCTGCATGGTATAGCCCAGGGCTCCGTTCGTCCTCGGGATTATGGTGATCTTCGTGACCGGCGCCGAATTGGACTGCTTGGCGGCGACCAGGGCGTGGCCGATCTCGTGGTAGGCCACGATCAGCTTTTCCTTATTGGACAGCACGCGGCTCTTCTTCTGGTAGCCGGCGATGACGACCTCGATGCTCTCCTCGAAATCCGCCTGGGTGGCAAACTTACGCCCGTCGCGGACCGCGCGCAGGGCGGCCTCGTTGACGACGTTGGCCAGCTCGGCCCCGGAGGCGCCGGCGGCCATCTTGGCGATCTCGTCAAAGCGGACCGAATCCGCTACCTTGATCTTCTTGGCGTGGACCTTAAGGATCTCCTCGCGGCCCTTAAGATCCGGCAGCTCCACGGGGATGCGCCTGTCAAAACGGCCCGGGCGGAGGAGCGCCGGGTCCAGGGAATCCGGGCGGTTGGTGGCGGCAAGGATGACAACGCCCTTGGAGCCGTCAAAGCCGTCCATCTCTGCCAGCAGCTGGTTCAGGGTCTGCTCGCGCTCATCGTTTCCGGCAAAGCCGGAGCCGTCCCTCTTCTTGCCGACGGTATCAATCTCGTCGATGAATACGATGCAGGGAGCCTTTTCATTGGCCTGCTTGAACAGGTCCCTGACCTTGGCGGCGCCCATGCCGACGAACATCTCAACAAATTCCGAACCGGAAATGGAGAAGAAAGGAACCTCGGCTTCGCCGGCCACAGCCTTGGCCAGCAAGGTCTTGCCGGTACCGGGAGGGCCGACAAGGAGAGCGCCCTTGGGCATGGAAGCGCCGATCTCGGCATACTTTTTGGGGTTATGCAGGTAATCCACGATCTCGCGCAGAAGGTCCTTGGCCTCGTCCTCCCCGGCAACGTCGGAGAACTTAATGCCGGCCGCGGACTTGACATAGACCTTGGCATTGCTCTTGCCAAAGGACATCATTCCGCCGGCGCCGCCCATGGATTCCGTCATCCGCTTGCTCAGCCACCGCCCCAGAAGGATGAAAACAGCGATGGGGACCACATAGCCGAGAATAAGGCTGAGGACCAGGTTTTCCCGGTCCGTGATGATGGCTTCCATCCGCACGTCATGCTTATAAAGACGGGCGACCAGGTTCGGGTCGTCCATGAGGACGGTGCGGTAGATCGTATCGGTGTTCTTGATCGTATAGATGATGATATTGCCCTGTACCTCGGCTCTTTCCACGAGGTCGCTGTCCACGGCGGTCAGGAAGGACGTATAATCCGTCTTGACAATAGTCCTTTCGTTCAGCGCCGGCCGGATCAGGAAATTAAAGATCAGGATAGCTAGGGCGACAATGATATAATAGACATATATCGGTCGTTTGGGTTTCTTTTCATCAAGTTTCATGGTAAATGCTGCCTCCTGTGCGTAACATTTTTTAGCACTCGATTCATTTAGTGGCTAACAGTACAATAGCACGTTTTCACTCGGACTGCAAGAGAGTTTAGAAGATTTCATAATTATTTCATAAATAGGGTAGAGGGAGACTTGTCTCGCCTCTACCCCCGGCGGGCCGCCCGTCACCGTCAGGTGACAAATTTCTTATGGGCGGCCCTGCCATAAAATACACAGGGGCCAGCCCCATGTGGGGGTGGCCCCTGTTAAGCAATGCCTGTCAAGGTGTCAGGACGATCATTCAGCCTTCGCTTCCGGGAAGATGATCTTGTTGACAAAGAAGAAAATGATCATCGAGATACCGCCGTTGAGGACGGTCGTGCCGATATTGTAAACGAAATCCGGCACATACTTTCCGGCTACGGCAACCCAGATGCAGTTGATGGAGTTGACGATGCAGGTGATCACGCAGAAGGCGATGAAATACCACATGATCTGGTAGCCGATCTTTCCCTTGCTGCGGAAAACGAAGTTCCTCTGGATCGGGAAGTTGATGATCTCGCCGATGAGCATGGCTACGATATAGGCGCAAAAGTAGGGAAGACCGCCGTGGTTGACATCATAGCCGAGGATGTTCCACTTGAAGGTTTCACCAAACATGGTCACTTCCTTGCCCGGCCAGCCGAAATCGACCAGAGGCAGGCCTTTGAACAGGTTCGGCAGAAACTGCAGCAGCAGGTACTTGAGGACCGTGATCAGGTTGCTGACGATGACAAACAGGCCGCCCTCGCGGATCCATTTGGCGGCAGCGGGATGCTTTTCGACAAAATCATTCCAAAATTTCATAAATAAAATCCTTTCGTTAATAAATTTTTTTTAATAAAAAAATCTAAATATGCGCTCAGTTCTTGCTTTCCCCCTGGGACAGCAGGGCCTCAAAGGCTTTGTTCTTCTTCTTATTGCTGAAGAACCCGCCGATAACGCCGCCAAGTCCTCCGAAGAAATGGCCGTTGACCATTTTTACCAGGCTCTTTGCCATGTCCATGCTGACCATGCCGCCCGTCATCTTGGCGATGGCGCGGAAGGGCATATTGTACTGGAAGAGCGTATTAAGGTCCGGAAGCTCTCCCTTTTCCTTGGCCTTCTTGATCTTGCCGTCCAGGAAGCCAAAGACCTTGCGGCCGACAAAGCTCTTGGCATAGTAGAGCTGACAGAGGGCATCGTTGATGCCGATCTCGCCGCCCCAGCTGCCGTTGGGGATCTTATATCCCAGAAGGGCTTCATATTCGGCATCGGGGACATTGGTGATGTGGCCCGTGCTGTAGCTGGGAAGGTCCGCTTTCAGGCAGGAGTAGTCAGCTGTCGTCTCCTTTACGGCGACGGTGCCGCAGAGGCGGATGTCCGCGCAGGACGAGCCGACATAAACGTCATATGTGCCGCCCTCTGTCTCCCAGCCGTTGGTATGCGTATTCCAGTAGCGGAAGGTGTAGGCGTCAAAGGGAATGGAGACTGTCTTCTCCTCGCCGGCCTTTAAGAAGACCTTGGCAAAGCCCTTGAGCTCCTTGGCCGGGCGGACGACTTTTCCGTCCAGGTGGACGTAAAGCTGGCAGACCTCGGCGCCGTCATACTTCCCGGCGTTTTTCAGCTTAAAGGAAACGCCCTTGTCGTCTACGGCCAGATCCTGGTATTCAAATGTGGTATAGGACAGGCCGTGGCCGAAGGGATAGAGCACCTTTACGTCCGCGGTATCGAAGTAGCGGTAGCCGACAAAAAGTCCCTCGCGGTATTCGGAATTGCGCTCCTTGGCCGGATAGTAGGCCGCGCTGGGCGTATCCTCGTAGCGGAGCAGCAGCGTCTCGTTGAGGTGGCCGGAGGGGTTGGCCTTGCCGGTCAAAAGGTCAAGGACAGCCTCGGCGCCCGCCTGGCCGGCCAGATAAGTGTGCAGAAGCGACCGGGCGTATTTTTCCCAGGGCATCTCGATGGCGGAGCCGGCGCTTATGATGCCGACGATGTTCTTATTGGCTTTCGACAGGGCCTCCAGGAGCCTGACCTGGTTGTCGGGGATCCGCAGATGGTCGCGGTCGAGGCCTTCGGACTCGGACTGCTCGTTAAGGCCAAAGAAGTAGAGGACGATGTCCGCCTCGCCGGCCAGCTTGACGGCCTCCTCGCGCAGAGCCAGATCCTCCTCTCCGGTCCTGATATAGCCCTTCGCGGTCCCGCAGACGTTGAGGCCGCTTTTGCCCAGGCAGTCCACCACGCAGTCCACCTTTGTGGAATTGACCATGGAGGAGCCGGCGCCCTGATACCTCGGGGCAAAGGCGAAATCGCCGACGATGGCTACCTTTGCGCCGACGGGGATGGGAAGGAGGCCGCCCTCATTTTTGAGAAGGACAGCGCTTTCCGTCGCGGCGCGCCTGGCCAGGGCGTGATTGGCGGCATGCAGCTTTTCTTTATCGAGAGAAGCCCCTGCGCCCGCCTTGAAGGCCTTCTTCTGTTCGGCCAGGTACAGGGCGGCGTCGATAAGCTCATCGACCCGGTCGTCCACATCGTCCTGGGAGATCTTCCCGGACTCGACGGCGGCTAAAAGCTCCCTGGCCGCGTCAAGGCCCGGGGATGGCATTTCCAGGGTGGAGCCGTTCTTAACGCCCAGGGCGTGGTCGTTGGAAGCGCCCCAGTCGGTGACGACAAAGCCGTCAAAGCCCCAGTCCTTTCTCAGGATATCCATGAGAAGATGGGCGTTTTCATTGGCATAGACGCCATTGACCTCATTATAGCTGGACATGATGCACTTGGCGCCGCCTTCCTTGACGGCGATCTCGAAGCCGGTCAGGTAGATCTCGCGCAGCGTGCGCTCATCGACCACGGCATTCATGGCCATACGGCGTTCCTCCTGGCTGTTGACCGCAAAGTGCTTGGCGCAGGCATACACGCCCTGCGACTGGATGCCGCGGACAAAAGCGGCGGCCATCTTGCCGGCCAGGTAGGGGTCTTCGGAAAAATACTCAAAGTTACGGCCGCACAGAGGATTGCGCTTGATGTTGAGACCCGGGCCGAGAAGGACATCCACATCCTCGGCCATGGCTTCCGCGCCAAGTCCTTTCCCGACTTCCTCACCGAGGGCGGTATCCCAGCTGTTGGCGACGGTGGAAGCTGCCGGCATACAGGTGGCCGGTACAGAAGGGTTCAGCCCCAGATGGTCTCCGGCTCCGGCCTGCTTGCGCACGCCGCTCGGGCCGTCCGAGAGGAAGATGGAGGGGATGCCAAGACGCGAAACGCTCCGGGTGTCCCATTCGCCCTTGCCGGAAAGGATGGCTGCCTTTTCCTCTTTGGTCATTTTGGCTATCAGGTCATCATGTTTTCGCATAACATTTTCTCCTGTCTTTGCTTTGCATGGTTGAGTGTTCGTGCAAATCTCATAATAGTATCATAGTAAAGGAAAAGGAATTTGTCAATTCATTATTTCTCTTTGCTTATAGCGCTATGGCTTTTGACGCCCACCAGATATAGAAAACTAACGCCTTTTGATCGGCGCCGCCTCTTTCCGGCAAAATAAAGAAACCTGCCGGGGATTTTGTCCTTTTCAGAGCTTTTTTCTTTGCTTTTTTTGTCCCCTGTGCTATATTTCTGAAAAGAAAGGAGAAAATTTGAGATGGACGAACACATCAAGTTTTTAAAAAGTTTTGATTTTTAATTAAGAAGCTTTGACTTTTAATTAAAAATCAAAACTTATTAATTAAAAAACTTTGACCTTTAACTAAGAAACTTTGATTTTCAATTAAGAAGCTTTAGCTTAATTAAAACACTTGGTTCTCAATTAAGAAATTGTTATTTAATTAAAATCTTTTGATTTACAATTATGAAATTTTAATTTAATTAAGAAGTTTTAATTTACAATTGAAGAATATTGATTCTTAATTAGAACAATTCGATTTTTAATTTTGACTTTTAATAATAAGGAGGTGCTTTTTTATTATGTGGGTGGAAAAAACTCCCACCGGCAAGTACAAGGTCTGCGACCGCTACGTGGATACCATAACCGGCAAAAGCCGGAAAGTATCCGTTACTATCGACAAAAATACCAAGGCGGCCATCAAGGCCGCCCAGAAAATCTTGTATGACAAGATGCAGGCAGTCCCCGACCCGGCGGACTATACGCTGCGCCAGCTGGCCGATGCCTACCTTGCGGACAAAGCCCGGACACTCCGGGCGTCCTCCGTGGCCACGTATCGGTCGGGGGTTAAAACCCTGCTTGACATTTTGCCGGGGAACATCAAGGTCTCCCGCCTGACGGCCGGGTATGTCAACAGCAGGCTGAAAACCGACGACGATCCCGCCGCGGTCAACGGCCACATCGGAATGTTCAAAAAGCTTATCGCGTGGGGCTATGACAATGACTTCGTCCAGACAAAAGAGTGGCTGGACAAGATCAAGCCGCTCAAAGACAATCGCAAAGCGCGCATCGAAGATAAATACCTTGAGCCAGGGGAGATAACAGCTCTGATCGAGGCCATGGCTAACCAAAGGTATCAGCTTTTCACGCGCCTTTTATTGCTTACCGGCATGAGGATCGGGGAAGCCATCGCGCTGGACATGTCCGATATAGGCCCGGAATACATCCATGTCCATAGGACTTACCAAAACAATATCCATAAGATAGGCGACGCCCCAAAGACAGCCGACTCGGAGAGGGATATATACATACAGCCGGAGCTTGCCGCCCTGATCGGCGAGATAAAGACATGGAGGCTTATTAGACAAGTAGAAACGGGCTGTCGGACAAATCTGGTATTTTTTGGAAGGACCGGCAATTATATGGCCTATGTCCTGTATCATAGGTATCTCGTAGAGGTAAGTCAAGCAATCCTTGGCCGGTCCGTGAGCCCTCACGCCCTGCGCCACACGCACGTATCCATACTTGCGGCACAGGGCGTACCCTTCGACGTGATCGCGAGGCGGCTGGGGCATCATGATGACGCGATCACAAGAGAGGTCTACTTCCATGTCACCGATGAGCTCCGCGAAAAAGATAACGCAGTCGTGGCGAAGGTCAAGTTTGCCCCCTGACTGCCCCTTGAAGCGGAATAAGAAGATGAAAAACCGCTATTTTAAGCTACTTTTGCGTCGAAATGGCTAAACGTGCGCCATTATGCTATCTTAAAATACTGGACATATCAAAAAAATATTGCAACATACATGATATATGAGACATAATAACTACAGCAATCAGGAGAAATGAAAATGATCTGGAATTTAAAAGACATCCGCAGGCGGATAAGGGCGATCGTATTTGGCAAAGGGGTAAGGTCCTGGTTTTACCTGGCCGCTGTCTGCTTTTTATTTTCTCTTATCCAGAACGTCGTCCTCCTAGGGCGCCACCGCTATGTCCTGGAAAACCGCATGCAGCAGAATGTCTCTTTCCAGCGGCTCCTTGCGCCGTTCCACAAGGCCACCCTCTGGATCTTCCACAGCGCAGTCGCCCAGTCCGGCGGCGGTGCCTACGCCACCCGCACCTCCGAGGATTCCAAGGCCCAGACCGCGGCCCTTGTCGAATCTCTTGGCCTTAAGGATGCTCCCGCTGAGGAAGTGGTGCAGACCCTCAAGGATATGACCTACGATGAGCTGGCTGCTGCCTGCAAGGCTGTCAAATACAGCTGCTCGCCCGTCATCGAAAATGTTTTCTTATGAATTTCTTGCGCCGTCCTGCGATAAAAAGTAAACAGAGCAGGAGGGAATTTTCCCTCCTGCTCACCCTTACGATAAAGTAAAAAAGCACCCTCCCGGGCCTGAAACAGCCGTGGGAGGGTGCTTTTTTCATTCGAAAGAAATGGGGGCGGCGGTGTTTAACGCCTGCGACCTTTGCGGTGTGATGAGCGGACATTGAAGCGGTAGCCTATAACTGCGCCGACAAGGCCGCCCACGATGTGGGAAAGGTTCGAGACATTGTTGCGGATAAAAATGCCTTCATAGACCTGCTGGCCGATGAAAATGACGGCGACCAGGATAACGGTAAGCGGCAGCTCGCCTTCCCGGAAGCTGGTGAAGGAGGTCAGCAGGATAAAGGCAAACACCACGCCGCTGGCCCCGCACAGGGCCGTGCTGCCGGACAGGATGCTGTTCAGGATGCCCGTTGCGAACGAGGCGATGACCATAACCTCGATCATGCGCTCCGTCCCGTACTTTTCCTCGAGCATGGGGCCAAGCAGGAGGATGTAGGACATATTGCCGATGAAATGTTCCCATCCGCTGTGGCCCAGCGCATGGGTAAACAGGCGGACGTAGGTGAGGGGGGAGGCGAGGGATGAGCGGTATGTCATGAAAAATGTCCGGTTGCTCCAGCCCTGCGTCAGGATATTGAGGGCCATCGCTGCCAGGCAGAGAAGGACGAAGGTTAGGATGGCAGGGGCATTAAAAGTGATTTTCCATTTCTTCATGGTTGAAACTCCTTAGTGACATTTTTATTTTACGCTTACCTGCCGGTAGGGTTTGGGTGTGGCCTGTCTCTTATTGAACTTTATTTTACGTTTACCTGCCGGTAGGCGCAGGGGAGGGGGGGCCGCTCAGAGTTGC
>CAMNNO010000136.1 GCA_946545475.1 uncultured Blautia sp.
CCGTGTATCCACATGCCTGAGGGCATGTGGTTTTACGGCTGATATTTTATAAAACCACCATGCCCCCCCGTCTGCCGCACGGGGCATATAACGAGGTAAAACATGATCGCAGCAAATAATATCACTCTCCGCGTTGGAAAGAAAGCCCTTTTTGAAGATGTCAACATCAAATTTACCGAAGGCAACTGCTATGGCCTGATCGGCGCCAACGGCGCCGGCAAGTCGACGTTCCTTCGCATCCTGTCCGGGCAGCTTGAGCCCACCCGGGGCGATGTTTTTATCACGCCCGGCCAGCGCCTCTCCTTCCTCCAGCAGGATCACTTTAAATATGACGCCTATCCCGTTCTGGACACCGTCATTATGGGGAACATGCGCCTTTATGAAGTCATGAAGGAAAAAGATGCCATCTATGCCAAACCGGACTTTTCCGACGACGACGGCATCCGCGCCAGCGAGCTGGAGGGCGAGTTTGCGGAAATGAACGGCTGGGAAGCCGAGTCCGATGCCGCCACGATCCTTAACGGCCTTGGCATTGAAACGGACATCCACTATGCCCTCATGTCCACCCTCACCGGCAGCCAGAAGGTCAAGGTCCTTCTGGCCCAGGCTCTTTTCGGCAACCCGGACATCCTGCTGCTCGACGAGCCCACCAACCATCTGGACCTCCCGGCCATTGAATGGCTGGAAGAGTTCCTGATCAACTTCAACAATACCGTCATCGTGGTCTCCCACGACCGCTACTTCTTAAACAAGGTCTGCACCCAGACCGCCGATATCGACTACGGCAAGATCCAGCTGTACGCCGGCAACTACGACTTCTGGTTTGAATCCAGCCAGCTCCTCATCAAGCAGATGAAGGAAGCCAACAAGAAGAAAGAGGAAAAGATCAAGGAGCTGCAGGAGTTCATCTCCCGTTTCAGCGCCAACGCCTCCAAGTCCAAACAGGCAACATCCCGGAAGCGCGCCCTGGAAAAGATCCAGCTGGATGAGATGAAGCCCTCCAGCCGCAAGTACCCCTATGTGGACTTCCGCCCCAACCGCGAGATCGGCAACGAGGTCCTTATGGTGCAGAACCTTTCCAAGACCATCGACGGCGTCAAAGTGCTGGACAACATCTCCTTCACCCTGGGGCATGATGACAAGGTCGCCTTTGTGGGCGCCAACGAGCAGGCCACCACGGCCTTCTTCCGCATCCTCATGGGCGAGATGGAGCCGGACGAGGGGAACTATAAGTGGGGCATCACCACCAGCCGGGCCTACTTCCCCAAGGACAGCACCAAGGAGTTTAGCAACGACTTAAACATCACCGAATGGCTGACCCAGTATTCCGAGATCAAGGACGCCACCTATGTCCGCGGCTTCCTGGGCCGCATGCTCTTCCCCGGCGAGGACGGTGTCAAAAAGGTCAAGGTCCTCTCCGGCGGCGAGAAGGTGCGCTGCCTCCTGTCCAAGATGATGATCTCCGGGGCCAATATCCTGATCCTGGACGAGCCCACCAACCACCTGGACATGGAATCCATCACGGCCCTCAACAACGGCCTCATCAAGTTCCCGGGCGTCATCCTCTTTACCTCCCACGACCACCAGTTTGTGCAGACGACCGCCAACCGCATCATGGAGATCCTGCCGAACGGCACCCTGGTCGACAAGATCACCACCTACGATGAATACCTGGCCAGCGACGAGATGGCCAAAAAGCGCCACGTCTACCAGGTCAGCGAAGCCGACATGGACGACAACTGATCTCCCGATCGGGCAGGAGGGAAATTTTCCCTCCTGCCCGCCCGCGGGGCGGCCGTTCGCCGTAAGGGCCCCTGTGATAATCGAGCAGGAGGGAAATTTTCCCTCCTGCTCGCCCGCGGGGCGGCGTTCGCCGTAAGGCGATAATTTCCTTACGCCGCCCCTGTGATAATCGAGCAGGAGGGAAATTTTCCCTCCTGCTCGCCCGCGGGGCGGCGTTCGCCGTAAGGCGATAATTTCCTTACGCCGCCCCTGTGATAAAGAAATGGGGACGGTTCTCTTTTCTTGAGTATCATAAGAAAAGAGAACCGTCCCTATTTCTTCCCATTACTGCTGGATGAGGTACTCGCTGTCATCAAGCTTTTTTTCATCGATATCAAACAGGGCATTGACAAAAGCGTCCGCATCGAATTTCTGCAGGTCGTCGATCTTTTCGCCCACGCCGATGTACTTGACCGGTATATCCAGCTCCGACTGGATAGCCACGGCGATGCCGCCCTTGGCGGTGCCGTCAAGCTTGGTCAGGATAATGCCGTTAAGGTTAGCCACCTCGGCAAATTCCCGGGCCTGGGAGAGGGCGTTCTGGCCGGTGGTGCCGTCCAGGACCACCAGCGTTTCCAGGTAGGCCTCCGGGTATTCCTTTTCCAGTATCCGGTAGATCTTTCCCAGCTCCTGCATCAGGTTCTTTTTATTGTGGAGCCGTCCGGCCGTATCGCAGATCAGGATGTCCGCCTTTCTGGCCTTGGCGGCGGCGATGGCATCGTACACGACGGAGGCCGGGTCCTGCCCCTCCTGTCCGCCGATGATCTCCACCCCGGCCCGGTTGGCCCACAGGGTCAGCTGCTCGCCGGCGGCAGCCCGGAAGGTGTCGGCGGCGGCAAGGATGACCTTTTTGCCCTCGTCCTTGAGCATTCCGGCCAGCTTCCCCACGGAGGTCGTCTTGCCCACCCCGTTGACGCCGATGACCAGGATCACGGACTTTTGGTTTTCAAACGCGTACTCCGTGCTGTCCACAGCCATCTGCTCCTTGATGCTGGCGATCAAAAGCTGCTTGCATTCCATGGGGCGGCGGATGTGCTGCTCGGCCACCTTCTTTTTCAGGTTTTCCAGGATAGACGTGGTGGCATTAATGCCGATATCCCCCATGATCAGGATCTCTTCCAGCTCTTCGTAAAATTCATCATCTATGACATCATATCCATGAAAAAGGGAATCAAAGCCGGCCGCTATGGTCTCCCTGGTCTTGGTAAGGCCGCTGACCAGCCTCTTAAAAAAACCTTTCTTCTGTTCCGCCATCGAATCCATCCTCTCCTTCCGTCATTCAGAATATGTCAACAATTATAAGCAAAACTCTTTAGCCCGTCAACTGGTTTTCCACAAGGTCAACCGATACCAGGGTCGATACGCCCTTTTCCTGCATGGTGATGCCGTACAGGCGGTCGGCGGCGACCATGGTGCCGCGGCGGTGGGTGATGACGATAAACTGCGTATTTTTGGAAAGCTTTTGAAGATAGCTGGCAAACCGGCCGACGTTCGAGTCGTCCAGGGCGGCCTCGATCTCGTCCAGAAGGCAGAACGGCGACGGCTTAAGGTTCTGAATGGCAAACAGAAGGGCGATGGCCGACAAAGCCTTTTCGCCGCCGGAGAGCTGCATCATGTTCTGCAGCTTCTTGCCGGGCGGCTGGGAGGTGATGTTGATCCCGGCTTCCAGGATATCCTCGCCCTCCGCCAGCTCCAATGTGCCCCGTCCGCCGCCAAACAGCTCCTTAAAGGCCTTGTCATACTCCCTCTGGATCTCCTTGAACTTTTCGGTGAACTGCTTCCTCATGCCGTCATCCAGGTCCCGGATCAGCTCTTCCAGCGTTTCCTTGGATTTTTGCAGGTCCTCGTACTGGGCGGAGAGAAATTCGTGGCGCTCGGAAACGTCCTTATAGTCCTCTATGGCGTTCACATTCACGCTTCCCAGGGCGCGGATCTCGTCCTTGATGGCGCCGGCCTGTTTTTTGAGCTTCCCTCTGTCCTTATCGGTGACATCCTCACGCTTGTAGGACAGAGCGTCATGGGGCGTGACCTCGTATTCCTCCCAGAGGTAGGCGATATCCGCCTCGCGGCTCTCTTCCAGCTTTTCCCTCTGAGACTTAAGGCGCAGGCACTCCTTTTCCAGGAGGTTGATATCCCGGGCCAGGCTGTCCCGCTGGTCGAAGAAACGGCGGTGCCGGGCCTTCATATCCGTCTGGACGGCCTGCTTATCGGCCATCTCCCCGCGGCCGGCATCCTCCGCCTCAAGAAGCTCATCCGCCTCCTGCCGGAGCTTTTTGATCCCGGCCTTTCGCTCCTCCTCTTCCGCTCCGCGGCTCTGGGACCTCTCATCGATCTCTTGCTTTTCCAGGATAAGAGCCTTTGTCTCCTTTTCAAGGCGGGAGAGGTTTTCCCGGGCAAAGTCTTCCTTCTGGGCCTGGCCGGACAGGGCAAGGCGCCGTTCGGATACCCGGGAGAGGATCTGTGCCTCTTCCTTTTGTTCCTGCTCAAGCTGAGCCTGCTGCGAGCCGATATAATCCGCCAGCTCCTTCTCATCCGTCTCGGAGGCAGACAGGGCTTCGCTCACGCCGGCCTGCTTCTTTGCCAGCTCCTCCTGCTTTTTCCTCAGCGCTTCCTGGTCTTTAAGGATCTGCTGCTCCTCCTCGTTAAAGCTGCCCGTCCGTTCCTTAAGGGATGCCACCTTAAGAAGCGCGGTATTCTGCTCCACATAAAGGGTCTGGAGCCTTTCCTGCCACTTGGCCAGGGTATCCCGCCCGCCGTTCCTCTCGTCCCGGAGCTGGCGGAGCGATAAGTCCTCCGCCTCGAGGGCTGTTTTGAGGGAATCGACCTTTTTTTCCAGGTCCTCGATCTCGCGCTTTCGGCCGAGGAGGTTGCTGCTGTTTTTGAACGCGCCGCCCGTCATGGCGCCGCCGGGGCTTATCAGCTCTCCTTCCAGAGTGACCATGCGGATGCTCTGATGATATTTTCGGGCAATGGGAAGGGCGTTTTTCATGCTGTCGACCACCAGGATGCGCCCCAGGAGGTATTCCATAAGCCCCCGGTACTCCTCGCCGGTCTTTACCAGGGCGCTGGCAAGCGCGATGGCGCCGGGCTCCTTAAGGGCCTCCTTCTGGGAAAAGCCGTCGCCGCGGCGAAGGCTCTTTAAGGGCAGGAAGGTGGCGCGGCCGGCCTTGTTTGCCTTCAAAAATTCGATCAGCTGCCGGGCCACCTCGTCCGTATCGGTAACGATATTCTGGATGCTGCCGCCGAGAGCCGTCTCTATGGCCGTCTCATACTTCTGCTCGACGCTGATGAGGTCCGCCACGACCCCGTGGATGCCGGGGATCCGGCTCTTCTGCTCCATGCACCTGCGGATGGCGCTTCCGTAGCCGTCGTACCGCTCGGCCATGTTCCGAAGCGATTCCAGGCGGTAGGCCTCCCGGTTGTAATCCTTCTGCCTCTCTTCCAGAGCCTTGGCGGCGATATTTATCTTGTCCTGAAGGGCTTTCAGCGACTCTTCCAGGGCTTTTTTCTCCTTTTGCAGGGCGCTGAGGTAGCTGTTCACCTGCGAGAGGGCTTCCTCCGCCTCTGAGATCGCCGCCTCCTGCTCCGCCTTTTGGGTGTTAAGGGTGAGAAGGCGGGCCTTTACCCTGGCGTTCTCAATGTCCAGCTGCTCCCTCTGCGCCGTGCTCCGCTCGCCTTCAATGCGGATGTCCGCCCGGGCGCTTAAGAGGGAAAGCTGCTCCTTTTTTCCGTCCTCAATGGCCTTTGTAAAGCCGCTTATCCGCTCCTGGGCAAGGCGGAGCGCCTCCTCGTCCCCGGACAGGTCCTTGGACAGGGCTTCATGCGCGTCTTTCAGCGAGGAGAGGTCTTTTTCCAGGGAGGCTTTTTCCTCCTCCCGGCTTTTCAGGTCGGCCTCTATGGCCGCCCGCCTGGCTTCGTCCAGGGAGCTGGTCCGCCTGGCGGAGAGGATCTGCTCCTCCAGGACTTTGATCTCTCCCTCGATCTCGCCGCGGCGGATCGTCTTCTTCTGAATGTCCTCCCGGAGCGCGTCTATCTCGGCGCCCAGAAGGGCCATCTCCTTATCCAGGCGGTCATATTCGCTTTTGGTCTCCTCGTAGGCGGCGTTCGTCTCATCCAGGTTCTGCTGGGTCGAAGCCTCCCGCTCTCCGATATCCTTAAGCTGGACGGTCGCGTAGTCGCTGTTCAGCAAAAAGAGGTTGATCTCTGTGCCCTTTAAGGTCTCCCGAAGGTCCAGGTACTTCCTGGCCGTCTCGCTCTGGCGCTTTAAGGGGCCGATCTGGCGCGTCAGCTCGCTTAATATGTCCGTGACGCGCACCAGGTTCTGTTCCTCCGCCTCCAGATTTTTCAGGGCCTCATTCTTCCGGCGCTTGAACTTGACAATGCCCGCGGCCTCGTCGAACAGGTAGCGCCTCTCCTCCGGCTTGCCGGAAAGGATGCGGTCTATCTGGCCCTGGCCGATCAGGGAGTAGCCTTCCTTGCCGATGCCGGTATCATAGAACAACTCGTTAATGTCCTTAAGGCGGCAGCTGGCGCCGTTCAGCAGGTACTCGCTCTCGCCGGAGCGGTAAAGGCGGCGGGTCACTGTCACCTCCTGGTAGTCCAGGGGCAGGGAGTGGTCGGCGTTGTCGAGCGTGATGGCCACGGAGGCAAAGCTTAAGGGGCGGCGCAGCTCCGTGCCGGAAAAGATGACATCCTGCATACTGCCGCCGCGCAGCTGCTTGGCGCTCTGCTCCCCGAGGACCCAGCGGACGGCATCGCTGACATTGCTCTTGCCGCTGCCGTTGGGGCCCACAATGCCGGTGATGCCATTATGAAATTCAAAGTTTATCTTTTGCGCAAAGGATTTAAACCCCTGCACTTCAATGCTCTTAAGATACATAAGGCCTCCCCGCTCAGGCCTTCCGTTCCTGCTTGAGACGCAGGATGGCCTGATAGGCGGCCTCCATCTCGGCGGCCTTTTTGTTGTGCCCCACGCCCTCGCCCATGGGGACGCCCCGGAGCAGGACCTGGAAGCGGAAGCGCTTGTCGTGGTCGGGGCCTTCCTCTCCGAGAAGGCGGTATTCAATGACCTGCTGCCCGTCCTCCTGGGTCATTTCCTGGAGGATGGTCTTGCTGTCGTAGAACAGCTGCTGGTTTTCAATGTCGTTCAGGATATGGGTCAGGATGAAGGCCTTGGCGTTCTTAAGGCCGCCGTCCAGAAAAATGGCGCCGATCAGGGCCTCCGTGGCGTCGGAAACGATGGAATCCCTCTGGCGCCCGCCGCCCATCTCCTCGCCCCGGCCAAGAAGGATATGGTCCTGGAGGCCGAGTACCCTGGCGCAGCGGGCCAGGCTGGGCTCACAGACCAGGCTGGCCCGCTTTTTGGTCAGGTCGCCCTCCGGCATGTTTTTATAGGTGTCGTAGAGGAAGCGGCTGCTGATGAGCTCAAGCACCGCGTCCCCCAGAAATTCCAGCCTCTCGTTCGACCCCACCCGCCCGGCGCCGATCTCGTTGGCATACGAGCGGTGGAGCATGGCCTGATGAAGGAGAAGCTTATTTTTAAAAGAATAGCCGATCTTCTCTTCTAATGTACTGAGATTTTCTTTCATGGATCATTCCTTATCATTCCGCTTTCGGCGGCTTTAACGTATGCGCACGCGCGCTATAAGGTAATTGCTGCCTATCGGCAGCAGCGCGCGGCGCGGGAAACAAATGAAAACGCGAGGCGTTTTATTTGTTTCCTATATATTCCCCGATGATCTCGTTGATCCTCTGCTCCTTGAACTGCACGCACTGGAAAATGCCGTGCATGATCTCCTTCGCCTCGGCGCTGCCGTGGGTCTTGACCACCAGGCCCTTAAGGCCCAGAAGGGGGGCTCCGCCGTATTCGCTGGAGTCAAAATCCTTTAAGACGCTCTTAAGGGCCGGCTTGACCAGGAAGCCGCCTATTTTTCCCCTTGTCGTGGACATCATGGCGCCCTTTATCTTGGTGAACAGGGCTTTTGCCACGCCCTCATAGAGCTTGAGGATGACATTGCCCACAAAGGCTTCGCAGACGATGACATCCGCGTAGCCGGACGGAATGTCCCTGGCTTCGATGCTGCCGATGAAGTTGATATCCGGGCAGGCCTTGAGAAGGGGGAAGGTTTCCTTGACCAGGGCATTACCCTTCTCCTCCTCGGCCCCGTTGTTGACGATGGCTACCCTGGGGGAGGCGACGCCGAGGACGTGCTCCATATAGATGGACCCCATCTGGGCAAACTGGACCAGGTGCTCCGGCCGGGCATCCACGGTCGCCCCGCAGTCGATCAGGAGGGAGGCTCCCGTCAGCGTCGGGAAGACCGGGGCCAGAGGCGGGCGGAGGACGCCCGGCAGGCGCTTCACCAGCACCTGGCCGCCCACCAGTATGGCGCCCGTGCTGCCGGAGGAGACAAAGGCATCCGCCCCGCCCTCCCGGACGAGGGTCATGCCCTTTACGATAGAGGAGTTCTTCTTTTCCCGGATGGCCGCCACCGGGGGCTCCGCAGTCTCAATGACCTCCGGGGCATCAAGGATGGACAGCCGCTCTTTGGGGTAAGAGCCGCAGGATGAGAGAACCGATTGAATGTCCGCTTCCCGGCCGGCCAGTATGATCTCTATGTTCTGCTTCTCATTCAGGGCCATGACGGCCGCCTTAACAGGGGCCTGAGGCGCGTTATCGCCGCCCATGGCATCCACGACGATGCGGATAGTATTATTTGGCATATTTTTTTCCTCCATCTTTATGATAGTCTTACCTGACGGTAGGTTCCTGGATGCGCATGCTTCCTTTTACATTCCCTATTTTACGTTTACCTGCCGGTAGGTTCCTGAATGCGCCATGCTTCCTTTTACATTCCCTATTTTACGTTTACCTGCCGGTAGGTTTCTGGATGCGCCATGCTTCCTTTTACATTCCCTATTTTACATTTCCCTGCCGGTAGGCGCAGGGGAGGGGGGGCCGCTCAGAGTTGC
>CAMNNO010000137.1 GCA_946545475.1 uncultured Blautia sp.
CTCCCCTGCGCCTACCGCCAGGTAAGCGTAAAATAGAAAATGTAATAAGAAACATGGCGCACCGATAACCTACCGCCAGCTAAGCGTAAAATAAAAGTCACCAGGGGGGCATAGGGGAGCTCCCCCCCTATTCTTCTCCATCTACCAAACGGGTGCTATGATGGGCTCTCTGGTTTTCAGGCGGAAACGCATGATAGTCGCCGTACATCTGAGTCAGAATAAAATCATAATCAGCCGGCCCAAAGAGGCTCACATCTTCAAAGGAATAAACCGCTCCCTCGCCATAGCGTGAGATGGCGAACATTTCCTTTAATTTGTGTATGCCCATAAAGTTAACCATCCAGCCGCTCCCCCCGTAGGGATAACGCCGAAGGCAGCGATCCAGAGCCTCAAGGCTCTTTTGAGAGTCAAACATCTTTTCCACCGGCAGCCTCTTTCCCAGAGCGATAAGAATCCGCTCATGAAAAGGCCGCCCCCGTCTTTTCAGGTCCACGTTTGTGGAAAACAGGGACAAATTCAGCTTTGCCCTCAGCACCAGAAGATGCCCCGCATGGGCCCTCCGCCGGAGCGGGCTGTCCGGCATGCCGTCCAGAGGAAAAATATCCATCCAGGCCGGCCGCAGAGTGGGAGTTTGGGCTGCCGTGTCCTCCACATAGACGCGGGTATTTACAAGCCTCGGCACATAGTGGGTATACCCCGGTGTTATGCGAAAGCTCTGGTATTCCACTCCCTCGGGAAGGCAGGAGGAAACCACCTTCTCGAACCGTTCAAAGTCATGCCTTGGCATGCCCACATCCACATCATCGTCCCAGGGGATGAACCCCCCATGGCGCACAGCCCCCAGAAGGGTCCCGCCCATCGCATAATACTTTAATCCATGACGGGTACAAATAGCAAGAAAAATTTTAAGAAGTGAAAGCTCTGCCTCCTGCACCCGGGAGAGGGGTGGCTTTGAACCATCATTTTTCCCGCCCGCCGGATGGCACCCTCCGCTTTCCGGCCGGCTTTTTTCTGTTTTCTCCACGCAGGGCTCCTTTCGTATTCTTAAGGGCAAACTTCTGCCCCTCCTCGACGCCCTCCGAGGCCTCCCTCATAAAGAATATGCGGGCCGTCATGAACAGCAGCCGGATATCGAGGAGCAGCGAATAGTTTTCTATATAATAAAGGTCCAGCTTCAACTTATCATAAGGGGTGGTGTTATATTTTCCGTAAACCTGGGCATACCCCGTAAGCCCCCCCTTGACTTTCAGGCGGTAGCCGAACTCAGGGATTTCCTTTTCATAGACCCTGTGGATCTCGCCGCGCTCGGGCCTTGGGCCGACCAGGGACATCTGCCCCATAAAGACATTGAAGAGCTGCGGCAGCTCGTCCAAGTGGGTCCGCCGTAGGAACTGTCCCGGAGGCGTCACGCGGTCATCATTTTTTCCGGCCAGGCGCACGCCCCTCTTTTCCGCGTCGACCGTCATGCTGCGGAATTTCAGGATGTCAAACTCCTGCGCGTCCCGGGTCAGGCGGCTTTGCCGGTAGAGCACGGGGCCGCCGTCGTACAGGCGGATGATCAGGGCTATGACCGCCATGAGGGGCGATAGGAGGATGATGAACAGGAGCGAGAACACAATGTCCATGACCCTCTTGATAAAGCGCTGGTCTATCGCCAGGCCGTGGTTGCGGGCCAGGAGGAGCGGCGTGTCGAGAAGGCGTATGCGGTCGGAGCCCTCCAGGATGATATCGGATATTTTGGGGCTGACATAGCAGCGGATCGAGTGTTCGAAGCAGTATTTAATGTACCAGTTGCGCGTCTCCGAGGGGAGGTCCCAGATGATCACGCCGTCATAGCCGTCCATTTTCCGGCAGACGGCTTCCCTGCCAATCTGAACGCTTACGCGGTCGCTGACGTGGTACTTGTCGGACCTCCGGTTCATTTTTGCCATCATGTCCCGGGGGTCGTAGTCGCCGTAGATCATGAGGAGGTTTTTGGCCGGATACAGTTTTTTGTATATTTTCCGGGCGATAAAGCACCAGATGGAGCAGAAAAGGCACTGGGACGCGGCCACCTGGAGCAGGGGACTCCAGGGGAGGAAATAGCGGTTGACCATGGTGATCTGGATAAAGGCGAAGATGTTGATGACGGTCGAAGCCAGCACGAAGGTGTAGACGATCTCCGCTTTTTTCAGGTACCAGACCTTGAGGCTGCCAAAAAGGCGGCCGACGATGAGGCACACAAGGCCATATACGCCGATGAATACCCAGTTGCCCCTCCGCCAAAATGGGACGAACATTTTGGGAAGATAGTATTCATACCAGACGTAGCCGAATATGGAGGTCTGGATGGCCAGCAGGATGCCGGACAATATGAAAGTGACCAGCCGTTTGAAGTCTTCACGCCTGGCGGTTTTCTTTGACATGGCTATCTTCCCCCTTTCTTAAAAATACTTAAAAATTACCACCTGTCATTTTCACATTCGCGAGTATAAGGCTCCGGTTTCTCAAGAGCGCTCCGGAATGCACAGATGGCGCTTGCATTGTAGGCGTTGTAGTCGATGTTCATGGGGCGTATGTCGCCCTGGCTGTAGAGGAGGAGGCCTTGATAGAGGCCTTCTTCGGACGGCGGGACCATGATGCCGCCGTGGGGAGCCAGGAAGGAGCGGGGGCCGGGGAGGTCGGTGGCTAGGACGAGGATGCCAAGGCAGTCGGCTTCCAGCATGGCAAGGCCCAGGGCTTCGAAAAGGGAAGGCTGGACGTACAGGCTGCAGCGCGCCAGGAGAGGCATGGGGTTGTCCAGGCCGCGGATCAGGATGACCCGGCCTTTCAGGGGCCCGCGCGAGGCCAGGGCGAGAGTCTTCCCGTACAGGTCTCCGTGGCCGCCGGCTATAAAAAGGTACGCGCCCGGGTAGTCCTTTAGGTATCGGGCAAAGGCGCCGATCAGGAGGGCATGGCCCTTTTCTTCGGAAAAACGGCCCAGGGTGATGATGTGTGGGCCTTTTTCTGATAATAGAGAGAGAACCTGCTCTTCGTCAAGTCTTTTTTGAGGGTTGCCGGCCATTATGGCGCCTCCTGGCGGGAGGCGCAGGGGTTCCCCGGCTCTTTTTCGGACGCCGGCGCTGTCAAAGGCATTGGGCACCACGAGAAAGCGCGGCTCCGTGCGGCTTTTTGCCGGCGAGGGAGAGGCTTCGTTTTTCCCGTAGCCCTCTTCATACAGCCGCCGGGCCTTTTCCAGCATCGGGGGCGTGACCGCGCACACGGCGTCGCAGGAGCACAGGGCTTCGCGGATAGTCTCTTTATGCAGGGTGCGGCGGACAGATATCTCGGCGTCGAGGTCCGAGTGTATCCACATAAGCTTCCGGCCCGGGGCCTTCATGAGGATGTGGGTAACGTCCCGGTCGAAGCCGTAAAACTGGACCACCTGGTCAAAGTGGAAGCCTCCCAGGTTGGCCTCAAAAAGCCTACGGTAGAAGTCCTCCCGGAGCTTTTGAAAACGCCCGGGGAGCCTTATGCTGTGATAGTAGGCGTTCAGGGACAGAAGCTCGCCCGGGGTTTTTTCTTTAAAGCCGCAGAGGGCAAGGGCTTCCATGCCTTCCGGAAGGAATGAGAGGCTCTCGGGCGAGAGCAGCCGGTCTTCGCGGTAGCCGATGGTGATATTCGCGCTCCCGGCATCCAGGTTTGCGGCCAGGTTCTTAAGGGCGGCCGTCAGGCCGTTCCGCTTCATATTGCCGCCGTAGATGAAAATGTTCGGCTTTCGCATGCTCCCGGGAGCCGCGGGGCTCTCCGGACGGTCCGGATTTTCAGAAGCCGCCCCGTTTCCCAGCCTGTCAAGGCCACATACAGCCTTCTCCCATTCCGGGCATTTTTCTGCCGTTTCCGGGTGCGTGACGGCCTTCACGATCACTTCGGCCAGCTCTCTTCTCTCGTCTTCTCCCCCGCAGATAAGCATTCTTCCGCCAAAGTGCGCATCCAGAGGAAGGGCTTTTCGGGCTTCTTCGCATGCCTTTGCCGAGGGAAAGAGCAGGATATCGGCTTTCAGGCAGGTTTTGAGCAGGGCGGAGCGCGCTTTCAGGATAGCGGAGAGCTTTTTTTCATCGGCAGCGGCATAGTCTCCCGCCGTTGGAAGGGGCAGGGCTTCTTCCGCGCGCATAAGCTTTATGACGGCCTGTCCTTCGCGTTTGGCGAAGCCGGGCGGCAGCACGCTTTCGGCCACAAGCACGGCACAGAAAGCCGCGTCAGGAAGCTTTCCGCTTTTTTTCACCCTATAGCCCCCGTCCCGAAAAGCGTCCCAAAGCGCCTGGCAAAGGCTCTCATCCTCCCGCGTGGTCCGGAGAGGGAAGGGGCTTTCCTTACCGGCCCGGGAGGAGGGAGCGCTTTCTTTCCCGATCACGGGGGAGAGGCCGCTCTCTTTCCCGATCACGGGGGAGAGGCCGCTCTCTTTCCCGATCACGGGAGAGAGGCCGCTTTCTTTGCCCTCCCAAAACAGGACGCTCCGGGGGATGATGGGGGTATGGCGCGACCGCTTATATGCGGCCGTCTCCCGGAAGAGGCGAAGGCGCTTTAGCGGCGCGGCGGCCAGGCGTTTACCCTTTGCCGCCAGGGCTGTCAGGCGTTTTTTTGCGCCTGCTGCCCGCCGGGCTTTCTGCGGCTGGAGATAGAGAAAGCGAAGGCGCGTCCATTTCCTGGTGTTTTTCAGGGCTCTTCTCTGCGCCCCGTTCGGGCGCTCCACATGTTTTCCCGCCTCCAGGACCTCGCGGGACAGCAGGCCGAACAGGCGCTTCTGCTCCCGCCGGCCGGCGATGGCGGGGTATTTGCACAGCTGATAGTAGGCGTGAAGGAGGCGGCTGCCCCACAGGGCCTCCGAAAAGGCGGCGCCATCCTCAAGGATGGCGGCTTTCTCCTGCACCCTGTCAAGCCCGGAAAGCACCTCCAGCATCCGCGCATCGGCGCAGCGCGACACAGAAGAGGAGCCCCTGCGGTAGCTGCACAGAGCTTCCGGCAGGATGGCTGCCTTCCTTGCCGACAACAGGAAGGAAAGGTAATATTCCAGATCCTCCCCCACCGACATCCCCGGCGTAAACGAAAGCTGCGCCTCCCGGATTACCCGGCGGTCATAAAGCTTGTTCCCGGGAAAAGGCATAAGAGAGAAAAGCTTCCGGTAGCTTTCCCTATCATCCCGGCGCCAGACAAAGAACTCTCCTCCGGAAATATCGCTCTCTCCGGCAGCAGGGCTTTCTCCGGCAGGGCTCCCTTCACCGGCAGCAGAGCTTTCTCCGGCAGGGCTCCCTTCATCGGCAGCAGGGCTTTCTCCGGCCGCACAGCTCGCTCCGGGAACATCGCCGGCTTTGACGAATCTTCCCTCGTCATCCACCACCTGATAGCCGCATATCACAAGGTCCGCTCCGCTCTCCCTGCGACAGGCCGCCATATCCTCCAGCATCCGGGGGGCCATCACGTCATCGGCATCAAAAAACAGGACCGCCTCCCCGGAGGAGGCAAGAACCCCCGCCTCCCGGGCCAGGCTGACGCCCCGGTTCTCCTGGCGGATGACTTTAAAGCGCTCCCTGCCGTACCGCATGGCCGCCCGGGCAAGGATATCGCCCGTAGCGTCGCGGGAGCCATCATCCACAGCGATCACCTCAAAATCCCGGAAGGTCTGGGAAAAAATGCTCTCAAGCGTTCCCTCAAGCGTCGCTTCGCCATTATAGACGGGAAGAATAATGCTGATCGTCACTGACATGCCTCCCTATCCTCTTTAGCCGTCCCAGGGCGAGGAACGGCAGCCTTTTCATCCAGAAGACCCGCGCGCTGCTCCTTTTGGGCTCCTCGTAGCGCTTCCGGTAGCCCTCCGGGTCATCCATGACGCAGACGAGGGACCACCACTGGGCCCGGCTAAAGACATCGCGCTGCACGTAGCCGGCCATATAGGCCCCCCTCATGCGCTGGCTCATAAAAGACGCGTACTCCCCCCGCAGCTCCGGCGCGATGCGGCGGAAGGTCCCCTCATAGCTGTCAAAGCGCTTTTTCCAGAACATAGGGGCAAACCTCTGCCAAAGGCCGGCATCCCTTTTCAGGATCCGCTCGATAAAGGCATACTCTTCCTCGGTGGCATACATTTTCGCCCCGCTGTTAATGGAAGAAGCCGGATTATCGATCCGATAATGATAAAAAGCCCCCTTTAACAACATGGCCCGCCTTCCAAAGACAAAGGTCTGGAAAAAAAAGCCGTTGTCCTGGTAGGCGGCGCCGGGGCTCTCGTGATAATGAATATGATTGTCAAGCAGAAAGTTTCTCCTGTAAATGCCCGTCCAGGTGTTCATCCGAAACCGCAGGGCGGACGGGTCGGCGGCCGGGCAGAAAACCTTCCCATAGTCGGCCTCGTCCCGGGAAACGGGAATATAGGTTTCCTCCCCGCTCTCCTCCGAAAAGGCGATATAGTCGGACTTGACAAAGTCCAGCCCGTGCCGGGAGGCCGCCGCGTACAGCGTTTCCAGCATCGCGCTGTCCAGATAGTCGTCCGGCTCCGCAATGGCGATATACTCACCCGCCGCCGCACGAAGCCCTGTGTTCATAGCCTTCCCGTACCCGCCGTTCTCCTGGCTTATCACCACAAAACGCGCATCCCTCTCCCGGAAGGCTTCCAGGATAGATAGTGACCCGTCCGTCGAGCCGTCGTTGACACAGACGACCTCAATATCCGCCAGCGTCTGCGCGGCCACGCTCTCCAGGCACCGGGCCAGATACCGCCCGGCCTGATAGACCGGAACGATCACCGAAACCTTTGGAGGCCGGTTTCTTCCCTGCATGTCCATAATTATCTCCTGCCGCGTGCTCCCGCCGAAAATCAGCTCATAAACTCCTCATACGCCGCCAGGACCTCGCCCGTATCCCCGATCATGCGGATCTGCCCGTCATGGAGCCACAGGATGCGGTTGCACAGCTTCTGGAGCGTCTCCGCCACATGGGAAACGATGATCACCGTCCGGTCCTCCTTGTCGATGAGCTCCTTCATCTTGTTGTAGCTCTTCTTCTTAAATTTGGAATCCCCGACGCTGAGCACCTCGTCAATGAGGATGATGTCCGATTCCAGGATGGCCGTGATCGAAAAGGCCAGCTTCGAATGCATGCCGCTCGAATAGGTCTTCACCGGCATATCGATAAACTCGCCCAGATTGGCAAATTCAATGATCTCATCCATCTTCTCCCGCACCTGCTGCTCCGAAAAGCCCAGCAGCATGCCGGAGAGAATGATATTCTCCCGCCCCGTCAGCGTCTCCTGGAAGCCCACGCCGATGGAGAGGAGCGATACCGAGTTGCCGTGAAGGTCTATGGTTCCCTCGTCGGCGGAAAAGATCCCCGCGATGGCCCGCAGCATGGTCGACTTCCCGCTGCCGTTCTTCCCGACGATCCCCAGGATCTCGCCCTTGGGCACGGAAAAGCTTACGCCCCTCACCGCCTCGAAGATCTTCTGATCCCCCTTCGCCAGGCGGAACAGGCTCGCCTTAAGGGAAAAGGACTTAAGGCACCGGTAGCGGATCACCAGGTCCTTAACTTCCAGCGCAATTTCCTTCTGCATGCCGTCCCTCCTACATGATCTTGACATAACTGTTCTCGTACTTGTAGATCACATGGATCCCAAGGACGCAGGTGCCAAACGCGATGAGGCCCCACAAAAGCAGCACGACAGGGGACGGCGTCTCCCTGTAAAGAAGGCACTGCCGGGCGCACTGGATCAGGAAGGCCATGGGGTTCACGTTCAGCAGCACCGACTTCAACGGCTCCTCCAGCCTTTTTTCGATGGAATAAAAGATCCCGGACATATAAAAGAGCAGCCGCAGCACGACCTGCATCACATTATAAAGGTCGTCCACAAACACCCCAAAGTGCGTCACCAGGCAGCTGATGCCAAAGGTCAGGAGAAAAAGCACAATAAGGACCGGCACCAGATAAATGACCCGGTACGACACCGGCACCCGGTAAACGAGCATCATGACCAGCACCAGGGCCAGGGAAATGAACATCTTAAAGGCGTTCACAAATGTCCTTTGCAGCACCAGGATGTACTTGGGAATGTAGACCTTTGAGACAATGTTCCGGTTATTCCGGATCAGCTTGACATTGCCCTGGATGGTCTTGTTGAAAAAGTTCCACAGCGTCAGCCCGATAAACACAAAGATGGGGAAATACTCGATCCTGCTCTGAAAAATAGTCACCGCGATAAAGGTATAGACCATCATAAAAAGGAGCGGGTCCAGTATCCACCACAGCCAGTTCAGGTACGAGCTGGCCACCTCCGCCTTGAGATCCGACCTCGCCGAGTAGTTGGCATAATTGATATATTTCTTTACGTCTGTCTGAAATCGTTTCCACATATTCCTGCGCCTATATCATTTTTGATCTGCGTGGTGGATATCTCCGGGGTCCGGGGCAGGTACACCACCTGGCAGCCCTCCTCCTTGAGGAAGTCGAACTTTCCCGCCCAGTCGTCGCCAATGACAAAGGTATCCACATGGTACTCATGGACATCCCGCCTCTTCTGCTCCCAGCTTTCCTCCGGGATCACAAGGTCCACATAGCGGATGGCCTCCAGAAGGCGCTTTCGCTCCTCGTAGGAAAAGTAGCTCGTCTTATGCTTCTCCCTCCGGTTGAACTCGTCCGTGGACAGCGCCACGATCAGATAATCCCCCAGCGCCTTCGCCCGGCTGAGCAGGCTGATGTGGCCGTAATGGAGAAGGTCAAAGGTGCCATACGTAATGACCCGTCTCATG
>CAMNNO010000138.1 GCA_946545475.1 uncultured Blautia sp.
CTCTGAGCGGCCCCCCCTCCCCTGGCACCTACCGGCAGGTAAGAGTAAAATAGAAGAACAAAAGAAACATAGCGCACCCTAACAGCCCACCGGCAGGTAAGCGCAAAATAGAAGGGTTAAAAGAAACATAGCGCACCCTAACAGCCCACCGGCAGGTAAGCGTAAAATAGAAGGGTTAAAAGAAACATAGCACACCCTAACAGCCCACCGGCAGGTAAGCGTAAAATAGAAGGGTTAAAAGAAACATAGCGCACCCTAACAGCCTACCGGCAGGTAAGCGCAAAATAGAAGGGTTAAAAGAAACATAGCGCACCCTAACAGCCCGCCGGCAGTTAAAAGCAAAACAAAAGTTACCAGGGGGCAATGGGGTCTCCCCGAAAAACGTGTGTTTAGCACGCAGAAGCACTAAGCTTTCGTTGACAAATCTTCACATCTTATCTAAAATAAATGTCATAATTCCGTCGCTATTTTTTTATTTTCGGAGGTGTTAACTATGTCCCTGCTATCCTGCCAGGATGTTTCTGTCGGTTATAAGAACAACATCCTGCTAACCCACCTGACCTTCGATGTTAACCCCGGCGATTATCTGTGTATTATCGGCGAAAACGGGGCCGGTAAGAGTACCCTTATCCGCTCTCTGCTGGGGCTCCAGCCCCTTATCTCCGGGAAGATCACCTTCGGAGACGGCTTAAAGCCCAACGAGATCGGCTATCTCCCCCAGCAGACCGCGGTCCAGAGAGACTTCCCGGCCTCGGTCCGGGAGATCGTTCTTTCCGGGTGCCAGGGGCGCCGCGGTCTGCGGCCATATTATAACCGGCAGGAAAAAGAGCTGGCCGACTTTAACATGGAACGTCTCGGGATCCTGGACATGGCGGGCCGCTGCTATCACGACCTGTCCGGCGGCCAGCAGCAGAGGGTCCTCCTCTCCCGCGCCCTGTGCGCTACCCAGAAGATGCTCCTCCTGGACGAGCCCGTGGCCGGCCTGGACCCCAACGCGACCGGGGACATGTACCAGCTGATCCGCACGCTGAACGAGCTCTCCATAGCCGTTATCATGATCTCCCACGACGTGGAAGCCGTCCTCACCTATGCCACGCATATCCTGTTCATCGGCAAAGAGGTCTTCTACGGAACCAAAGACGAGTATCTCAAAACGGAGAAGGGAAGGCTCTTCCTCATCCGGGAAAAGGAGGCCTGACCATGAGCGGAATCCTGTCACAGCTGCAGCTTTATTTTTCCTTCCCCTTCGTCCGCCATGCCCTGATCGTGGGCGTCCTCATCGCCCTGTGCTCCTCGCTCCTCGGGGTCACGCTGGTGCTCAAGCGCCTCTCCTTCATCGGCGACGGCCTTTCCCATCTGGCCTTCTGTTCCATGGCTATTGCCGGGATACTGCACTTTACCAACCAGATGCTGCTGGCCCTGCCCCTGACCGTCCTGTGCGCCATCATCCTGCTGAAAAGCGGGCAGAACACCCGCATCAGCGGAGACGCGGCCGTGGCGGTCATCTCGGTGGGCGCCCTGGCGTTCGGTTATCTGTTCATGAACATTTTCTCCACATCGGGGAACCTGTCCGGGGATGTGTGTACCATCCTGTTTGGCTCCACATCCATCCTGACGCTCTCGACCGTGGATATGTGGCTGAGCATTATCCTGTCCATCGCGGCGGTGATATTCTTTATCCTTTTTTACCATAGCATTTTTGACGTAACCTTTGACGAGCCCTTTGCCCGCGCTTCCGGCACGAACGCCGCCCTGTGCAATAACCTGATCGCCATTTTCATAGCCATCATCATTGTGCTGTCCATGAACCTGGTGGGATCGCTCCTGATCTCGGCCCTCATCATCTTCCCGGCGCTTTCGGCCATGCGCTTTTTCCGGAGCTTCAAGGCGGTGACGCTGTGCGCGGCCATCCTGTCGGTCCTCTGCGCCAGCCTTGGCATCCTCATCGCCATCCTGACCGGTACGCCGGTCGGGTCGACGATCGTTGCTGTCGACGCGGGAGCCTTCTTCATTTTCTTTATCCTGGGCTTTTTCAGAAAGGCGGCCTGACGTGGCGGTTTTAAGAGAGAAGCTGAAAAAACTGAATGATTTTCTGGCAGGACTTCCCATGACGATCGTGGGCGGGGTCTTTCTGCTGCTTAGCTTTATTTTGCCAAGGATCAACAACATGTCCTGGCAGAACCTGATCCATTACCACTATTACTATATGGGGCGCCAGGTTCACGGCGGCGCCGAGATATGGGGGTACTTAGCCTGGGTGACTATTGTGATCTGCGGCATTCCCATGCTCTACCTGGCCATCTGGCGGGTGATACACAATAAAGGCATCAGCAAGATATCCTCCGCGCTGCTCATCTCCATCGCCATGGTGGCGGCTATCCTGATCGGGGACTATTTCGCGGCCGGAGAGGTGGCCTTTATCATGGCTATCGGGGCTATCCTGGAGGATATGACAACGGAGAGGGCCAGGAAGGGCCTTCACAACCTGATAAAGCTGACGCCGAAGACGGCCCGCGTCCTTAAGGGCGAGGCCGAGGAGATGGTCGAAGCCTCCGAGGTGAAGATCGGGGACATCCTGCGGGTCCTTCCCGGCGAGAGCATTCCCGCGGACGGCATTATCCTTAAGGGGGAAACCTCCATTGACCAGTCCATTATGACCGGCGAGAGCCTTCCTGTGGATAAGACGGTGAACGACCCGGTCTTCTGCGGGACCATGAACCGATTCGGCTCCTTTGACATGAGGGTCACGGCATCGGATGAGGCGTCCTCCCTCCACCGGCTGATCCGCATGGTGGAGGAAGCCGACAAAAAGCAGGCCCCGGTGCAGCGTATTGCCGACCGGTGGGCCAGCTACCTGGTCCCGGCGGCTTCCCTGATCGCCGTTGCGGCCTATTTCCTGACGGGAGACATTTCCCGGATGGTCACGGTGCTGGTCGTCTTCTGTCCCTGCGCCCTGGTGCTGGCAACGCCCACCGCCATCATGGCGGCCATCGGGCAGGCGACAAAGCATGGGGTCATCATTAAGTCCGGGGAGGCCCTGGAAAAGCTGGGCAAGACCCGGAGGATAGCGTTTGACAAGACCGGGACGCTGACCCGGGGAGCGCTCTCGGTTGCGGATATATCTGCCCTTCCGGGCACAGATGAGGAAGAAGTCCTCCAAAAAGCCGCCTCCTGCGAGGAGAGGTCCGAGCATCCGCTGGGAAGAGCGATCACAGCTTTCGCCAGGGAGAAGGAGATCAAGCTGCTGCCGGCCGAAAACTTTGCGATGGCCGCCGGCAGGGGCGTCTCTGTAACGGCGCAGGGGCAGGAGATCCTTTGCGGGAGCGCATCCTACCTGGCCGAAAGAGGCGTGGCCGTTTCGGAACAAGCAGAGGAGAAGGCGGCCGCCTATCGCGCGCAGGGGCAGGTGCCCGTCCTGGTCGCCTGGGACGGGGCTGCGAGGGGCCTTGTCGCCCTGGCGGATACCATGAGGCCACAGGCCCGCGATATGGTGGAAGCCCTTAAGGCCATGGGCGCGCATCCCGTCCTCCTGACGGGGGACCACCCCGAGACTGCGCAGGCGGTAGCCGGGGCGGCCGGCATCGAGGAGGTCCACGCGGGGCTCCTTCCGGAGGATAAGGTGGCCATGGTGTCCCGCCTTAAAGAGGACGGGATGGTGTGCATGATCGGCGACGGCGTCAACGACGCCCCGGCCCTTAAAACCGCCGATGTGGGCGTCGCCATGGGATGTATGGGCAGCGATATTGCCGTTGAGGCCGCCGATGTGGCCCTGATGACGGACGACCTGTCAAAGATCCCTTACCTGAAACGTCTCTCAAATGCCACGGTGCGCACGATCCACACCTGCATCACCGTCTCCATGTGCATCAACGCGGCGGCGGTGACACTGTCAGTGCTGGGCCTCCTGACCCCCACCACAGGAGCCCTGGTACACAACGCGGGCTCCACATTCGTGGTGCTGATGGCAGCCCTGCTCTACGACAGAAAATTTGTTTAAAAAGAAAAGGGGAGAAGAAAAGGGAGAAGAAACGTTCCCTTTTCTTCTCCCTTTTCTTTCTACAAATCACAGGGGCGGCTGCAGGATCATCTGGCAGATGGGCTTGCCGGCCTGGCTGAATTTTTCTTCGTATTCCGTCATGCAGTTGTCCCGGCAGAGCACAGCGTCGCTGTGCAGGTCCCAGGTGACGGAGAGGAGGCGCCATCCGGCGCCCTTCGCTTCCTCCAGGGAGAAAGCAAAAAGCTCCTGGTTGTCGGTTTTGAAGCGAACCTGTCCCCGGGGGGAGAGGATAGCTGTGTAGCGCTCCAGAAAAACATGGGAAGTCAGGCGGCGCTTGTGGTGCCTGGCCTTCGGCCAGGGGTCGGAAAAGTTGAGATAGATGCCGCTGACCTCCTCCGGGGCGAAATAGTCCGTGAGGAACCTGGCGTCGGCGCAGATATAGTGAAGGTTGGGAAAAAATACGCCTTCCTTTTCCAGGCGCTCCCGCTTCTGGACGGCCCGGAAAAGAACGCTGTCGTACAGCTCCATGCCAAGGTAGTTGTTCTCCGGATGGCGGCCGGAGAGAGCCATCAGAAACTGTCCTTTTCCCATGCCGATCTCCAGGAACAAAGGCTTAGGGCTCGGGAAAAGGCTCTGCCAGCGGCCCTTGCAGGAGGCAGGCTCCTGGATGACGTAAGGGCTTCTGGCAATGGCGTCTTTGGCTTCGGGAATATTGCGTAATCGCATGATCGATACCTGTCAAATGGGGCCAGTCCCTTTTGAAGGGGACTGACCCCATATCATTGAAAAATGTTGTCGGTTTTCGCCTGCCCCTATTTTCAGCTTTCTATAGACAGGGAATCCCACATGTCGGAGGGAACCAGGCAGATGTATGTCTTGCCGCGGTTTACGGTAAGCTCGGCTCCGTCGTCGGTATAGTAACGGGTAAGGCCGGACTCGCTTTCCTTAGTCCAGGTGATGGGGATCGCCCGGCCGTTGGTGATATAGTATCCGCGACGCCCGCTGTCTATGACGCTGTAGGCCATGTAGCCGTTCTGGTCGTAAAGATAGTAATCACAGTCCTGGAGGATGACATTCTTGAAGGTCATCACTTCCTGGTCCTCGGCGTCAACGTGAAGGTCGCCGTAGCAGTAGTAATCATATGTCCCGGTCGCGCTGTTGTAGGACAGGGCGGAGGAGGTGTGGGGGAAGGGGAGAAGGACCCTGGCAGCCGCCTGGGACTGTGGATACCCGCTCAGATCCGTCTCGGTCCCCTGGGGCTGGAAGAGGAAGTGGGACTCCCTTTCCGGCCGGAAGGCGTTATAGGTGCGGCTGAAACCGTACTGGGCAAGCTTCCTTGCGATATCCCCGGCAAGGACATATTCCGTAAACTCGTAGGCTTTGCCGTTCTTGACCCGGGAGAAGTCGTACCCCAGATGCTCCCTGGCGTAGTCCCTGGCAAAGTAATCGTTGACATAGAAGGGGCCGCCGTCATGACAGAGAATGGCATTCCACTCGGCGGCGAGCCATATGTTGGTGGGGCGGGTGCTGCGGATGCTGCCCATCTGGGTGATGGCGTCCCAGTCCTTGACGAGGGCCATAAGGCGCGTGATGCGCCCGTTGTGGGTGCTGTTCATAATCTCGTAGACGACATCGGCCTCGGCCATCCCGAAATGCGGATAGGCTATGCTTTCGTTATCGACCATGACGGCGGCGGGGCGCTGCTCCTTTAAGGAAGCGTCGATAAGCTCGCCGGTGAGCTCGCTCTCGTAAAGAGCAGCGGCCTCGTTTTCCCGGGCGGATACCGCAGAAGCTCCGAAGAGGAGAGAAGCCGATAACACAAGGCACAGGGAAGAAAGAAACGTTTTTTGGTTCATGGAAGGAAACCTCCTTTGTTTGTTTGTTTGTTTCAATCCACAGTCGATAATTTCACGGAGCCTGACATGCCAGTATATCACTGACTATAGCTTGCCTCATGTCAGTGGGGGATACCGATCTCTCTCCGCCCACCACTGACGCTGCCGTTTCCTGTTTTGCAATTCCTCTCACTGCCTATAGAGGCAGGAGAATCCTTGCTGGTAAATGTTAAAGTATTCCATCTTTCCGGCAGCGGATAGCTGCAGCAATTACGCGTCAACCTCTCCCTCGAAAACGGTAACAGCGGGGCCGGCCATGAAGATGTGGCCGGTTTTTTCGTCCCAGCGGATGGTCAGGTCCCCGCCGAGCAGCTTTACGGTAATGTCCTCATTTTTGGAGGCGTACCCGCAAAGGATGGCGGCGACCGCGCTGGCGCATGCTCCCGTTCCGCAGGCCAGGGTTTCGCCGCTGCCGCGTTCCCATACGCGCATTTTCAGCGTGTGGTCATCGAGGATGCGGATGAACTCGGTGTTGACCCGGTCTGGGAAGAAAGGATGGTGCTCGAAGGCCGGCCCGATGGCGGCAAGGTCGAGAGCGTCAACGTCCGGCAGGAAGATGACCGCGTGGGGATTCCCCATGGAGACGCCGGTAAAGCGGACATCCATGCCCGCGGCCTGGATGGGGATGTTCACCGCGCTGCTTCCGCCTGCCTTGACCGGAATGCGGGAAGGCGCAAGGATGGGCTCGCCCATATCCACCAGGACGCTCCGGACACAGCCTTCCCGGACATCCAGGGAGACAGTTTTCAAGCCGGCGTCCGTCTCGATGGTCATTTCGGTCTTTTTTCCGGCCAGGTTATGGTCGTAGGCATATTTGGCTACGCAGCGGATACCGTTTCCGCACATACTTCCGCGGGAACCGTCCTGATTGTACATTTCCATCCGGCAGTCGGCCGAGGAAGAAGGCTGTATGATGATCAGGCCGTCGGAGCCGATGCCGAAATGCCGGTCGCTTAAGCGGATAGCCAGGGAGGAGGGATCGGCAATGTGTTCGGTGAAGCCGTTGACATAGACGTAGTCGTTGCCTATGCCCTGCATTTTTGTAAATTTCATGGAAAACCTCGCATTTCTATACTCGCCCTCAAGGGCTTTTGGCCTATCGCCAGGCTGCCCGCGGGGAGCTTTTCTTCGAATGGAGTTGGCCTTTCTTCGAAAGGGGCTGGCCCTTCTTCGGAAGGAGCTGCCTCCATGCGGGCAGAGCGTTATGCCGGCGGTATTACAGGACCTTGGAGAGGAAGTCGCGAAGGCGCTGCTCCCTGGGGTTGGCGAAGAACTGGGCGGGCGGGGCTTCCTCCTTGATGACGCCCTCGTCGATGAACATGGCCCGGGAGGCGACTTCGCGGGCAAAGCCCATCTCGTGGGTGACGACCACCATGGTCATGCCGGTTTCGGCCAGCTCCTTCATGATCTCCAGAACCTCGCCGACCATTTCGGGGTCCAGGGCGGAGGTGGGCTCGTCAAAGAGCATGACATCGGGGTTCATAGCCATGGCGCGGGCGATGGCGATGCGCTGCTTCTGGCCGCCGGAGAGCATGGCGGGATAGGCATCGGCCTTGTCCGGCAGACCGACGCGGGCCAGGAGCTCATCGGCCCGGTCAGAGGCCTCTTTGTGTGTCATGAGATTAAGCTTTAAGGGGGCCAGGGTAATGTTCTTCTTCACCGTCAGGTGGGGAAAGAGGTTGAACTGCTGGAAGACCATACCGATCTTCTGCCGCATTTTATCAACATCGACACTCTTATCTGTAATATCGATACCCTCAAAAAGGATATGGCCGCCGGTGGGAACCTCCAGAAGGTTCAGGGAGCGGAGAAAGGTGGATTTTCCGCAGCCGGAGGGACCTATGATGGCTACCACCTCGCCCTTTCTGATCTGGGTGGAAATGCCGCGCAGAACGTGGTTGCCGTCGTCAAAGGTTTTGTGAAGATCCTGCACGTCGATAAGGACCTCGCCGGGCGAATAGATCTTTTTTTCAGAGGTGGCCTTGCTGAGTGATACTTGTTTTTCAGCGCTCATTTTGTCTCAGCCTCCTTTCCAGCTTGCCGAACAGCCAGGTCAGCACGACAACGAAGAAGAGATAGATGGCGGCTCCGGCCAGCAGCGGGAACATGTAGTCATAGGTCTGGCTGCTGATGAGGGTGGTGCCATAGGTAAGGTCCGGCAGGGAGATGGCCATGCAGATGGAGGTCTCCTTGAGAAGAACGATAAATTCGTTGGTGAGGGCCGGCAGGACGTTTTTAAAGGCCTGGGGGATGATGATATAGGTCATGGTCTTCCGGTAGGAGAGGCCAAGGCTGCGCCCGGCTTCCGTCTGCCCGGGATCGATAGACATAATGCCGGACCGGACGATCTCCGCCACATAGGCGCCGGAGTTCAGGCCGAAGGCAATGAAAGCGGAGAGCATAGGCCGTGAGCTTGAGCTAAAGATGATAAAGTAGACGATCATCAGCTGAACAGTCGTCGGCGTCCCGCGGATAACGGTCAGATAAACGTGACAGATAAAATCCAGGATCTTAAAGCGCCCGGTCTTGTCATGGGTAGAACGGATGATAGCCACGATAAAACCAACGGCTATACCGATCAGGGCAGCCACAACAGTGATAAGGAGCGTATTCCCAAGCCCGCGGAAAATATAGCGGTATCTCTTCCGGGAGATAAAGTTAAGCGTAAAGCGTTCCAAAAAAGTCAAAGCAGTCACCTCGCTGTATAAAAGAGGGCAATCGCGAACGGGATTGCCGCGCTTGCAGCAATCCCGTTAAGATTACTTATTAGAAATTATTATAGGGTGAACTACCACAGACCATAAAGGTCTGTGGCTTCTGAGAGCCTGACGGCTC
>CAMNNO010000139.1 GCA_946545475.1 uncultured Blautia sp.
CTGAGCGGCCCCCCCTCCCCTGCGCCTACCGCCAGGTAAGAGTAAAATAGAAAAATAAAAGAAACATAGCGCACCCTAACACCCTACCGCCAGGTAAGAGTAAAATAAAAGTTACCAGGGGGGCGATGGGGTCTCCCCATAAACTTGCATTTATCTCAGAAAATCGTGCGTTTACTTTGTGGGAAGAAACAGGGGGAAGAAATGGGGGAAGAACCGTCCCCATTTCTTCCCCCGTTTACGGGAATGGAAAAAGATGGTATGATACAAAAAGAACCGGTGCGAATGGAGAAATCTGTTCTCCTCCCCCCATTTTTTGGCCGCCGGACGACGTATATGAATATTAGTGAGAATGCGCAGAATACCAAATGAGGACGATCCATGGATGAGAGGATAGGTAACGCGGCGGCCTTATCGGCAGCAGCGGATAAAGTGAAGCGGGAAATTTTTTTGCGGGATGCGCAGAATTATATTCTGAGAGTGACCTCCCGCATAACCGGCGGACCGGTGACGACGAGTGATGAGGAGTGGCCGGTGGCTCTCCTGGCGGTTTCGGAGGCCCTGGATGCCTACGACGAGGATAAAGGAAACTTCTGGTCCTTTGCCGGGGTGGTGATCAAAAACCGCCTGATGGATATGTACCGGAAGAATGAGAGGCACAGGGCCGAAATTTCCGTCCGGCCGGAGGCTTTCGGCGGGGATGTGGATGAGGATGACCCGGATTTTGCCTTACAGATGGAGATGAGAGGGCGTCTTGGCGTATCGGACGAGAATACTCTTCGGGAGGAGATCCTTTCTCTACAGGAGGAGCTGTCGGAATATGGCATTTCATTTTTTGAGCTGACGGAAGTTTCGCCGAAGGCGGAAAAGACCAGGAGCGGGTGCGCGGGCCTTATTGCCTCTCTGTTCGCCCCGCCGCCTCCTCTGACGGGAAAATTGAAGAAAACGAAAAATCTTCCGGTGCAGGAAATGTTGTCGCGGTTTAAGATCTCCAGGAAGATCGTGGAGCGGTACCGGAAATATCTGATCGCTTCCGCCCTTATCCTGGATGGGGATTATCCGGGGCTGGCTTCTTACCTGGGATATGCGAAAGAGGCGATCAAGAGCTTGGGGAGGGCTTAGGAATATGAGATGTGTGATTTTGGAGATAAAGGGGCGAAAGGCGGCTCTTTTATCGGATGACGGTGCTTTCCGCGCGGTGCCGGATGAGGGCTACCGGGTCGGACAGGTTCTTGACCTGACGGCGGTGAAGCTTGCGCGCCTTGAGAATAAAGCCAGGAATATGGCCGATGGCCAGGGAAAGATTATCGATATCGGGCGTTTTATAAGACGGCACAGCGCCGTTGCGGCGGCAGCCGTGGTCATGGCGCTGGCCGGCGGAACCGGTGTGGCTGCTGCTTATGTGCCGGTGAGCACGGTGTCCCTAGAATCCGATGCGGCCATGACGCTCCGGCTGAATGTTTTCGACCGGGTACTTTCGGTCAGGGCAGAGAATGAGGATGCCAGGGAGATGGCCGATACTCTGTCTGGTATGGTGAGAGGGCAGAAACTGGAAAACGCCATGTCTGCCGCCCTAGACATCATGGAAGAACAAGGACGCATTCCGGAAGGAGAGAGCGACGTGCGGGTAACGGTGGAGAGCCGCTTTAACCGCGGCGAGCGCCTGGAGGAGAGGCTTTGGCAGACCGTGGAGGAATGGAATGGCCGCCGCCCGGAAAGAGCGGAGAGCGTTAACCTGGTCTTCCCGGATAGAAATATGGGAAGTCAGATGGAGAGAAACGGAGTCGCTCCCGGCAGAGACGGGAATCCGGAGATGGGAGCGTCGGAGATTTTCGAAGGAAGCGGCCGCGCGGTTAACGAAGGCGGACGGGATGCGTCAGGAGAAATGGGAAGACCGGAAGGCAATGGCATGATGTCGGAAGAAAGCCAGGGAAGGCCGGAAGGAAACGGCGTGATGCCGGAAGGAAGCCTGGCAGAACCCCAGGAGAGCCGCGGGATGTCGGAAACCGCCTTGGGAGAACCTGGCGGGAATGTTTCTATGCCTTCGGGTGGTGGAGCTGCGGAAAATGGCGCACCTGGCGGTATGGCGCCGGGGGGCGGGGGCTTTTCCGGTAATGCCCCTGCGCCCGGCGGTCCGGGATTTTCGCGATAACCCTGGGGAAGAAATGGGGAGGGTTCTTTTTTCTTGTGATTCGTAAGAAAAAGAACCATCCCCATTTCTTCCCTGCTATAGAAGAGCTTTTGCGGTGAACTCGGCAATGGCGTAGGGATTGCCCTGGGGATCATTAAGGGAGACGCCGAGGACATTATCCTTCTGGTAAAGCACGGGGCAGAGGATATCCCCTTCCCTGGCGGACATTTTGTATTCGACGCGGAGCTGGGAGACCGGCATTCCCGGGGGGAGGCAGTCCATGGCCAGGCGGATATACTGGACATTGTTGACGTGATGGTTAAAGTCCAGAAGATGCCGGGTCACGGGAATGGGTTCTCTGGCAGAAGCCTCTCCTTCCAGAGTGATCTTGCGGGGCGCGTAGGGCATGTCGAGCTTTTCATCAAAAACGTAACCGTCAATATCTTCAGCGGTCAGCCTGGCGGGCTGGCCGTTTTTGATATCCAGGTAGGTCCACCAGGAATTAGCCACGGCGAGAAAAGTGCCATCCTGGGCATCCAGGGAGAAATTGCGGTAGCCTAAGTATCCCTGCAGCTTGTAAGGGTAGGTGGTGACGCGGATGGGTTCGCCTTCGGCGGGATAGCGGTTTATGATCACCTGCATGGCGGATAACACCCATCCCCGGCCGCGCCTGGCGATGTCGTGAAGGCCCTGGTGGATGGAAGCGGCCTGCAAGGTGCAGCAGTCCTGAAAATAGTCTAAAATTCCGGGAAGGGAAAGCTTTTCATCCTCTCCCGTCTCGCTAAAGCGCACGATACTGTCAAAAGAATAAGGCATTTTGCGGGAACACGTCCTTTCTGTTTGGTTTCAAAAAAATGTTCAGGCATCAAAAAATATGTCTTTGGGCGGCTTGCAGCCGAAGACATCGAGTGTATTTCCATAGCATTTGTTCAAAAGTGCTGATAAAGCCGAGTGGGAAGAAATGGGAACGGTTCTTTTTTCTTACGAATCACAAGAAAAAAGAACTGTCCCCATTTCTTCCGAATCATACTCTTATCCTGGCTTTATTATCATTTTTGAATACTGCTATAGTATAGAATAGCATGTTAAAAAGGTGAAGTCAAATTCTGTGTGGGATATCCCCGATAAAACGAAACGTTTCTTTTGACAGGGAGGGATTATGCCGATATAATAAACGAAAGATATTTATTAGGAAACGAATAAAAGGCTTGCGTCTTCATTCATTTCCCGCGCCGGATCTTCACCGCTGCAGGCGGACACATTTCCGCTGAAAATTCGTGCGCATACTATATTTATAAGGAGAGGCTTGACATGGCTGAGATCGTAAAATACAGGGGATACTTAAGGAACCATCGGGAGCTTTGCGAGGAGCTGGGAATTGCAGAGACGGACCGGGATGCCAGGGAGAGGCGCATTCTCGCGGAGGGCTATAAAAAATGGAAGGAAAAGATTTCCGACCATCTGGAAGGAAGCTACGCCTTTGCCCTGTGGGATGAGGACGCACAGGAGCTGTTTGCCATGCGCGATCCTTTTGGCACCCGTTCTTTTTACTATTATGTGACCGGAGACGACCGCCTTCTTTATGGCACCTCGATCCGGGAGATCCTGGACATGGAAGGGTTTGAAAAGGAGCTGAACACCTCCATGCTGCAGCTCTACCTCAGCCTGACATACGTGGCCGGGGAGGAGACCTTTTATAAAGGGCTTAAGAAGCTGATGCCGGGGCACTACCTGACATGGAAGGATGGCGCCCTTACCATAAATAAATACTGGTCGCCGCAGTTTGAGCCGGATGAAGGCCCGTCGCTGGAGGACTGGGCAGAGGAGCTGCACCATACGGTGCAGACGATCATTCCCGAAACCTATGAGGAGGGGGAATATGTCGAATCCTTCCTGTCGGGCGGCGTGGATTCCTCGTATATGGCGGCGATGAGCGATCACGTTAAAGTGACCAATTCCGCCAGCTTTGAGGATAAGCAGTTCGACGAATCCGGCCTGTCGGGGGAGACGGCCCGGATCCTGGGAAAAGAAAACCGCCGTTGCGTGATTTCGCCGGAGCAGTATTTTGAGGCGGTGCCCTGGGTCATCCGGTCGCTGGAGCAGCCCCTGGGGGATGCCTCCACGGTAGCCCTGGCCGTCTCCTGCCGCGAGGTGGCAAAGCATACCTCCATCTGTTATTCCGGGGAAGGCGTGGATGAGTTTTTTGGTGGCTATCGGGCCTATAAAAATGCTGAAAAGTACGGCGAGACGGTTCGGACCCACTATGTGGGCAACACCAATATCATGAAGGAAGACGAGAAGAAGCGTCTCCTCAAGGTCTATGACGAGAGCGTCCTCCCGATCAATCTGGTGGATGATGTCTACAAGGACCTGAAAAGCCAGGACCCGCTGAGCTGGATGATGGCGGTGGATATCGCCATCTGGCTGGAAGGGGATATCTACTTTGCCATTGACAAGCTTGGCCTTGCCACCGGGCTGGATGTGCGGATGCCCTTCACGGACAGGCGGATGTTTGACATTGCTTCCCGCCTTCCCTCCCGCTATAAGGTAACGCAGGACGCGGACAAGATCGCGTTCCGGAAAGCGGCGGCAAAAGCCCTGCCGGACAGCGTGGCCTACCGGGTAAAGATGGGCTTCCCGGTGCCCATCCGCAAGTGGCTGGCCGAGGAGCGCTTTGCGGCCGATATCCGGAGGCGCTTCGAGAGCGAGCATGCCGGCCTGTTCTTTAATAAAGAAGAAACGGGGAAGCTTCTTGACGCTTTCCTTGGCGGCGAGGATACCCTGTGGCGGAAGGTCTGGACGATCTATGTTTTCCTCATCTGGTATGACGAGTGCTTCTGCGCCTGATGAGCGGTTTTTCTGCCCGTTGGAAGCCGATCGGCTTCCCGGGCCGCCATACATTTGCCTGCCCGCTTTTCCGGCAGCAGCCGCAGTGGTGCTGTGAACGTTAAAGAAACAGGCATTACCGATTACTTTTGGATTTGCTGGTACTTTTTTGTTGCACATGAAAAATATATATGATAAAATGCGGAATAGAAGTTTAACGGCTGTTTCACTTTAGCTAAATTGCCGGGCAAAGATTCTTTTTTGTGTGGAAATTTAGCTAAAAAATAACAGGTGAGGGCTATAGCCTCCCGTCACGGCATATATCGGAAGCATCGGAAAATACTCGGAACATGTCATCTGGTGTTTTAGAGAAAGCTCTTTAGGATTTAATAATTTAATTTCGGGACTAATAATAATTTAATTTCGGGACTAATAATAATTTGATTTCGGGACTAATGGAAAGGAGACAATTACAATCATGAAGAGAAAATGTTTATCTCTGCTGCTTAGCCTTGCCATGGCTGCCGGCCTGATGGCCGCATCCGCCACCGTTTTTGCCGCCGAGGAAGCCGCTCCCGCCGAGGAAGAGGCGGTTGAAGAGGCTGCCGAGGAAGAGCCGGCCCTTGATTTTGCCGCTATGATGGCTGCCGCCGCTGCTGCCGCTGCCGCCCAGGCGGAGGAGGATGCCGCCGCCGCTGCCGCTGCTGATGTCCAGGCGGAAGGCGCTACGATCTATATCGGCAGCTTTGAATGGGGTCCCGGCGTGTGCGGAGTTATCTTCGAGCTGGCCGAGGCTGTAGAGAGCGTATCTTTTGAAGGCGCTATCGTCAATACCAATAACAATGTCCGTACCGTGACGGATGCCTATGTGTCCGACGCTGCCGGCAACCCGGTCGAGGGCGCTTCCCAGTATGTGACGCTTATCCTTCTGACCAATAATTCCGTTAACGGCAATCCCTTCAACTACGACTTCATGAACACCATGCAGAATAACTGGGCGCCGTCTTATCCGGTCATCGCCTGCTTTACGGCCGGCGAGAAGACTGTCGGCTTTAACGGCGACTGCATCAACAGCCGCATCGCTCCGGAAGCCGAGGTGTTTGCCAACCGCGGCGAGTTTACCGGCGACTATGTCAACCCCGTGACCGGCGAGACCGAATCCATCACCCTTCACTATGCCGCCTATGAGCCGGAAGACCTGGTCAACGACGGTGTGAAGAACCCGCTCATCATCTGGCTCCATGGCCAGGGCGAAGGCGGCGTGGACCCCGACATCACCATTATGGGCAACGAAGTGTCCTCCCTGGCCCAGCAGCCCATCCAGGGCTACTTTACCACCGAGGGCGGCGCTAATGGCGCTTATGTCCTGGTTGAGCAGGCCCTGACCTACTGGATGGATGAGGGCGACGGCAAGAACGGCCCTGGCGACAACGTTTCCCGCTATACCGAGGTCCTGATGGACGCCATCAAGGATTATGTGGACAGCCATGAGGATGTTGACCAGAACCGCATTTATCTTGGCGGCTGCTCCAACGGCGGCTACATGACCATCAATATGCTGGTCTCCTATCCGGATTACTGGGCAGCGGCTTATCCGAACTGCGAGGCCTATGCCTTCAACAAGATCGCTAATATTTCCGGCGACGGCAATGCCATGGGCGGCGAAAATGCGGTTGAGGCGGCTCCGGAGCGCTGGATGACCGATGAGAAGATCGAAGCCATCAAGAATATCCCGATCTGGTTTGTCCAGTCCGCGGATGACACGGTCGTCAATCCGGCCAGGTTCGGCCTCCCCACCTATCAGGCTCTTCTGAAAGCCGGCGCCACGAACGTGTGGTATTCTCTGTTTGAGAACATCCACGGCCAGGATGACCCCGAAGCGACCTACATGGGCCACTGGACATGGGTTTATCTGTTCAATGATGAGGTTACGGCTGTTCAGGACCCGGCAGCTATCATCGATGCCGAGGACGACATGTATGGCTTTGTTCCCAGCAACAACGGCGGCGGCTCCATGGATGCTGTCGTGGATGGCGTTTCCTACAATAACATCTTTGCCTGGCTGAACGCCCAGTCAAAGTAAAGGCGATTTCCCGGAAAAGCCTTTGGATTTATGCGCGCAGATAGGGAAGGTGAACGCTTCCCTATCTGATCTGAAACTTATGTATGCGCACGGATTTTCAGCGAAATAATGCCGCTAAAGCGGCGAAAATTCGGCGCAGGAAACGAATGAAAACGCAGGCGTTTTATTTGTTTCCTAATAAAGAAAAACAGGGAGAAAGAGAATGGCAGATTTTGAAGAGAAGGATTTGGATGTTTTTGATGATGATGATCTGGAGAACATAATCGAGCTCACGGATGAGAATGGCAACAACGTGCAGTTTGAGTTTCTTGACCTTATTAATTACGAGGATAAGGAATATGTCGTTCTGCTTCCTGCTGACGAGGAGTCCGATGAGGTAGTCATTCTTCAGGTGGAGGAGGGCGACGATGAGGACTCTGAAAACTATGTCTCGGTGGAGAGCGAAGAGATCCTGGAGGCCGTGTTCGATATCTTCAAAGAGAAATTCAAGGATGAATTTGATTTCGAGGATTAAGAGCGTTACAGGCTCTTAACCTGTAAGAGCAGATCGGGCAGCCCCCGGTAGCAAGTATGCTGCCGGGGGCTGCTTTTTTTGGCACAGAGCCGCCGAAAGGAAGGTGTCACCTGAAAGGTGACCGGCGGCTCGCGCGCGGATAGGGAAGAAAAACACTTCCCTATCCGATATTTAGGCACAGAGCCGCCGAAAGGAGGATGTCCAGGAAATGATGAAATATTTTTAAAATAAGTATTGCAAAATCAGCTCTTTGTTCTTATTATTGTCGAATAAGCAGGATATGCGAGAAATGATAAGAAAGGAGACGCTACATGAACAAACAGGATTCAGCTGTGATGAAGCTTGCACAGACGGCTTTGTTTGCCGCGCTGGCATTTGTGTCTTTTAAATTTTTGAAGATAGATATTCCCACGCCGGGAGGAAATTCGACATCCCTGCATGTCGGCAACGCCTTCTGCGTGCTGGCGTCCCTTCTCCTCGGGGGACGCTATGGCGCGGTTGCCGGAGCGGCGGGGCTGACCCTGGCTGACGTTATGGACCCTAAGTATGTGGTCAGTGCGCCAAAGACTTTTTTCCTTAAGCTGTGCATCGGCCTGGTTACCGGCTGGGTCGCCCATCATTTTGCCCGGATCAACGAGCATACGGAGCACAGATATGTGATGAAATGGGCGGTGATCGCCTCAGCCGCGGGCCTGGGGTTTAACGTGGTGGCGGACCCCATTGTGGGATATTTTTACAAGCGCTTTATTCTGGGACAGCCGCAGCAGATGGCGGATGCCCTGGCAAAGATGAGCGCGGTGACGACCCTTGTCAATGCCGTCGTGTCGGTTATCCTGGTGGTCGCCGTCTATGACGCCCTTCGCCCGGCCCTCATTAAAATGCAGGTGTTGAAGGTCGGCGCCGGAGCCGAGGACTAATGGGAAGAAATGGGGACGGTTCTTTTTTCTTACGAATCACAAGAAAAAAGAACCGTCCCCATTTCTTCCCCTTTTTGTCCTATACTCGCGGACACAATAAAATAACACTTTTTAATTCTGTGCCGCGGTATATGCAGAAGTACTAAGAAAATTACCGGTGGTAATTTTCAAGTACTTCTATAGCAGTATTCAAAAATAATGATAAAGTGTGTACCTCTTGACAAAAGTGATA
>CAMNNO010000140.1 GCA_946545475.1 uncultured Blautia sp.
TAAGGGGTGTTCTTAGAAGCTTTCTATGTTTTTCTATGAACGAAGTTACGGTAAAATGGTGGCTCACCCGAAGCCTATGATGGCGGTCACGGATTTTGACGGGGACATGAGGTAAGAGGCATTCAGGGTGATGCCCATTCTCCGGCCGGCGTCCGTGAGGGACAGCATATCGGGCTGGACGGAAAGCGGCAGGTCGCCGTAGCCGGGCGAATAGCGGGGGCGGGTATCAAACCCGGAGGCGCGGAGGGAGCCTGTTATCTCCCCGTTAAACCGGTCGCAGAGGGCCTCGGCCTGCTGGGCGCCTATGGCCTGGAGGATGAGGGCCTTTGCCGGGGTAAGCCGCTCGTAGCGGCGGATGAGACGGTCGATGCCGGCTCCTATGGTGGCGGCAAAGAGGACGGCCCCGCAGCATCCCGAGAGGGCGGCCTTAAGGTCGCGGGAATGCTGCAAAAAGGGCAGGACCGGGAAGCCGTCGCTGTCCCGGGAAAGAGGGGCATAGCAATAGCTGACCATGGGTCGGATAAGAGGAGCGCTGGCCGCTATACCCCAGGATACCAGGGGGTGCATGTCACCTCCGGCATCGCCCGCCATGGCGCCCTCCCCCTTTAAAACAGACAGGGGGACGCCGGCATAGCGGAGGATCTCGGCCTCGTCAAAGGGAAGAGGGTCATAGGTTTTAAAAAGCGGTGTCAAAGGAACGGCTTCCGGAGGGAGGCCGTTTTCTGGTTTTGTCTGGAATTTATTCATGCTGCGGCTCCTGTCTGTCCTGAAAAAATGAACCTGGATGTTTTTTGCCCATCAGTATAAGCAAAAAACGGGAAAAATACAAGGAAAATTCTGAAAAAATCCCCGCAGAGCCATTATCTGTGCTATAATGCAGACAGAAAACAGATGGGGGCACAGTCCTCGCAAAAGCACAGCGGCACAATAGGCGAAATTATAGTATGCGCACGAATGTTCAGCGAAGATCTGTCCGCTTGCGCGGCAAAAATTCGTTTCCTATAATATCCGAAATAAAAATATCCGAAATAAAAATATCCGAAATAAAAATATCCGAAATAAAAATATCCGAAAGGAGGATAATCATATGTCAATTTTTAAGGGGTCCGGCGTTGCCCTGGCTACGCCCATGAAGGAAAACGGAGAGATCAATTACGAATCCCTGGAAAAGCTCATCGAGGCCCAGATCGAGGGCGGAACGGATGCCCTCATCGTCTGCGGCACATCCGGCGAAGCGCCTACCCTGGAGGACGACGAGCATCTTAAGGCCATCGCCTTTGCCGTGAAGACGGCTAAGGGGCGCGTCCCCGTCATTGCCGGCACGGGCTCCAATAATACGGCCCACGCGGTGATGATGTCACAGGAATCGGAAAAGCTCGGGGCGGACGGCCTTCTCCTTGTCACGCCCTATTACAATAAGGCGACCCAGGACGGCCTCTATGTGCACTACCGCAAGATCGCCTCGTCGACGGCCCTTCCCTGCATCGTCTACAATGTCCCCTCCCGGACAGGCACCAATATCCTGCCGGAGACCATGGCAAGGCTTGCCTGCGACCAGGAGAACATTGTAGCCATCAAGGAGGCCAGCGGGAACATAAGCCAGGTGGCAAAGCTTGCCGCCCTGACGGACGGGAAGCTGGACATCTATTCCGGGAATGACGACCAGATCGTGCCCATCTGCTCCCTCGGGGGCATCGGCGTGATCTCGGTGCTCGCGAACGTCGCTCCCAGGGAGACGCACGACATGGTCATGGCCTGCCTTGACGGAAACTATGAGGAGGCCCGCCGCCTCCAGCTTAAGGCCCTTCCTCTGGTCAGCCAGCTTTTCATCGAGGTGAACCCCATCCCCGTCAAGGCTGCCCTCAATATGCAGGGCTTTAACGTGGGAACGCCAAGGCTTCCCTTAACAGAGCTTACCGCGGAGCACAAAAACAGCCTGCGGAAGGCTATGGAAGATTTTGGCTGTCTGTAAATACGTATAGTATGCGCACGAATTTTCAGCGGAATGATGCCGCTAAAGCGGCGAAAATTCGGCGCAGGAAACGAATCAAAACGCAAGCGTTTTATTCGTTTCCTATAACTCTATTCAAGCCCCGGCCATTTGCGGCTGAGCCGTGAATAGTAATACAAAAGAGAAAGGTTATTACCAGGGTGGCTTGAATGCGTTTTCCCGAAAAAGAACAACAGAAAGAAAGGACATCCGCGTTTGCCGGGGTGAAGAATTTTTTCATCGCCTTGCTTGCCGGAGCCATCGTCCTGTTTATTGCGCTTTTCGCTTATATGAAGGCTTATATTCCGGACAGCCTGACAGAATTTTTCTGGAAGTACCCGGAAGCGGCAGGCTTTGTCCTCAGCTACCCCTGGGAGCATGGCAAAAGCCACAGCATAGACATCTACCGGGACATGCAGAAGGCGGCCATCCCGCATTTTCTCCAGTGGGATAAGCGCTGGGGCTATGAAACCTACGGAGACGACTGCATGGCCTTAAACGGCTGCGGGCCGACCTGCCTTTCCATGGTCCTCTGCGGCCTTACCGGGAGCGATTATTACGATCCCCTGACCGTAGCCCGCTACAGCGAAGCCCATTACTACTATGTCAACGGCGTGGGGACCGCCTGGGCCCTTATGGATGAGGGGGCCCAGGCCTTTGGCCTTTACGTGGTGCCGGGCTATGCCGAGGAATTTTATATCCGGCAGCACCTCTCCGAGGACTCCCCCATGATCTGCTCCATGGAGCCCGGGGATTTTACAAAGTCCGGCCACTACATTGTCCTGACCGGCATCGACAGCGAGGGAAAGGTCATCCTTAACGACCCGAACAGCAAGAGGAACACGGCCAGGCACTGGACATTCGCAGAGCTCCTGCCCCAGATCGGTATGCTCTGGACGTACTACTATGGATAGGCTTATGTCAACGGGGCATCCGAAGGATCTGTGAAGCCATTCACGCTCAGGCCATGCTTTGCACAGGATATGCTATTGGATATGTTATTATTGAAGATACCGGCACCTGACGGGGGCGGCGTTCTGCCGCGAATAGGAGAAAATTTGGCATGAAGATTATTGACATATTGAACAGGCGGAACATGTCTCTCTCATTTGAGGTTTTTCCTCCGAAGAAGGAGAGCAGCTTTGACACGGTGCGTGAGGCTACCGAGGAGATAGCCAGGGCGCGCCCTGCCTTTATGAGCGTGACATACGGAGCCGGCGGCGGAACCTCCCGCTATACCCTGGATATTGCTAAAAATATCAAGGCCAAGTACGGCGTGCCCATGCTGGTACACCTGACGTGCGTCTCATCGAGCCGTGAGACGATAAAGGAGCGGATACAGGCGATGAAGGACGCGGGCGTCAAAAATGTCATGGCTCTCCGGGGCGACCTGACGCCGGAGCTTATGGCGTCGGACCCGGCAACCTGGGACTACCGCTATGCCACCCAGCTGGTGCAAGAGCTTAAGGAGAGCGGGGGAGATTTCTGCATAGGCGCCGCCTGCTACCCGGAGGTCCACCCGGACAGCAAAAACCAGAAGGAGGACATCCGCCATCTCAAGGAAAAGGTGGATGCCGGGGCGGATTTCCTCACCACCCAGATGGTGTTTGACAATAACCTGTTTTTCAATTTCCTCTATAAGCTGCGGGAAGCCGGGGTGACGGTGCCTGTCCTTCCCGGGATCATGCCCATCACCAACGCCAACCAGGTGGAGAGGGCCATAAAGCTTTCCGGCTCCTTCATGCCGCAGCGCTTTAAGAGCCTGGTGGATTACTTCGGGAACGATCCGGAGGCCATGAAGCAGGCCGGCATCGCCTACGCCACCGACCAGATCATCGACCTGTACGCCAACGGCATCACCAATGTCCATGTCTATTCCATGAACAAGCCGGATGTGGCCAGGGCTATCCTCAGTAACCTGTCGGCTATCCTCGGGAAGGATTTCGCCTGAGCAGGCGGCTGCATGAGCGCGCAGCGCGGGGGAAGGGGCGAATACCTGTGTGTGGGGGAGCGCGAATGCGCTCCCCCACACGGGTGGAGCTCTCTGGCGGTATCATTCCGCAAAAATCCGTGCGCATACATGAAAGAGCGGAGAGGAGTTTTTGCATGACGATACGTGACTACATGAAGGACCATTTTCTCTTCCTGGACGGCGGTATGGGGACGCTTCTGCAGAATGCGGGGCTTCGCCCCGGCGAGCTGCCGGAGAGGTGGAATGTCTCCCACCCGGAGGAGATCATCCGGATACAGACGGAATACTATAACGCCGGGTCGAATGTTGTCCTGGCCAACACCTTCGGCGCCAGCTGCCTTAAGTTTGAGGAGGAGGAGCTTCGCGCGGTGGTGCGGGCGGCCCTGGATAACGCCAAGCGGGCCAGGGAGGCAAGCGCGGGGCAGCAGGAGAAGTTCGTCGCTCTGGATATCGGCCCCCTGGGACGGCTTCTTAAGCCCTACGGGGATTTTGAATTTGAGGAGGCTGTGGAGGCTTACGCTAAGACAGTCCGGATAGGGGCAGAGGCCGGGGCGGACCTTGTCTTTATCGAGACCATGAACGACAGCTACGACACCAAGGCGGCTCTCCTGGCGGTTAAGGAGAACTGCTCTCTGCCCGTTTTTGTCTCCAACGCCTACGGAAGCGACGGCAAGCTCATGACCGGCGCTTCCCCGGCGGCCATGGTAGCTCTGCTTGAGGGCATGCACGCGGATGCCATCGGGGCGAACTGTTCCTTGGGGCCGGAGCAGCTTGTCGGCGTTATAGAAGAATACTTGACATATGCCTCCGTCCCCGTCCTCATAAAGCCGAATGCCGGCCTTCCCAGGAGCGAGAACGGGAAAACGGTTTACGATGTCTTTCCGCCGGCTTTTGGCGATGCGATACGGGAGCTTTTTAAAAAGGGCGTCCGCATAGCAGGCGGATGCTGCGGCACCACGCCGGAGTATATCCGCTCTGTGGTCGAAGCATCGGAGGGCCTTTCTCCGGTCCCGGTAAGGGAAAAAGAGTTTTCCCTGATTTCTTCTTACACAAATGCCGTCTCCTTCGGGACCTCCCCCATCCTCATCGGCGAGAGGATCAATCCCACCGGCAAGAAGCGCTTCCAGCAGGCCCTGCGGGAGGGGGATATGGATTACATCCTGAACGAGGGCCTTAAGCAGGCCGATGCCCATGTTCAGGTGCTGGATGTGAACGTGGGGCTTCCGGAGATCGATGAGACAGCCATGCTGACGGCCGCAGTGCAGGAGATCCAGGCCGTGACGGACCTGCCGCTCCAGCTGGATACCTCGAGCCCGGAGGCCATGGAGGCGGCTCTTAGGGTCTACAATGGCAAGGCCATGGTGAACTCGGTAAACGGCAAGGATGAGGTGATGGAGGCCGTCTTTCCGCTGGTCGCGAAGTACGGCGGCCTTGTGGTGGCGCTCACGCTGGACGAGGGCGGTATCCCGGAGAAAGCAGGGGAGCGGGTGGCTATCGCGGAAAAGATCATCCGGAAGGCGGCAGAGTATGGCATTGCGAAGAAGGACCTCATCTTTGACCCTCTGGCTATGACCATCAGCGCGGACACAAAGGCCGCCCTTTCTACCCTGAGGGCGGTCCACGATATTCGGCATGTCCTTGGGGCGAATACGTCGCTGGGCGTCTCCAATGTTTCCTTTGGGCTTCCGGCCAGGAATGTCATAAATTCCGCCTTCTTCGCCATGGCCCTGGAGCAGGGCCTCTCCGCGGCTATCATGAATCCCTTTTCGCAGGAGATGATGCAGGTTTACTACGCCTTCCGGGCCCTTCATGACCTGGATGAAAACTGCGCGGACTACATCGCCTACGCCGCAAGCCTTCCGGCGCCGGCACCGTCGGGCGGAAAAGCTGCGGGAGCGGGCAGCGCAGCAGGAGGGGGAAGCCCTGCAGGAGATAGGGAGGCAAAGGATGCCGCATCCGGCAGCAGAGGAAACGCTTCCACTCCTTCAACGGAGGGCGGCCCTTCTCCTCTGCAGAACGCCATCATCCGGGGCCTCAAGGAGCAGGCCGGCCGGTTGACAGGCGAGCTCCTTAACATCCTCCCGCCCCTTTCCATCGTCCAGAAGGAGGTCATCCCCGCCCTGGACACGGCCGGTATCCGCTTTGAACAGAAAACGGTCTATCTCCCCCAACTCCTCATGGCGGCCGAGGCGGCGAAGGAGGCCTTCGAAAAGATCAAGGAGGCCATGGCAAAGACCGAAGACGATAAAGGGCCTAAGCGATGCGCGGTCATCATCGCCACGGTCCATGGCGATATCCATGACATCGGGAAGAATATCGTGAAGCTTATTCTGGAGAACTATGGCTTTGACGTGACGGATCTCGGCAAGGACGTGCCGCCCGCCGTTATCGTCGATAAAGCCATAGAGCTTCATGCCCCTCTGGTGGGCCTCAGCGCCCTCATGACCACCACCGTCCCGGCCATGGAGGAGACTATAAAACTCCTCCGCGAAAAAGCCCCCTGGGTCCGCACGGCCGTGGGCGGCGCGGTTCTTACCAAAGCCTATGCGGACCGCATCGGGGCCGACAGGTACTGCCGGGACGCCATGGAGACGGTCCGCTATGCCGAAGAGGTGGAGAGGACTTTGCTATAATAAAGAAGAGAGAAGCAGATATTATAAAACCTTCTGGCATTTTGGTGCATAAGATCACTGGCTCATCAAAATGCCAGAAGGGTCATAGTTATTCCTCTTCAGAAGGAGAATGAAATGGGAACCTATTTGAATCCAGGAAAAGAAGCTTTTGAAGAGGCGATTAATTCAGAAATATTTGTGGATAAGACGGACATGATCCAGTACCTGAATTCTGTAGTCAGGACAAAACAGAAATATGTTAGTGTGTCTCGTCCCCGCCGGTTTGGAAAGACAATGGCAGCAGATATGATCTGCGCGTATTATGACAGAGAGGCAGACAGCCGTAAGCTGTTTGAAAAAACGAAATTGGCAGGTTCTTCCTTAGTTCTGACCGCTGAAAAAGAAATCCGTTGGGATGAATATCTGGGCAAGTTTGATGTCATCCGGTTGGTCATGACAAAGATCTTCAAGAAAAATGTTACGGTTGCAAATGCTCTGAAAAATATGCAAAAATTTGTCATCCGGGATCTTAAGAAGGCCTATTCGGATATCGATTATTTTGATGAAGAGGATTTGATTCAGTCAATAGATGACGTTTATGGCAATATAGGAAGACAGGTCGTCTTTGTCATTGATGAATGGGACGCCGTTTTCAGGGAACGCCAATATGATAAGGAAGGGCAGACGGAATACCTGGATTTCCTTCGTGATCTTATGAAGGATAATAAGCATATCGCCCTTGCCTATATGACAGGTATCCTTCCTATCAAGAAATATGGGAAACATTCAGCACTCAATATGTTTGACGAATATTCTATGGTCCAACCTATGAGACTTGCCGAATATTCCGGATTTACGGAGTCAGAAGTCAAAGAACTATGTGAAAAATATGAGATGGATTTTCAGGATGTTTCAAGCTGGTATGATGGATATAGAATAACAGACTATATTCCCGTCAGTAAAAGAAAAGCTTTCCGGCGGGGCAGCTATTCGGCCCATAAACTGTCTGTCTATAGTCCGCTTTCTGTCGTAAAGGCGATGCAAAACGGCATCGTAGATAATTATTGGAATAAAACAGAAAATTATGAAGCCCTGGCGGAATTTATCCGGATGGATTTTGACGGCCTAAAACAGACAGTGGCCCTGCTTATGGATGGCGGAAGGGTAAAGGTGAGTCTGAAAACATACCAGAATGATATGACTACTTTTCACAGCAAAGACGATATACTGGCTCTTCTGATCCATTTGGGATATCTTGGATTTGAAGGAGAAGAGAAAGAAGGGCGGATCAATTCGGAATACGGAGAAGTATTTATTCCAAACAGAGAAATACTTGAAGAATTTAAGACATCTACGGAGTCCGATGAGTGGACGGCAGTTTTTCAGCAATTTATCATATCGCAGGAATTGCTTACAGCTACGTGGAATAAGAATGCTGGTAAAGTAGCAGAACTTCTGGAAAAAGCCCATAACCAGGCTTCAAACAGAACCTATAATGATGAAGCGGCTTTAAATTACGGAGTTCAGCTGGCCTATTATGCGGCGAGGAAGTACTATACAACCATACTTGAACTGGATAGTGGGAAGGGATATATAGACATAGCCTATCTTCCCACACCGAAGTATCCGAATATTCCGGCTCTTATCATTGAATTAAAATATAACAAGACAGCAGACACGGCTCTGGAACAGATAAAGCGACAGGCGTATCCGGACAGGCTGGAGCATTATAAAGGAAACATTCTTCTCGTCGCAATCGACTACGACAGAGATATTCCAAATGACAGGCCCGAGTTTAAGCATCATAAGTGTAAGATTGAAGAGGCATGAAAAACATGTTGCCACCATTTTGTCTCTTATTCATGGAAACGGTTCGATATGTTGAAAAGGCGGAAAGAGAACTGCTGTCGTAAAAAATATAAGAATACCGCTGCAAGCGAAAGAAAAGCCCGGTTTCCTGGACAAGGAAAGCTGGGCTTTTCTTTCGCTTTGTCCGGTTCGGTGCCTTTGGGGACATCCGGCATCGGAATGGCAGGCAGGTAAAGAGTAAACCCCCATGCCCTGTTCACTTGGCACCACCATAAATGAAACATAGCAA
>CAMNNO010000141.1 GCA_946545475.1 uncultured Blautia sp.
ATTTATAAAAAATTTATAATTTGGTCACACTTTTTTAAAGGGGTCTGACCCCGGGTACTCCAGGTAAGCCATCATGCGCCGCGCTGCCTCCTCAGCCATGGCCACTGTTTTCAAATACTCGCGCTTATCCAGGTCGTACAGTGCCGCTCCATCCATGGTGATAATCGGGAGACGTATGTTCACATCCGGCAGCATTTCCCTTACGGTGGCGGGCGTCTGTGTGGTGGAAAGAGTGAACTGCGCACCATCCTCAATAAGGCGGTTCAGCTCAATCTTTGAGTAGGGAGAAAGCGTTTTGCGCCCACGATGGTCTCGCTGATGCTGGACACAAACAGCACGTCCTTTTGCCGCAGCCTCGGCAGGTGAAGGCGGTTGATGACCTCGGCGGCGGCTACGCCGATCAGGGTGTCCAGGACACGATGGAACACGAATATATAGGGGTTCTCATCGCCGATGTGGTTGACGGCGATGCACAGGAACACCACGGACGAAAAATAGGCGGTTTCCTGGACGTTTAACAGCACAGTGGTATACAGCACTGCGCCGGTGAACAGCCCCAGCAATAGGTAGTGTTCCCATTCCCCCGGCGCGCCATTGAACAGCAGGACCCGCTCCAGCAGCAGCGCGGCCAGTCCCCACGCTGCCCCCACGAATGTGCCGGTTACCCGGTTCCGGGCGACCTTGCGCATGCTTTTTGTATAGGGCTGTAAGCATTGGAGCGCTGCAATCACAGAATAGAAGGGGATACCAGCGCATCCCCGCAGCACATAGATGACGAAGCATAGCCATACCGCCAGCATGGAACGCAGTATGCGCTGCCCCGGCGGCGGTACTTCACGATTTAGCAATCGCTTCAGCATGGTGTCGCACCTCACTTTTTTCATTGTCCTGCTATTATAGCATATGAAAAACATGTCTGGCAACCTCGGCTGCGTTGATGATTCTAACGGCTTAGACTAAGACAGGGTACTGCCAATAGGGTATAGGAAGGCGGGCCGCCCGTCACCGCCAGGTGACATATTTCCTATGGGCGGCCCTGCCATAAAAAAGAGCATGTCTGAAGCAGCAGACATGCTCTTGTTCATTTTGCCTGTAAAAGGTCTTACGTGCTATCAGATACGGTTATTCTGCTATAAAGCTGAATCCCTTATTCTGCGCGAAAAAGTGCGCATAAGAGCCGCTTATGCCATGTATGGTAAGCCCGTTTACGCCGTCGAAGGCGTCCTGCGCGATGGATATTGTGGCCTCTGGTATGTAGATGTGCCGCAGGTTGGGGCAGTCGGCAAAAGCGCGGCTCCTGATGGCTGTGACATTCCCGGGCAGCTGGGCATATCGGAAGGCTGCCCTTTCAAAGGCTTCTTCGCCGATTTCGGTCAGCGCCTGCGGGAGCATAAAATCCGGGACACCTTCGGTCAGGACGTAAGGAATCTGATTTTCCCGGGCATACGTTTCTGCATAAGAGCCCTCAGGCGTATAGATGACAAGGTTTGTACAGCCGAGAAAGGAATTGGACCCAATGGACGTAACTGTGGCCGGGATAACAGCTTTTGTCAGCTCTGTACAGTTATAAAAGGCTGCTGCGCTGATTTCAACCGCGCTTTCTGGAAGAATGACTTCCTGCAGACTGCTTCCTCGAAAAGCGCTTTTCCCCATAACTTTAGTCCCGGATGGGATCTCATAGGAAGCGGCAATGCGCCCGCCAGGGTAGGTGAGCAGCGTTTCGCCGTCCGCTGTAAAAAGTACTGAATCGATTACGGTGAGATAGGGGGAATCCGGGCTTACATTTATTGTTGTTAAGACAGTGTTGCCAGTGAATGGGTTGGCATCGATTCTGGTGTTCCTGGGCAGGCTTATTCTTTCCATCGTTGTCCTTCCAAATGCGTTATGCCAGATATACTGGAGGCTTACAGGCAGATTAACAGAGGAAAGGTTTTCGCAGGCCCAGAAAGCGTCATATCCGATTTCTGTGATACCTTCAGGGATCGTGACGCCAGTGAGCTTCGCTTTGTATTGAAAAGCACTTGTGCCAATGGCCGTCACAGGAACGCCTCCCAGTACCGAGGGAAGCGTGATGTTCCCGCCAGGGCCGTTATACCCGGTGATGGTTGCCTCGCCGTTATCAACGATCCAGGTATACTCGGAGAAGTCGACAGCCGGAATATTGTTGGCCTGTGCATAGTTCCAGGCATAGGAGTCCTGCGGCGTGTAGATGGTCAGGTTTGTGCAGTTATAGAAGGCATTGTCGCCTATGGAGGAAACGGAAGCAGGGATGACGATTTTTGTTATATCGCTGCAATTATACAGGATCTGTTTATTAATTGTATGTACCCCTTCTGGCAGCCAGATTTCTTTAAGGGCTTCGGAAATGCGAAATGCGTCAGTGATTATCGTTTCTGTTCCGGGAGCCATTGTTGAAAAAACGGAGCTTTTTGATCCACATGGATATGTGACAAGAGTCTTTCCATCGGCCGTATATAAACATCCGTTTATAACCCTTAAGAAATTGCTGCCCTCCGCGACATATATGCCTGTCAATGATGAACAGCCTGTAAAAGGATTGCCGGTTGTAATATTGGCGGAACGTGGGATCGCTATGGAAGAAATAGCCGTATAGCCAAAAGAATTATAGCTTAATATTTCAAGGCTGTTCGGAAGCGACACGTTTTTCAGATTTGAGCATCCCCAGAAAGCCCCATATCCGACTTCGATGTACCCTTCCGGGATTGTCAGGCCGGTGATGACCGTATTGTATAAAAAGGCCTGTTTGCCAACTGCCGTCACAGGATAGCCATTGATTGCCGTGGGCAGTGAAAGTGCGCCGCCGGAACCCGTGTATCCTGTGATGGTCGCTTCTCCGTTTTCAACCGTGTAGGTATAGACGGCTTCAGGATGAGCTTCCTCAGATGTCCAGTGCGCGGTCAGGGAATGGTTGAAAGGACTGGTCATTTTGGTCGTGGAGGTAATTCTGATTTCGGAAGAATTCCCATCGAGGGTTTCATCACTGTACGAGGAGTCCGTCATGTACCAGCCGTCAAAAACATAACCGCTGCGTGTTGGCGTAGGCAGATCGCCATAGTTGGCGTTCAGCGTCAGGGTTTTGCTGGTGGGGGAGACTGTTCCGCCATTGGGTTTAAAGGTAATGGTATATTTGGTCTGCGTCCAGTGGGCATAGAGCGTGGAACTCTGCTTGCTGGCATATGAGGAAGATTCCGTCACCTTGCTCCCGCCGCTGGCAGATGTATACCATCCGGCAAAGGTATAGCCTTCGCGGGTGGGAGTGGGCAATCCCCCATAGGCCGCGCCCTGGGTGACTTCCTTGGAGGAGGTTGGCGTCTTGCCGCCGTTGGGATTGAAGGTTACCGTCAGGCGTTTGTTGGCGACACGGCCTTCACTGCGGCCATGTTCGATGTAATGCAGGTAGTACGCGTAACAGTTGTTGCCGAAAGCGTCCTGCAGGTCTTTGTAATTGGCCCTGTAATATTTGATATGGAAATCCGGATGTGTGGCGCGGTTTTCGCCCAGGCCGTACTGAAGGAAATGCTCAATCGCGCCTCTGTAATTATCATAACCGCCATAGGCGTTGGCCACATCCGGATTACCCGCCATGTAATAGCTTGGTGAAAAAACATAGCTGCCGGTGGTCCCTTCGTCAATGCCATGACTGAGCCAGTGGTTCAGCTTATCGTCGGCGGTGCCGCCGACATCGGGGCGGGCAGCCGTATACCACTCGGCGTTGAAGATGATCGGGTCGGCATAGATGTTAGAGGCAGTACTGCCGTCTGACGAGACATTTCCGGAGTGCAGGCTGTCATCCGTCGGAACAGTCGGAGCAGTTCCGCCAATATCAGCAATGTGGATAAAACCTGTCCACTTGTTGTCAGATAGCGCATAGGTATAGCGGCCCCATGTGCTGTTTCCGGAGTGGTTATATTCCTCGACGGTCACATTAGTGCCATCAAAGGCATAAACCCATCCTACATGGCCGTAAGTGCCGGTTTCGCGCCAGGCAATGGAACCGACAACCGGATTGTTGTCCACGGGGATGCCAAGGCTCTGTGCCACACGTCCCCAATACATGGCATTACCCCAGCGGGAGCCGCCATACCAGTTGGTAAAGGCGACGCCGTTCCGGCTGTTCAGGCACCAGGCGGCAAACGAGGTGCAGTTGCGGATGTAAAAACTCCACCGGTCTGTATAACCTTCGCCCTTCGGAAGGCTCTTATATTCCGAAGGATAATCATCGCCGGTATTATAGGCTCTTGCGGATGTTGAACAGACGCATAACAATGCAAAACACAGAAAAAGGATCAACACAGGAAACCGAATTTTCTTTTTCAAAAAAACACTCCTTTCTGCTCTTAAATTACTGCCTCCTTTCTCTATTATACTATGCAGGTTTCCATAAGGTGTAAAAATCAAGGTTCATCCCTCTTTGGCATGTACCGTCGTCCTCTCTTCATCAAGCCCGATGTCAAACCGCGAAGTCATCCTCTCCCATGCTTCCCGTGATCCCATGTAATAGAGGCCTTTCAGGCTGTCGCAGCCGGAAAGGGCGTTATTTCCGATGTAGCTGACGGCGGACGGCAGGGTGAGGCTTTGAAGGGCCGTGCACCCTTCAAAGGCGCCGGTCATGTAATAGCCGGCCGTTTCCGGAAGAATGATTTCGGTCAAGCCGGTGCAGGAGGCGAAGGCAAAGGCCCGGATGGCGCGGACCCCATCCGGGACAATGAGGCTTCCGGTCTTGTTTCTTGGGCAGAGGTACAGGGAGCTCTTGTCCCTGCTGTAGAGAATGCCGTCCTCAAGGGCGAGGGACGGATGGGTATCGGAAACAGTGATTTCCTCAAGGGCGGGGCAGGGGCCGAAGAGATCTCCGGACGACAGGGAAAAGCTGTCGGGAATCACCACGCCCCGGAGACTGTCACAGGCCGCGAGGAGGGATTCGCTGGCCGTGAAGACGCCTTCAGGGATTTCCAGGATTCCGTCATAGCCGGGGGAACACCACAACAGCTGAGTTTTCGCCGAATCATAGAGAATGCCGTCTAAGAGCACATAGGCCGGATTTCCCGGAAGCAGGACAAGATCGGACAGGCTCCGGCAGCCGGTAAACGCGCTTGCCCCGATGGCGGCCACGCCCGCCGGAAGGATGAGATGATCCAGGGAACTGCATCCGCGGAAGGCGAAATCCCCGATTGTTGTGAGGGATTCCGGGAGAGTGATGCTCGCAAGATGAGAGCATTCGTAGAAGGCGAGGCTTTCAATCTCAGTGACCTGGCAGGGAAGGATTATTTCCTTCAAGGTCTCATTGTATGAAAAAGCGCTCCTGGCAATCCTGGTGGTCTGCACGGGAATATCGTCCAGGATTTCCTGCGTCCCGTTGTACCGGACAAGCGTTGTCCCGAGCAGCCGGCAGCCTGGCGCGTTGAACCATGGCGTATCCTGGAATTCCGGATAGTAGAAGATGATATCCGCATCCTCCGGGCAGCGGATGGATTCCAGCTTTTCTGCGCCCTGGAATCCATACTGGCTGTAAAAAGAGAAAGAAGAGCTGTTGATGACGATCTCGGCAAGGTTTTGGCAGCTGCGGAAGGACTCCTCGGAAACCCGGATCATACCGCTGTCACTGCTTTCATCGATTACGATGCCTTCACTCATATCGATGCCATAATAGTTCGGCTGGTAAAACGTCACATCTTCGCCAAACACGATTTTCTGTATGCGGTTTTTTTGATGCATCCAGGGATATTCGGAATTGGCTGTGCAGGCCAGGTCCTCCTGTTTTTCGATATAGAGGACACCCTTGCCGTTCAGCCTTGCGCCGGAGGTTATACCGTATTCCTCCTGCAGCTTTTTCTTGATGTCGCTGTCGCAGTAATCAGCATAGCGGTCTTCATAGAAGCGAAAAGCCCCCGCGCCTGCGGCGCATGCCATGCCAAGCGCAAGAAGGGCGATCAGGGCGGCTCTGATGTAGAAACGGCGGCCCCGTTTTCCATATTTTTCGGAGCGGGCAGCTTTCACCTGGTAAGTGCCCGCCTGGAGCCGGAGCAGATCTTTTTTCATGGCAGCGGCGGAGGCATAGCGCTTTATGGGGTAGTAGGCGCAGGCCTTCAGGAGAATGTCCATGAAGCCTTCGGACGCGTCCTGGGCGGCCGGGAGGGCTTCGCCGTTCATCCGGCGGTTCAGGGCGTCTTCTCTGGCACGGTAATCGACAAGGCAAAGATCCAGGGGGAGGAAGGGCTCCCGTCCCCGGTTCATCAGGCGATACAGGATCAGGCCTATGGAATAAATGTCAGCCCGGCAGTCATACCTTTTACCGTGGTAGACCTCCGGAGCCATATAGGCAAAGGAGCCCTTGACTGTGCTGGCCATAAGGGTCTTTTCGAGAATTCGGGCTGTGCCAAAATCGCAGATTTTGAAGGTGCCGTCTTCGGCGACGAGGATGTTGGCGGGTTTAAGATCCCGGTGAAGAATGCCTTCGCTGGCACAGGCTTCCAGAGCGCTGCAGAGGTCAAGGCCAAGCCGGATGGCTTCTTCTTCACCGATGGCGTGGCGGCTCTCGTAATCCGGGAGGGGAACAAGGCGCTCCATCAGGATGTAAAGGTCGATGCCCTGCCCGCTTTCAATCATCCGGTAGTCCCGAATCGAGACTATGTTGGGGTGGTTTTTGAACCGCAGGAGAATCCGGACTTCGTTCAGTATCTCCTCGGCGGCCTGGCGGCAGCTGTCCTGGGGAAGCCCGCCGCCCTCAGGCGCCGGATCACTTGCTTTTGCAAAAGTCCGGGGAATCGAAATGTGTTTGAGAGCATATTTCCGGCCCTCCTGGCATACCTCGTATACCGTGCCGTAGGAGCCGCCGCCGATTTCGCCCTCATTTGTCATGCCGGGCCATGGAAAGTCTGTCATATGGTACCTCCGTGAATAGGACACTAGCTGCAAACGGTAATGGGATCGGGTTATGCAGCCGAATCCCACTCCGTGCCATCGAAAAAGGAAGCAAAATCACAGTTTTTTGAACAGATCCTTACGTTATTGAGATTATTATCCCTGGCCGGCCAGCGGAGCGTGCGGTCAGGGGTCATAGGACATTTCCCATACATCATTATAAACAGCCAGCGGGGTTTCCGCCAGCAGGCACATGAGAAGAAAGCTCTCGTAGGGATTGACCGGGTAGATGGCTATCATGCCGCAGCGCGCGAGAACAGAGTTGGCTGCATCGATGTACTTGATCAGACGCTCCGTTGGCCAGTCCGGCTCTACCGTCTCGGCGTAGATGAGAAAGAGGAGCGTCAGGATGTCAAAACGTTCCGGGTTGATCTTGCGGCGGAGAAGCAGGCTCAGCCTCTGGCGGCTCATGCGCTTTTTGTCAAAGTGGCGGGACAGCACGGAGGACGTGGCAGGGGCCAGGTTTTTCTGGCCGGTTCGCGGGATTCCGCTGCAGAGGACGGCCTCGATATCGAAGGCTCCGGAAAGACGGGGATCCTGCTGCTTGTCCGTGCGGTTATCCCGGATGATGTGTTTGGCGACATCCGAAGCTTTTTCGTAGAGTCCGCTGAACTCGGAGAAGAGCAGATCCTGCCGGGGAAGGGCGCTTGCCTTGAGATAGGCCAGGTATTCCTTCAGCTTGGCCGGGTTGCTGAGGTAGAGCTTCAGGGCGCTCATGGCGGATGCCCAGAACCTTACCTTTTCTTTTGGAGGCTTTACGGCCTCAGCCTGTTCATAAAAAGAAAGCAGTTCCAGAGCATGGCTGTAGGGAAGGCCGTGGTGATAGCAGTGCCAGTAAACGGTTTCTGTGGGATCGTCAAACCGGAAATCCCGCTCCTTCAGAACCTTTGTGAGGAACTCCGAGACCGCCTCCTCGGTCATTTTGAGGCCAAAGCCAAGAAGAAAGACGGTATCGCGCCTGGCGGAGTGGTCGCGGAGCCAGCGCCGGATGATATTGCCCCGGCGGGATTTGACAGGCGAGAAGGCGTGGGGCGCACGGTTCATGGAAAAACTGTCGGCAATCACGGAAATGTAATAGTCTTCCGGAATGGCAGCGAAGGGCTCGTCAAGCTTGTTCTGCTCATAGATATAGCGTTTCAGGTAGTTCCCGAAGGATACGATTTCCATTTCATCCTGCAGATAGCGGAAGATGGAAAGGGAGTCCATCTCCCTGAAATCTGTGGAATCGATGATCCGGTTCAGGTTGACGATGGCTCGCTTTGTATACTCGTAGTCCCGGATGGTTCCGGTGATATCAAATGCCATATATCCCAGATACTGAGTGTCCACAATTTCTATCTCCGTTTCATGATTTAGTGTAACTGCATATACCGCGGCGAAAGCTTTGAAACTGCAATTGAATTCGTTCGCGAGTATAATTTCGTTCACGAATATAAGTATAAGGGATGGCAGCCCGGTTTTCAATAATATTTCTGACGGGACGCGTTACAGTTCGCGACCGGTCAGGTTGTGGACTGTAATATGGCAGGGCCGGCGTGATGAAATTATCGCCTAACGGCGAGCGCCGGCCCACCAGAGGTAGAGGGAAGGCGCAGTCACCGGGGTCAGACCGTGGTGCGAGCTGACGGCACGTTAGTGCCGCACATGCCAGGCAT
>CAMNNO010000142.1 GCA_946545475.1 uncultured Blautia sp.
CCCGCAACTCTGAGCGGCCCCCCCTCCCCTGCGCCTACCGCCAGGTAAGCGTAAATCAGAAGTCCCCACAGGGGTCCAATGGGGTCTCCCCCATAAATTTTTTCATTGCCTCCGTGAGACTTCGCGAATCTTATCCAGGCTGGCAAGGAACGCCTCGACGATCTGCGGATCGAAATGAGTTCCCGATTCCTCTTTTATGATGGCGACAGCCTTTTCAAAAGGAAACCCTTCTTTATAGCTCCTGCGTGAGATCAGCGCATCGAACACGTCCGCCACGGCCATGATCCTGGCCGACAGCGGGATCTCCTCCCCCTTAAGCCCTTCCGGATACCCCCGCCCGTCCCATCGCTCGTGATGGTATAGGGTCAGGTTCCTGGCCTCCGTCAGGTAGATGGCGCTCTCCCCGTCCAGCATGCCCATGGCCCGGTCGATGATCTCGGCGCCGCGGACCGTATGGCACTTCATCTCCTTAAACTCCTCATCCGTCAGTTTTCCGGGCTTATTGAGGAGCGCATCCGGTATCTGTATCTTCCCGACATCGTGAAGAGGCGCGCTGCTGCCCACATCGTAGACATACTCGTCCGTCAGCACATCCGCGTAAATGCCCTTCGCGCGCATGGTATCCATAAGGATGCGGACATAGGCGGCGGTGTTCTGGACATGGAAGCCCGTACACTGGTCGCGGCTCTCCACCATATCCGCCAGCACCAGCACCAGGCCGTTTTGAAGGCGCAGGATCTGCTCATTCTTCTGCCGCATGGCTTCCACATAATGGAGGACCTCCGTGCCCATCGTGCGGATAGCGCCGTACAGGTTCTCGATCTCATCCCCCGTGTCGACCTCCAGCTCTTTAATGGCCTCAAGGCTTCCCTGGCGCAGCTTCTCATCGTCAATATCCCGGGCAAAAGCCGTGGTGACATCCGCCATGGCATTGATCGGCCCGACAAGGCTGTGGTCGGCCGCATAGATGCCGGCGCCCAAAATAACGATGAAAAAGCCCAGGAAGAGCGAAAGCACCCGCGCCAGGAAGATCGACTCGTTGGCGGTCAAAACGCTCATGGCAATATCCACGCCGACATAGCAGGCGCACCTGCCCTCCGAATTATAGACCGGCAGGTAGACCGTCAGAAGCCAGCCATAGGTCTCGTCGGAAATGATGGGGTCGATCTCCTCGCCGGCCAGAAGGGCCGGGATGTAGGGCATAAAGGCCTGGTCAAATTCTATGATGGTCCCCGGCTCCGCTCCGGCAAGCTCCGCCGTATCCGCGTCAAAGACCACATGGCAGCCGTCCTCCCGGATCTGGTACACATAAACATAGGAGATGTCATGAGCGCTGGCGGCAATGCTTTCCAGACGCGCCTCGGCTTCCCCATAGCCCGGCGCCTTCTCTCCCAGGGCCAGATATTCCTCCACCCTGTCCGCGTCGAAGCACGAAGCCGCGGTATTGGCGATACCTATAGCCATTTTGGATTCCTCCGCCACCACGGAGTCATGGTACATGGCCAGGCAGATGCCTGTCGTCACAGCGGTAATGACAATGGCACAGGCCGAGATGATCAGCAGGATCTTGGCCCTCAGTGACAGGCCGGAGATCTTTTTCCCGAAAGGCAGCTCTTTTTCCACGGCCCTGTGCGCCTCCAGCCTTTTTTTCACCTTATCCGGCAAAAGACATAACAAAAGGAACAGAAGGCATACCACCACGGTTTTATCCAGCACGTCAATGGCAAGGTCCGCCAGAAACTGGGAAAAGAAAAGGGACACATGGCCGCTTCCGTAGATGGCTCTCGCCAATGGAGCGGAAACCCCTTCCCCAATGCCGCCGCCGTACAGATACCAGGTCAGGACAGAGCCCAGGCCCCCGCCTATGAAAGAGAGAAGGCCGATGGAAAGCGGCAGCTTTAATACGCGTGAAAAACACCCCTTCCTGGCCAGGAAGGAGGATCCCAGGGCCAGGAGGACATTGATCGAGCAATAATATATGGTGGTATAATCGGCCAGGCCGTTCAGGAGGTTTGTCAGAAAACCTACCACGATGCCGGGGAAGTATCCGACAAGGGCGCTGACCGCGATCGTTCCGGCCGAGTCGAGAAAAAGAGGCCAGTGAAAATAAAGGGCTATGCGAGCGCCGGCTCCGTTGATGAGGATGCCGGCGAGGATGAAGAAAACGGTCCCGAAAAGTTGCCGCCTTCTCTCATGTTTTTTGCTGAGCAATGGTTGATCCATCCTTCCTACCTTTCTGATTTATATGGCCTCCTGCCCGATCCGATCACTCGTAGATACGGCAGCCGTTTCTGCCGGCTTCTTTGACGCGGTAGAGGGCGGTGTCGGCGTCTTTGAAGATATCGCCCTGGGGATTCTTGCGGTCGGCAAACGCCACGCCTACGCTCAGGGAGACCGGCGGCAGGCCGTCTGTGGGGTTCAAAAGCAGCTCATTGGCTTTTTCCATCTTTTTCAGGACGATATCCTCTATGGTGCTGTCCACGCGGGTCATGATGACCACAAATTCATCCCCGCCGATCCGGCAGATGATGTCCACCGAGCGGAAGCTCTTCTTTAAAACCTCCGCCACGCGGCACAGCACCCGGTCGCCCACATCGTGGCCGTAGGTATCGTTCACGCTCTTAAAATAGTCCACATCGATAAGCAGAAGAGCTATGTGGGAGGCGTCCACGCTTTTGCTGAGCATCTCGTAGGCCCACCGGTTGAAAAGCCCGGTCAGGGCATCGTGGGAGGCCTCGTGGCTCAGCCGCGCGTTGACGATCTTGTTCTCCTCGAGGATGGTATTGTATGTCCGGGTCACAAACTGCAGCTCCTCGGCCCCCATCGGTTCCGCCACGGCCTGCTCCTGCATAACCGCCACAAGCTTTGTCAGGGGCTTGCGGATCTGGGAGCGGATAAACAGCACCAGGGACAGGACGATCAGCAGGAAGATGAACGTCATAATGCTCTGGTCGTTGACCAGAAAGCGCAGACGCTCCGTGACATAGGTAAATTCGCCTCTGGACGCCTGCAAAAGCTCCTGTGTGCACAGGCGGACATACTCGCGTATCCGCTCCTTATAGCCCATATAGGTATCGTCGAAGACCATACCAAGGGCCATCTCCCTCATCTGCCGCGCCGTAAGGGCTTCCTCCGCCTCCGTCAGCGCCACGCCGGAAATCTCGTCCGGCACTGCAGACATATCGTACTCTCCGGAAGCGAGCACCAGGCGCATGGCATGATACTCGATCCCGATCAGCTCATTGGAAAGGACAAGGGCCTTCGCAAGGTTCCGGTAAGCGGCGCTTTCCTTTCCGCCGGCCAGAAGCTCCTCCAGGCCGGCGACCGCCTTATCGCGGCTTTTGGTCACCGTGACCTCTGTAAAAAAGTCGTTAAGGTACCCGATGTCCCCGGTGGCGACAAAGCAGCGCACCCGGTCCGTCAGGTAATCCGAACTGATCTCCATGTTGGCGGCCGCCATCTGGGCGCTGATATAGCGCTCGCTGGCGCCGGCCATGCGCTCATACCCTCTGGTCGCGGCCAGGTCAACGACCAGAAGGGAAATGGCGGCAATAAAGGCTATGCACATGAAGAAGACCGACGCCTTTCTCAGGTTAAAGGCCACCGTGCCCAGCTTTTGGGCTTTGTCTCCGTCTCCCCCCGGCGTCGCGGCCCCATCTTTTTCAGGGCCCGAAGAAGCCTCAGATGGGGCCTTATCCGGGCCGCTTTTTGCCCCGGCCTCCTCAGCCCGGCACTTTTTCAGCCCTTTCCTCTTCTGGTTTTCGACAATAAAGGCTTCAAACTCTTTTGCGGGTATCGGCTGGGAAAAATAATATCCCTGCACCAGATCACAGCCCAGGTTTTTCAGCAGAAGCAGCTGCTCATCCGTCTCCACGCCTTCCGCGATGACGGGAACGCCCAGATGGTTGGCGATGTTGATAGCCACGTTCAGCATGTGGCTGTCCCCGCCTTCCCGGAAAGCCTGCTGGATGAACGACATGTCCAGTTTCAGGGCATCGATGGGGAGGGTCGTGATCATATTCAGCGAAGAATAGCCGGTCCCGAAATCGTCCATCTCGATCCGGAAGCCAAGGCTCCGGAGGAGATGCACGGTTTCCATGATCTGGTGGGAATCCTTGGCATAGGCGGACTCCGTCACCTCCAGGCGAAGGTCCTTCGCCTCAAGCCCCTCCGCCTGGATAAGCTCCTGCAAAAAAGGCACCATCTCCGGATCGTACATGTCCACGCGGGAAACATTGACGGAGATGGGCAGCACCTCGCCGTGCGATTCCTTCCAGATGCGTATCTGGCGCGCAGCCTCGCGCCAGACATGCTTATCCAGCTCCTCGATCAGGCCGTTTTTTTCAAAGAGAGGGATAAAAATGCCAGGGTTGATAAGGCCGCGCCCAGGGTGCTCCCACCGCACCAGGGCCTCTGCGCTGGCCAGGATGGGGGGATGGCATTTCACATCATATTTGGGCTGGAAATAGACCTTAAACTGCCCTTCGGCCAGGGCCTGCGGGAAGTCCTCGATCAGCTGCTCCTCATAGACCTCCATCTCGTGGAGGGTCCGGTTGTAAATGCCTATGCTGCGGGTATAGCTGCTGCGCACGCTGTCGGCGGCCGCCTTGGCATGGTCGAAGCAGTGCTCGATGCCCAGCGTTTTATCCACATTTTCATAAATGCCCAGGCGCAGCCGTATCCGGCTGTCCGCGGCCGCCTCGCCCGAAAGGCCCTGGGAGAGCGTTTCGAGAACGGGCTTATACTCATCCCTGTGAGGCGTATAGATGAAAAACGCATCGGCTTCCCGCCGGCAGGCCAGGCCGCCCCCGGCGCGGACCCAATCCCTTATCCGTTCGCCAAGTCGCGAGAGCACCTCGTCCCCATAGGAACGGCCATATCTCTCATTGATCATGTGGAAGTGGATGATATCCAGCACCACGGCGTCCATGTCCGCCTCCCTGTGGAAGCGGTCGTATTTTTCCGCATAGGTATAAAAGTAATCGCGGTTGTAAAGGCCGGAAAGCGGGTCCCTTTCCGTTGAATGGATGATCCGGCGGTCCTCCGAAAGCTCTATGGTGCGCGTGATCCTGGCTAAAATGACCTTTTCATCGGGGTAGGGCTTCGGGATAAAATCGATCGCGCCCAGGTTCAGGCAGGCCACCTCGGACTCCTGGTCCGCGGTCATGACAATGACAGGGATGTTTTGGCATTCCATATCGGTCCCGAGGCTTTTCAGGACCTCGAGCCCCGACATGACCGGCATCCGGATGTCCAGAAGGACTAACGAAAGGGTTTCCCTGTACTTATGGATCGCTTCCAGAGCCTCCTGTCCATCGGATGCCGTCATGATTTCATAAAAGGGTTCCAGGACGCTTTGCAGGATCTCGCGGTTGATAAGCTCGTCATCGACAACCAGGATCTGCCTTTTACTGTCTGCGGTATATGCGTTTTTTAGCCTTTCTGGCACATGGCTGCCCCCCTTTCAGGTAAGGACCTGATGCAAAATAACTGGCACATTTTGCTGGTCTTTTCGCCCGGGTACATCGTCCCGCTATGCGCGTGATTTTTGAACGATGTACACAAACGAAGATCCTGCGCGATCTGTGCAAGTTATTTTGCTGCAGTTCCTAAAAGTCCGAAATCTCCCGGCTGGCCGGCACAACGGAGGACAGACGGAGAGAAAAAATAAGGCTTCTCTCTATTATATATGCAACCGGCAAATTCTTCAAGAAAAATGCTATGTCACTTCAAGCCATCGCAGCTGTCAAAGAACGGTTTCAGGGCTGCCATGACCGCTTCGCAGCCGCCTTCCTGGCGGGCTTCCAGGTTGAAGGGCATAACGGGGTCGTGGAGGGACATGCGCAGCAGCACCCATCCCTGTTTTCCGTCTATGTCGTAGGAGACGCGAACGCCTTCGTAATTGGGCGTGACAAGGGCGAATCTTTCGTCCTGGCGGCAGAAGGCTTCAAAGTCTGCCAGGACCGTCTTTCCGTAATCGGCAAAGTTTTCACGCGTGATGGCAAAGCGCTTTTCCTGGGACTGGGCGGGATAGGAAAGGCCGGAAATGAGATCTTCGATCTTTTTCCCTTCGGCTTTCAAACGGGCCAGGCGAATGATGATCTTGACGGCTATGTACGCGCCGTCGTCGGAAAAATGGTTTTCTTTGAAGGCGCCGTGCCCGGAGGTCTCGATAGCCAGCTCGCACCTCTCGCCGGAGGCGTTCAAGGCTACGCCTTTGTCGATGACATTCTTGTAGCCGCGCTTAAAGCGAAGATGCTTAAGGCCCAGGGTGCCGGTCAGGAAGCTTGCCAGCTCGTCGCTGGTCACGGAATCGGTGACTATGGTGCTCCCGGGGGCGCTCTCCGCTACGATGGCAGCCAAAAGGGCGATGAGGGTGTTCCGGTTGACCTCGGTCCCGTCGGCAAAGACTACGGCTCCGCGGTCGCCGTCACAGTCGAAGATAATGCCAAGGTCCGCGTGCGATTCCAGGACAGCCTCGCGGATGGCCTGCATGGCCACGGCATTTTCCGGGTTCGGCACATGGTTCGGGAAGGTGCCGTCGGGCTCCAGGAAGCGGCTGCCGGAAATATCGGCCCCCAGGCTTTCCAGGATATCGAAGGCAAAGAAGCCGGCGGAGCCGTTTCCGGCATCCACGACAAGGTGCAGGCCCTTAAGGGGATGGTCGTAGTCGGCTGCGTTTACGCCCTCCTTGATGAGAGTGCGCATGTGGGTGCTGTAGACGGCTCTCATGTCGAAGGGGAGAACAGGGGGGCAGGCGTCGCCTTCGGGCAGGGGCGGATAGGAGAGGCTGTCGAGATCCGGCTCTTTATCCGCTTCCCCGGCGGAAGCCTTTTCCCGGTTTGCCTTTTCCTCTTTTTCGGCTATCTCGAGAATGGTGTCCAGCTGGGCATGGGAGAGGGCGCCGTCGGCGGTGAAAAATTTCATGCCGTTGCGGTTATAGGGCAGATGGCTGGCGGTCAGCATGATCGCGCCGTCAAAGCGGCTTTCCGGCAGAAGGACCGACTGGAACATGGCCGGCGTGGTGATAAGGCCGCAGTCAAAGCACTGGCTGGCGCACAGGCCGCGGCAGGCGCCTTCCTTAAGGTCAGCGGCGGTCAGGCGGCTGTCATGGCCGATGCCGATGCGAAGGGTGGGGAGGTCTTTTCCGGTTTTATCCGCCAGGAAAAGACCGAAGGCCCTGGCTATCCAGGCGGCCGCCTGGGGCGAGAGGGTCCGCTCCTCAGTCTGGGTGGCTATGGCGGCGCCTCGCACGTCGTTTCCGTTTTGAAGTTTTTTGAAAATGGTCATAGTTTTTCCTCCTTTCTGAACATAGGCTTATTTATTAATATTTTTCAAGTGTCGGGCATGTGGCGGATGAGGCCGCAGCATTTGTAGTGGAGCAGGGGGAAGGGGGTTGTGGGTACTTGTTTTTCTTGGGCCAGGGTGAGGAGATGGTTGAGTTCTGCTGTGGCTTCGGCTCCGGGGGATATGAGGACCTTCCAGGGGACGCGGCGGAGCAGGACGCGGGTGGTTTCGCCTATGCCGGGCTTGATCAGGTTGATATCTGTTATACCAAAGGTTTCGGCTATGTGTGACACATCCTCAATGCCTTTTCCGGGCGGGGCTTCGGGTGGGGTGGGGTTATGGAAGGTAAATTCTTTTTCGATGGCCTGGATGTATTCGTATGAGAGGTCCTGGTCTTTCAGTTCGCCATAGTAGACGGCTCCGTGAAAATCGTCTTTTCCTATGATGTCGTCCCGGAGGAAGGTCCGGCTGACCAGGCCGCAGACAGTGCTGTTCAGGCAGGAGCTGGGGATCAGGATGTCCTCATGGGTGCCGCAAAGGTCGGTGATGTTGGCCGGATCGGCCAGCACGGCGATCTCCGGGGAGACGCCTTTGTACAGAGCCGCGGCTTTTATGAGTTCCTGCCGGATGACACCTTTTCCTGTCCAGCCATCAACGAAGAGTAAGTCCTCCGGGCGATAGCGGTCGAGGAGGTAGCGCATGGCATTATGGTCGATCCCCCTGTCGCGGATGATGGAAATGGAGTAGTGGGGAACATTTAAGTGGTATTTGAAGGAGAGGTAGCGTTTTATGAGTATCCCCGCCGGGGTGCCGGCCCTGGCCAGGGAGACCAGGACAATCGAGGCGCCTCTTTTCGCCACTATCCTGTCACACAGGCTCCCGGTCGCCGCACCGACGGAAGGAGCAAAGCAGGAGAGGGCATGGCGGTAGGCGTCCATGTAGGGTTTGGCCGGGGTGTATTCGATGGGCAGCATCTCGCTGTAATGCCGGCCCGACTGAATAAGAGTTTCCCTTTCCAAGGCGCCTTGGGGGGCGACCTGGCCGGTGATATCTTTTAAAAGGAAGGTAACATCCTTCGGAGAATATGAAGTTCGCATAAGATTTTTGGGGCCTGACGGCGAGGTATGTTTCTTATTGGGTTTTATTTTATTCTTGCCTGCCGGCAAGGAAGGGGGCTCTGTCTCTCTTCTATTTTACTCTTACCTACCGGTAGGTGCCAGGGGAGGGGGGGCCGCTCAAAGCTCTCGG
>CAMNNO010000143.1 GCA_946545475.1 uncultured Blautia sp.
CGTGTATCCACATGCCTGAGGGCATGTGGTTTTACGGCTGATATTTTATAAAAATAACTGGAATTTTGGTGCCGCAGGCCATTGGCTTGCGGCACTGATATCATGACCGGGGCGGCGTTCGGCTTATGCCGGACGCCGCCCTGCGGCCGAAGAGGGGGCTCCCCTCTCCGGCCCGATCGAGAGGCAAGCATGCGGGGAAAGATAATCAAGGGAATCGCCGGTTTTTATTATGTCTATGCCGAGGACGGCATTTTGTATGCCTGTAAGGCGAAGGGCATTTTTCGCAAGGACCACACCAAGCCCATGGTCGGGGACGACGTGGATATGACGGTCACGCATGAAGGGGATAAAGAGGGGAATATCACGGTCATCTATGACAGGAAAAATTCCCTTGTGCGCCCCATGGTAGCCAATGTCGACCAGGCGATGGTGATATTTGCGGTGGATAACCCCAGGCCGAATTTTCTCCTTCTGGATAAATTCCTGATCCAGATGGCATATATGGGAGTTCCTTCGGTGATCTGCTTTAATAAGGCGGACCTGAAAGGCGAAGAGGAAGGAAGGGCGCTTCTTGATATTTACCGCCCGGCCGGCATACCCACCGTGCTTTTAAGCCTGAAAAGGGAGGAGGGCCTTGAAGAGGTCAGGGAACTTTTATCGGGCAGGACGACCGTTCTGGCCGGACCTTCGGGGGTGGGCAAATCTTCGCTCTCAAACCTTCTGCAGCCGGATGTCGTCATGGAGACGGGGGAGGTCAGCCGGAAGCTTCAAAGAGGAAAGCACACGACCCGGCACTCCCAGCTACTTCCTCTGGGTCAGGGCACCTTCCTGGTGGATACGCCCGGGTTTTCGAGCCTGTTTCTGCCGGAGGCGCTCTCCTGGCGTTCCCTTCGGGACTATTATCCGGAATTTGCCCCCTATGAAGATAAATGCCGCTTCCAGGGCTGCCAGCACATTCATGAGCCGGATTGCGCGGTTAAGGAAGCGCTCGAAGGGGGGGCGATCAGCCTTGTCCGCTACGAGGGCTACCAGACCCTGCACCAGGAACTGTATGATAAGAGATGAATGCGGAAAGGAGAAGACGATGATGTATGAGATCTGTCCTTCGATACTGTCGGCGGATTTTAACCGTCTGGGTGAGCAGCTGGCAGTCCTTAGAGAGGAAAATATAAACATTCTTCACATTGACGTGATGGACGGCATGTTTGTGCCCTCCATTTCTTTTGGCATGCCGCTCATTTCTTCCATACGCAAAGAGTGCCCTCTGGTATTTGACGTTCACCTGATGGTCACGGACCCGGTCCGCTATATCGGCGATTTTGCCAGGTGCGGGGCCGACCGCATAACGGTCCACCTGGAAGCCTGCCCGGATGTCCGCGCGGCTCTTGAGGCCATCCACTCCCAGGGGCTCAAGGCGGGGCTCTCCATAAAGCCGGGGACGCCCGCCGGCGAGGTGGCCCCCTATCTTGGCGATGTTGACCTTGTCCTGGTGATGACCGTGGAGCCGGGGTTTGGCGGCCAGAGCTATATTGCGGCATGCACGGACAAGATCAAGGCTGTGCGCCGCATGATAGAGGAGTGCGGCAGGGATATCGAGCTGCAGGTGGACGGCGGCATCAATCTTTCCACCATGGAAACAGTCATGGCAGCCGGGGCAAACTGGCTGGTATGCGGCTCATCGGCCTTCGGCCCGGATATCCGGGAACGCGTAAGGACCCTCAAGGCCGGCATGGCTGATATAGAAAAGCGGCTGCTGCCGGGACAGGCGGAGCGGTAGAGCTGAAAGGCAGCGCGGGACGGGCATGTGTATGGGAAAATGGACAGAGGATATGATGAAAACAGCGGTTATTATCAGCGGGGGCAGAATTGACGAGGATTTTGCCCTCGATTTTTTATATGGCGGATCTTTATATGACAAAAAAGAGGCGGGGGAGCCTCTTAGCGCTCCCGGCCGGGCGGGGCGCCTGGTCGCCGCGGCGGACAGCGGGGCGGATTTTCTTTACCGGCACGGCATTGCGCCGGACATGGCTATCGGGGATTTTGACAGCATAAGCCGCGAGGCTATGGAATGGCTGTGCCGCCTGGAGGAGGCCGGGCAGACAAAGGTGGTGCGGCTCAGGCCGGAAAAGGACGACTCGGATACTCAGGCCGCGGTCACTTATCTTCACCGCGAAGGCTTCGACACGTTCTGGCTGCTGGGATGCACCGGGAGCCGCCTGGACCATGTGATGGCGAATATCGGCCTGATGCTGTGGGGGGAAGAGATGGGGTGCCATCTTGTGCTGGTCGATGAGCACAACCGGGCCGAGCTCGTATCAAAGGACCAGACTATCGAAAGGGAAGAGCTCTTCGGGCCGAACATTTCTTTTTTTGCCCTGGACGGGCCGGTGGAGGGGCTTACGCTTTCCGGCTTTTATTATCCGCTGGAGGATTATGCCCTTTCGCTGTCGGATGCCGGATTGACCCTCAGCAACAAAATGGCCGGAGGGGAAAGACAGGCGCATGTGTCTTTCCGCTCCGGCAGGCTGTTGATGATACAGGCAAGAGACTGAATATTTTGCGAATGCCGTTGGTAGCGGTCACTTTAGTGACCGCACAGTTCGATATCCTTGAAACTTATTGTTCGGCGTCGCTGCCGGCGGGGAGCGATGAGGTCCTGGCCAGCTCGGCGAAGGCTTCGGCCGGGACGGGCTTTGAGAAATAGAAGCCCTGGAGCATGTCGCACCCGGCATCCTTAAGAGCCTGTGCCTGTTCCAGCGTTTCCACCCCTTCCGCGATGACCGGAACGGACAGGTAATTGGCGATATCCCGGACGAGCTTGAGCATGCGGGCGTCCAGGTCTCCCCGCAGGGCATTATGGACAAACATCATGTCCAGCTTCAGGGCGTCTATGGGCAGGTTGGAGATCATGCCGAGCGAAGAGTAGCCGGTGCCGAAGTCGTCCATTTCAATGCAGAAGCCCATGGAACGCAGCTGCCCGACGGTCTGGATGATGAGGTCGGCATTGTCGTTGTAGGCGGATTCCGTGATCTCAAGCCGGAGCTCGTGGCTTTGAAGCCCATACTGTTTCAGGATGGACTGGAAAAAGGTCGTCAGCTCCGGGTCGTAGATGTCGACTCGGGAGATATTGACGGACACCGGGATGGCAAAGCCGAACTGCCGCTTCCACCTGGCGATCTGCGCGGCGGTCTCGCGCCAGACAAAGCGGTCCAGCTGCGGGATCAGCCCGTTCTCCTCAAAAAGAGGGATAAAGGAGCCGGGCATGATAAGGCCGAGAGTGGGATGCTGCCACCGGACCAGGGCTTCCGCGCTGGCGATGAAGGGACGGCGCTGGCTGATGTCGTATTTCGGCTGATAGTAGACCTTAAACTGCTTCTGCATGAGGGCAGGATAAAAATCGTCGACCAGCTGGGCGTCAAAAATTTCTTTCTGGTGCATCTCTTCGGTGTAGAAGGCCACGCTCCTGACGCAGTTGCCCCGAAGTGTGTTGGCGGCAAGCTTGGCGCGGTCAAAGCGGCGCTCCAGGTCCAGGCTCTTATCCACGTTTTCGTAGACGCCCATGCGCAGATGGACCTGGCCGGAAGGCATCAGGGGGTCCTCGCCGAGATGGATGGAAGCGCTTTTTACCGCCGCCTCGTAGTCCATGCCGTGCGGACAGTAGATCAGGAAGACATCGGCATCCCGCCGGCATATGATGCCGCCGTTTGCCTCAACGCTCTCCCCGAGCTTTTCGGCGACACGGCGGAGGATCTCGTCCCCGAAGGAACGGCCGAAGCGCTCGTTGAGCATATGAAAGTGGTTGATGTCAACCAGGATGGCGTCCATGGGCTGGTCCTTGCGGAAGAGGTCGAGCTGATGGCTGTAGCCGAAAAAATAATCCCGGTTGAAGAGCCTGGTGAGGGAATCCCGCTCGGTAAAACGGATGATCTGGCGGTCCTCCGAGAGCTCGATGATGCGCCTGGCACGGGCCAGGATGATCTCCGGCTGGGGATAGGGCTTGGGAATAAAGTCCATGGCGCCCAGCTGCAGGCTCTCGACCTCGGCATTATTTTCGGATGTAATGACCATAACGGGAACCTGGCGGAGGCTGGGGTCGGATTTCATGATCTTCAAAAGGTCCAGGCCGTGGATCTCCGGCATGTTAAGGTCCAGAAAGACAAGGCTGAGGGTATCGCGGTACTTACGGATCGCCCGGAGCGCTTCGAGGCCATTGGCGGCGTAGAGGCAGTCATAGGTGCCATCCAGCATAAAACCGAGAAGATCCCTGTTGATCTGCTCGTCATCGACGATCAAAACCAGCCTTTTGCTGGAAGAAGAGCGAAACGGTTCGTGAGTCTTGGGCATAGGTTTGTCCCTTTCCGGATATCTTTTTGGTCGCAGATATCCCTGTATAAAAAATGCCACAGGCATTTTTCTTAGTACTTACGCATAACCCGCGGTATATGCAGTTACACCAGAATAATTGCACGCGGCAATTATTAAGCGTAACCAGTATAAAAAGTGTTGACTTTCTACGCTCGCGAGTATAGATGTTTGAAGTATAACATATCCGCAAACCGGTTGACAATGAAAAATCACGGAAAAATGGAGCCGCCGGACAGAGTTTTTTCAGTTGCTTATTGAAAATAGGGAACCCGTTTGTTATAATTTATACTCGCGGGCGGTTATAGCTGCCCGCGGCGAGCCTTCACCGCGGCGGAAATTTACAGTCGGCAGTTAAATTCGCTCGCGAGTATAAGATCAGATACGTAAAGTTATAGGAAACGAATAAAACGCTTGCGTTTTGACCCGTTTCCTGCGCCGAATTTTCGCCGAAGATCCGTGCGCATATGATAACCAGAACTTAAGGAGATAGAGGATAACATGAAGCTAGGTATCGTGGGCCTGCCGAATGTAGGCAAAAGTACACTTTTTAATTCTTTGACAAAGGCGGGGGCCGAATCGGCCAACTATCCGTTCTGCACCATCGACCCCAACGTCGGCGTGGTGACGGTCCCGGATGAGAGGCTTCCCCTCCTGGGAGAGTTTTACCACTCAAAGAAGGTGACGCCGGCTGTCATTGAGTTTGTGGACATTGCCGGCCTGGTGAAGGGGGCGTCCAAGGGTGAGGGCCTGGGAAACCAGTTCCTGGCCAACATCCGCGAGGTGGATGCCATTGTGCATGTGGTGCGCTGCTTTGAGGACGACAATGTCATTCATGTGGACGGCTCCATCGATCCTTTGAGGGATATCGAGACCATCAACCTGGAGCTTATCTTTGCCGACCTCGAGGTTGTGGACAGGCGCCTGTCCAAGGTGGGAAAAACCGCCCGCATGGATAAAGAAGCCGGGAAAGAGGCGGCATTTTTACAGAAGGTGAAAGACCACCTGGAAAACGGCAACATGGCCATCACCCTCGAGATCGAGAATGAGGACGAGGCCGGCTTTATGGCCATGTATAATCTCCTGACGGCCAAGCCCGTCATCTACGCGGCGAATGTTTCGGAGGAGGACCTTGCGGACGACGGCGCGGGCAACCCCCACGTACAGGCAGTCAAGAACTTTGCCGCCAGCCACGGCAGCGAGGTGTTTGTCATCTGCGCCCAGATCGAGCAGGAGATCGCGGAGCTCGATGATGAGGAGAAGAAGATGTTCCTGGAGGATCTGGGGCTTTCGGAGGGCGGCCTGTCCAAGCTTGTCAGGGCCAGCTACCGCCTGCTGGGGCTTATGAGCTTCCTGACCGCCGGCGAGGATGAGACCCGGGCCTGGACGATAAAGATCGGGACAAAGGCCCCCCAGGCCGCCGGAAAGATCCATACGGATTTCGAGAGGGGATTCATTAAGGCGGAAGTGGTCAATTACCGGGACCTTCTGGACTGCGGCTCCTATGCCGGCGCCAGGGAAAAGGGCCTTGTCCGGATGGAAGGCAAGGATTATGTCGTCCAGGACGGCGATGTCATTCTTTTCCGGTTTAATGTTTGATGGATAAGACCCCTGTACAATAAGAGCTTTATCGTAATATGTAACGGGAGGAACGAATGGCCATTCATTTTCCAAAACTGAAACTGACATTTTCCTATGTCCCGCGGTCGTTTATGGTCCTGGGACAGGAGATCACCGTTGAGGGCATTCTGATCGCTCTTATGCTTCTTATCGGCTTTCTGGCTGTCAGGCGATCCGCCAGGAAAAAAGGCCTGGATCCCAATCTTTACCTGGGGGCGGCCCTTTGTGCCGTGATTGGCGGTTTTGCCGGGGCTAGGGCCGTTTATGTCTTCCTGAAGAGCGACAGCTTTGCCGGCAATGTTATCCGGATGCTCAACGTGCGGACCGGAGGCCTGAATTTTTACGGCGCCCTTCTGGGCGGCGTGGTCGGCGCCTGGCTTTTCTGCGTCTTTTCTTCAAAAGCGTCGGTCGGCCAGGCTATGGATATCCTGGTGGGGCCTTTTGTGGCCGGTGAAGCCATTGTCCGCTGGGGCGACTTTTTTAACCGGGAGGGCTTGGGGCCCTATACGGATTCTTTTGCCGCGATGGCGCTCCCGCTCTCGACGGTGCGCTCCAGCCAGGTTACGGATGTTATGAGGCAGAACCTGGTCGATATCAGAGGCGTCTCCCACATCCAGGTATTCCCCCTTTTCCTGGTGGAAAGCCTGCTGTGCCTTGCCCTGGCGATATATCTGGCTGTCAGGAGCCGCGCTAACCGTTTCAAAGGGGAGTCTCTGTGGAGATACCTGTTCTGGGGCAGCCTGATCGTCGGCGGCTGCGCGTACTTCCGCACCGACAGCCTTATGGCTCCCGAGATCGGCATTCCCTTTAACACGGCAGTGGCGGTGCCGCTGGCCGTGGTCGCGCTTATGGCCGTGCTGATCACGCGCTCCCTGACCAAAAAGCGCGAGGACGTGAAAAAAGCCCGGAATGAGCGATACCGCAGGGAGGATGCCATGAGGGCGGAGGAGGAGAGGCGCCAGAGGGAGAGAGAGCGGACCAGGCGGGAGGACCTTGAGGAGAGAGCCCTTAAGATCCGCAACGCCAGATATCAGGCGGAAGCCGAACGCTCGGCCGCCGCGGACGCGGAGCAGGAACCTTCCCGGACCGCGCCTTCCCCTAAATCGGCGGATTCGCTTAAATCTGTTGATTCCTTTAAGTCTATGGATATAGAAACCCTGTGGCGTGAGACAAAAGGCGCGGAGGATAGCGGCAAACAGTCATAAGACGGAAAAATTTCCTCTTGTATTTTGCGTACAAATAAGGTAATATAATAAAGTGAAGTGGCAGAAAGTGTCGTTTTGTGGTGCCAGGTGGAGCCGGAGAATCGAAAGTCATCATCCGTACCGAAGGAGAAAAGCGGGGGAGAAGCGTTTCTGCTCAGCGGGTGATGACAGGAGGAAAGAAACAGACAAGGCGACAGACAAGGAAACGGAAGGTGTGCCTACAGAAATGGAGTGTACAAATGGAGTTTAACCATACATCTGTTCTGCTTCAGGAAACGATCGATGGCCTGCGGGTCCGTCCGGATGGTATTTATCTGGATGGCACGGTGGGTGGCGGAGGCCACTCGCTTGAGGTCTGCAAGAGGCTTTCTGCCCAGGGGAGATTGATTGGTATAGATCAAGACCAGGATGCAATAATTGCTGCTGGTGAGAGGCTGTCGGGTTATCCACAGGCGCGTCTCATCCGCAGCAATTATTGTTACATGGTTATGGAAGCAAAAAAACTTGGTATAGCCGGCGCCGACGGCATCATGCTGGATCTGGGGGTCTCCTCCCACCAGCTGGACAGCCCGGAGCGGGGCTTTTCCTATCGGGAGGATGCCCCTCTGGATATGCGGATGGACACCCGGCAGGAAAAGACGGCCTATCACATCGTCAACGGCTATGATGAAAAAGAATTATGCCGGGTCATCCGCGATTATGGCGAGGATAAATTCGCCAGAAACATTGCCAGGCATATTGTTCTGGAAAGAGAAAAGCATCCCATAGAGACGACCTTAGAGCTTTCCGAGGTCATTGCGGGGGCTATCCCGCAAAAGGTCCGCGGCACGCTTTCCGGCCATCCGGCCAAGAAGACATTCCAGGCCATCCGGATCGAGCTTAACCAGGAGCTTAGGGTTCTTGAGGAGTCCCTGGCGGATATGATCGATTTCCTCCTTCCGGGAGGGAGGCTTTGCATTATCACCTTCCACTCCCTTGAGGACCGTATCGTCAAAAACGCTTTCCGCACAGCGGAGAACCCCTGCATATGCCCGCCCTCCTTCCCGGTCTGCGTGTGCGGCAGGAAAAGCCAGGGATATGTCATAACAAAAAAACCGATACTTCCCAGTGCCGATGAGATAGAAAAGAATCCGCGGTCTAAAAGCGCGAAGCTCAGGATTTTTGAGAAAGCGGAACTTTTATAAAAAGAATCCGCGGTCCAAAAGCGCGAAGCTCAGGATTTTTGAGAAGGCGGAACTTCTGT
>CAMNNO010000144.1 GCA_946545475.1 uncultured Blautia sp.
AAAACGCTTGCGTTTTCATTCGTTTCCTGCGCCGAATTTTCGCCGCTTTAGCGGCTACTTCCGCTGAAAATCCGTGCGCATATATTATTTCTCGACAGTAACATAGGTGACGGTCGGGCCGACGGCGTCGGTGAAGGAGCCGACAGCGTAGGCGCTCATGTTCTCGGCGTTCTGAGCTTCATACTGCTCAAGAACTTCCTGCCACTGCAGGGAGCGCATAGCGACGGTCAGGATCCTCTTGACGCTCTTCTGGAGGTCAGCCAGGGACAGGGTGTTGTAGTCCACTTCGCCGAGCATGTTCGTGGTCTCGGTGATGGCGTGATCCTTGTAGTTCTGCACATAGTGCGTGCCGTCGTTGGCGGAGGCCTGGATCATCTTGTAGGTGATGGTGACGGTGCCGTCGTCATTCTTGGTTGCAGAAGCGGTGCCCTGCTCTTCGAGGCCGGCGATCACGTCTTCGATGGTCGTGTCGACGAAAGCGTTGTCAACCAGAACCGGGATGGTCTTGGTCGTGAAGGCTTCTTCGGTGGTGGTGACATTGAAGTCGGAGCCGTTCGGATCCAGCCTGTAGTCGCCCCAGTTGGTGGACACGCGGTTCCATACGAAGGTACCGAAGGCCATGGTCGTGGCAACCGTAGCGGGATAGCCGCCATCGATGGCGATGCCGTTCTCATCATATTCGATAGCGGGAGCGCCGTCAAGAATGTAGGGAAGGATCTTGGTGGAAACATCGCCGCCGGGCATGATAAGATCGTTGCCGGCATGCATGGCAAGAGCGTCGGTCATACCGCCGGAGCCGCCCCAGTCAGTCATAACAAGACCGTCAAAGCCCCACTCGGTGCGAAGGATGTCTTCCATCAGCTCCCAGTCGTTAGCGGTAGGCGTACCGTTCACGATACCATAGCTGGTCATGATGCCCATCGGGTTGGAAAGCTTAACAGCAGTCTCAAACTGCTTCAGATAGATCTCACGGAAGGCGCGCTCGGTAACAACGTCGTTCTGGTTGTTACGGCTGTTCTCCTGGTCGTTGCCGGCGAAATGCTTGAAGGTAACGCCGACACCGGGGTTGCTCTGAAGGCCGAGGGCCTCGTTGCCGCCGGTAAGGCCAGCGATGAGCGGATCTTCGGAGTAGTATTCAAAGTTACGGCCGCAGAGCGGGTTCCTGTGGATGTTCATACCGGGAGCCAGCCACTCGGTCACGCCATAGCGGTACATTTCCTGGCCGACATAGGAGCCCATCAGGTAGGCAAGATCAGTGTTCCAGGTCTGGGCGATCATGGTGCCGACCGGGTAAGCGGTGCAGTACTGATAATAGTCGTTGCCGTCAAGGCCGACATAGTGCTGGGAGATACGAAGGCCTGCAGGGCCGTCCGCGTTGGTCATGGTCGGGATAGCGCGGCTGGCGATGTAAAGGCCGACGGTCTGGCCAGCCTGGCCATTAACAGCCTCAGCGTTGGTGTAGTCAACAACATCCTGGCCGGCTTTCTTGGTGTTCGGGGACTGGCCGCCGGAAGACTGGCCGTTGGCGTTCGGGGACTTGCTGCCGCCCTCAACGATATCAGCCATCTCGGAGATGGTCAGGCCGGAAATGAACTGGTCAAGCGTGATATCACCCTTCTGGACATCAACCAGGGTGTAATATACAGCGGTGCCATCCTCTTCGCTGCCGCTCTTCACGCGGTAGTTGATGAGGTTGCCTTCTTCATCCTTGTACTCTACGGGGATGATCTGGTATTCTTTGCCAAGGGCATAGTCATAGCCGACTTCGCCGATGGTCTCGACTTCCGTCGTAGCGGAGATGTAGGCTTCAACATCCTCAGAAGTGGGATCTACGCCCTTTTCTTCATAAGGATTGGTGGCCACGATATCAGCAGCAGCGATGGAAAGGGCGATGGGGGCATCGGAGCCGCCATCCAGGCCTTTGCCGTCCTTGTTGGCTTCAAGGAAGGCCGCATAGAACTCGTTGTACTGCTCAACATTGCCTTCCTGAGATACAACATCGTCATACTGGCCCGAGGAGCCGCCCGGATATACGCCATAGCGGGTAAGCTGCATCTTGTTGGCCAGCTGCTCGGTGACAGCATCGGCATCCAGGGTGATGACAGCGGCCGGAACGGTGTTCCTGGAGCTGTTGCCCACGCGGATGATATAGTCGCCGGCTTCAAGGATGTAAGCGGCGGCATCCTCATAGTAAGAGGACATCTCGGAGGTCTGGAAGGAGATGGTCAGGGTCTGGGAAGCGCCGGGCTCGATGATATCGGTCTTGCCATAGGCAACCAGTTCCTGATAGGGCTTAAGGATACGGCCTTCGGGAGCGGAGAAGTAGATCTCGACAACTTCCTTGCCGGCCACATCGCCGGTGTTGGTGACGGTAGCGGTGACAGAAACCTTGTCAGCGTCAGCCGTAACATCGTCGACAGCGATATCAAAGGTGGTGTAGGAAAGGCCATAGCCGAAGTCATAGAGGACAGCGTCCGCGTTGAAGGTATCGAAATAGCGATAGCCTACGAAGACATCTTCATAGTAATACTCAACCTTGTCAGCCCAGGGATCATCCGGGTTGATGTTGCTGAAGTATTCGCTGGAGGGCCAGTCATAGATGCTCTTTGCCCAGGTGTCAACCAGCTTGCCGGAGGGGTTGGTCTCGCCGTTCAGCACGGATACGATGGCATCGCCGCCCAGCTCGCCAGGATTGGAAACCAGAACCAGGGCATCAGCGCCGGACTCTGCAAACCAGCTGGCATCGCAGTTGATAACGTTGAGGAGGACGACCAGCTTGTCGAAGACCTCGGCCAGCTTCTTGATGTTGCCGAGCTCGTTCTCAGACAGGTTGTAGTCGTTCTCTACGACACGGTCGGCACCTTCGCCGGCGTTCCTGCGGATGCTGTAGAAAGCGGTGTCCACTTTCTCGGCAAGAGCGGCAAGCTCTTCATCCGTGAAGCACTCGGAAAGCGCGGTGTCATCGGCCAGGTTGGACCTTCCCATGCCAAGGCCGCCGGTCTCAAGGGGAGCAGCCTCGTCAAGGGCTACCAGGTAGTCCTTTGTCAGGACATTGTAGCCGGCATTTTCGAAGCCGTCCAGGATGGATGTCGCGATAGCTTCGCCTTCTACAACAGAGCCATCGGCATAAACGATACGGTTGTTGACAGCGCCGGAACCGGTGCCGCCCTTGGTCGTCTGAATGGCAGCAATGCCAAACAGGGCAACATCGCCTTCAGAGGCGATCGGAAGGGCATCGTTGTTGTTCTCAAGAAGAACGATACCTTCCTTGGCGATCTGCATGGAAATCTGGGCACTGGCAACCTCGGATTCCGTAACAGATGTGTCCGTCTGCGGATTGTTGTAGGCAAACGCAGGCGCGCTGATGGCGCTGGCGACCATGGCCGCTGCCAACAGGCTGGAGATTAACTGTCTCTTCATACAAAATCCTCCTTTTCGTATAAGAGCGTTGCATAAATGTTGAACAAAATTATTTTAATCGTTTTCCGTATTTCTGTCAATTGCAAAGAAACTTTCAAATGCTAATTCGTTAAAATGTCTATTTTCTCCGATATTTTTTGTGAACAATTTCCTCTTGACAATTTTCATTCCCCGTATTTCCGGTTCATCCTGACCCACAGCGCAAAAAAGAGGACAAGTCCCGCGACCATGATCACGAATCCGGCTATCTCCGAGATAAAATAGGCCACCACGGCCAGAACGACGGAAATCCCCGCCAGCAGGAACATAAGGTTCCCCGCAGCCTCGCAGTACGCCTTTTCATCCTTGAGCGGGGCGGCATTTCTTCCCCGGATGTAGCTGAGATTGTGAAAGAATCTGGCCCGGATGCCAAAAAAGATAAGGGCGGCCGCGGCGATCAGCGGCAGAGCAGCCTCCTCAAAAAAATTTCCCTGTTCCATATCATTTCTCCCAATTGGTGAATCGGGCAGAAGGGCCGGCAGTCCCCTGCCGGCCTTTCTGCCCTGCCCTTCTCATGCCCACGCTATGCGGCGGGAGCCGGGGCAGGAATCCATTTTCAGATCATTATTTTCAAATATTATTTTCAAATATTATTTTCAAATATTATTCTCAAATATTATTTCTTGGCCACGTACTTCCTGATATCCAGGGAGATAGCGATGTAGATGATGATACCAAGGGCAATCCACTGGATGTTGTTGTTAACGCCGAGGAAGCGGAGGGCTGTCTTCAGGATCTCGAAAACAGCAACGCCGATGAAAGCGGAGCTGACGCGGCCACGGCCACCGGAAACGGATACACCGCCGATGGTACAGGCGGCGATGGCCTCCATCTCGTAGCCAAGGCCGGTATTAACAGAAGCACCGTTGACCTGAACGCCGATGAGGAATCCGGCCAGGCCGTAGAACATGGCAGCCTTCATATAGATCAGGACCAGGGTGAGACGCACGGGAACACCGGCAACTTCCGCAGCCTGGGGATTGCCGCCGATGGCATACATATACTTGCCGTGACGGGTCATGTTAAAGATAAACCATGTCAGGGCAGCCATGCCAAGAGCGATCCAGATACCAGGCTTGATCCCCAGGAAGGAGGTCTTGTAGAAGAATTTGTAGGAATCCCTGTAACCGCCCAGGTTCTTGGGAGTCAGGATCAGGTTGAGGCCGTAGATGACCTCCATCATAGCCATGGTGGAGATAAACGGAGGAACATGAAGGAAAGCGATAAAGGAACCTGTGATGCTGCCGAACGCGCCGCAGATCAGCATGGTCAGGATGATGATCAGGATAACCGGGATCTCCGGAAGGTTGGGATAGAGCTTGCCGCTTCCGGCCTTCTGCATGAACCAGCCGGAAATACAGGCGCCAAAACCGATCATACGGCCTGCGGAAAGGTCGCAGCCCGCGGTGATGATGCAGCCGGCGATGCCAAGGGCGATAACCAGACGGTAGCTCATGATCTCAATAATGTTGGACCAGTTGCTCCAGGTCATGAAGTTTTTGTTATAGAAGCTGGTGACAATAACGAGGATAACGACCAGGATGATAACCCCGTTATCCATCAGGAAATCTAATGTTTTATTCTTTTTCATTATGAAGCTCCTCCGCTATCAGATCTGTGTTGCCTGGTTAGAATCGGCCTTTTCAGGCGCTGTGCCTGGTGTATCGGAAAACTGGGTGGCATATGCCATGACATTTTCCTGCGTCATCTCGGCCTTCTCGGTGATCTCGCCTCTCATCTTGCCTGCGCACATAACATAGATGCGGTCAGACATACCCAGAAGCTCTGCCATTTCAGAAGAGATCATGATGATGGCCTTGCCCTGGGCGGCCAGCTGGTTCATGATCTCATAAATCTCATGCTTGGCACCGACGTCGATACCACGGGTCGGCTCATCCATGATCAGGATCTCCGGATCGTTGGCCAGCCAGCGGGCAATGATAACCTTCTGCTGGTTACCGCCGGACAGGTGCTCAATGTGCTCCTTCATGCTCGGCGTCTTGATGCGGAGCTTGTCGATGCTGTCATTCACGACTTTGTTCATGGACGGGTGATCCAGCACGAAGCCGGCCTTAAGATACTTATTATAGACAGCAACACCAACGTTGTCCTTAATAGACAGGCATCCGAAGATACCGTTGCCGCGGCGGTCCTCGGTGATCATGCCGATACCGCTGTTCATGGCATCTGCCGGGCTCTTGATCTTGACTTCCTTGCCGTTGACCTTGATCGTGCCGCCGGAAAGATTACGGATGCCGAAGATACCTTCCATCATCTCGGTTCTCTGGGCGCCTACCAGGCCGCCAAAGCCGAGGATCTCGCCCTTGCGGAGGTTGAAAGAGACATCCTGGAAGGAACGCTCATGAATGGAGCTTAAGTGTTCAACCTCAAGGACCACATCGCCGATCTCGACATTGCGCTCCGGATAGACATTGGTCAGCTCACGGCCGACCATGTTGCGGATGATGTCGTCGGTGGTCATCTCGGAGGCCGGCCAGGTGCCAACATACTGGCCATCGCGCATGATGGTGATGTCGTCGGCGATGCGCTTGATCTCATCCATCTTGTGGGAGATGTAGACCATGGCGACGCCCTTGTCACGGAGGTCATTCATGATGCGGAACAGAGCCTCAACTTCCTTGTCGGACAGGGAAGAGGTCGGCTCATCGAGGATAACGACCTTGGCATTCCGGGAAACGGCTTTCGCGATCTCAACGGACTGCATCTGGCCGATGGACAGAGATCCCAGCAGGGCTTTCGGGTTGAAGTCCATCTTCACCTGGTCCAGCCAGTACTGTGTCTCCTCATACATTTTTTTATGGTCGATGACCTGGAGAGGCCCGTATTTTTTAACCGGGAAACGGCCCAGGTACATATTTTCTCCAACGCTACGTGCAAGAACCGGCTGCAATTCCTGATGCACCATGGCAATGCCCTTATTCATGGCGTCGTCCGGGTCGGTAATTGTAACCTTTTCTCCCTCAAGGTAAATTTCGCCTTCGTCCATCTTATAGATGCCGAAGAGACATTTCATCAGTGTAGATTTTCCTGCACCGTTCTCTCCCATGAGGGCATGCACGGTACCCGGGCGAAGAGACAGATTGACACCGTCAAGTGCCTTTACGCCAGGAAAGGACTTGCAAACACCTTTCAGCTCAAGCAGATACTCTGACATGTTCTCCTCCTAAATACGCTCTTAAAAGGCAGAAAGCGCCGCAACCGGACAGTTTATTATGCGCGCTCCTGCAATAATAAACAGGAGGCGCGGGTGCTACATTTAACACCCGCACCTCCCGTTGATTTTCACTTTTGGTGTTTTTTAATTATAACGCCTGAAGCTTATTATCCTGAATCTTATTATTCGGTAAGAAGAGCAAGGATATCAGCAGCGTTCTCAGCGGTAGCCTTGACATAGTCGCAGCCGATGTAGTGCTCGTTGCCAGCGCCGGTGATGTAGTTGATGGCAGCGTCAGCAGCACCCTGAGCCTGAGCAATGTGATCGTTGAAAACAGTACCGGTCATGCGGCCTTCGATAACATCGTTGAGGGCCTCAACCAGAGCGTCAACGCCTACAAGGAAGATGTCCTCGCCAACCTTGCGGCCAGCGCCTTCGATAGCTTCCAGAGCGCCAAGAGCCATAGCGTCGTTGTTGCAGAAGATAACTTCGATGTCAGCGCCGTTGGAGGCAAGAGCCTGATTGGCAATGCTGTAGCCGTTGGTCTGATCCCACATACCGATCTCATCCATGATGGCGTTGACTTCGAGACCAGCATCGGTCAGAGCCTTGATGGAGAACTCGGTACGGAACTGAGCGTCAACGTTCTCGGGGTCGCCTTCGATCATGACATAGTCAACCTTGCCGTTGCCGTTGAGGTCAACAGTGTCAAGGCCAAGGTCAACAATGATCTCGCCCTGCATGGTGCCGGACTGACGGGCATCGGCGCCAACATAGGTAACATCCCAGTTGTTCTCTGCCCAGCGGGCTTCTTCTTCTTCAGAGGGCTCACGGTTGATGTAAACAAGCGGGATACCAGCTTCAACTGCTCTGTCGGTAACATCCTCAGCGGTCAGAGGAGTAACCATGTTGATGATGAGGACATCAACCTTGTCAGAGATCAGGTTGTTGATCTGGCCGGACTGGGTAGCCTGGTCGTTGTTGCCGTCGAGGATCTGGATGTTGGCCTTGTCAAAGCCCTTCTCAACCAGATATCTTTCAAGCTCGGTGCGATACAGGGTCATGAAGTTGTCGGCGAAGGTGTACATGCAGATGCCAACCTTCTTGTCGGCGAAATCGTTTTCAGCCATAGCCGGAACAGCCATGAACGTGGTAGCAGCCATAACAGCGGCCAGGATTGTGGAAATTACTTTTCTTTTCATGATTAACCTCCTGTTAATTGATGAAAGTTTTGGTTTCGACTGTCTTATTATAACAGCATTTCTTTAAAAAGGGAATATGAAAAATAAAATTTTTTATGATTTTTTTGTGTCTGAAGAGGGAGTTGGGAGTTGTGTGTGGCAATTATGCATAATTATCGGTAGTATATTTTGTATAATATGTCTTGCGCTTTGGGAAAGCGCAGAAAAAGGTTGAAAATGTTGCGGATTTTGACGGATGTCTTTTTGAGGGGGGTAAAAGGATTTTCAACCGATTTCCAATTATTGTCTCCTTTTTTGTAGTTTGTGGTTACCTGGCGGTAGGAGGGAGGGGGAGGGAGCGCTATGTTTCTTTTGAGTTTTTATATTCGAAGTTTAAATTTGTAATGTCTTCGGTTATTAATGCGATATCTAAGTTTTCTAATTTGCTTTTTATGTCATTGTATTCTAGAGCTTTTTCGCTTTCTTCTTTTAGTGGTTCAATTCTATCTTCAAGTTCTCTTATTATATCGTTTATTCTGTTTATATTGTCATGCGTTTTGTCAAGTTTTCTTATTGCT